>JBFENN010000016.1:0-31407 GCA_041551115.1 Anaerolineales bacterium
AAATATCCTCCTGGTCAATGATCCTACCCGTGACACCAACGACTCCCCGGCTGTTCGCGGATGTAATTTGTGAACCGGCTAGGCTTACCAAACCAGAGGTGATCTCGTAACCAGAGGTGCGCTCAGCTTTATCAAGCGAACGTGTAACCGACGATGTAACTGCGGCCAGATCGACCACTACACCTTTGCGCATCCCTTGTGAGGGTTCAATGCCAACGCCCAGGATGCGAACACCGCCACCTGGCTCTTGTTTGGCTACTAGAGTGCAGATTTTGGTCGTGCCGACATCTATACCTACTACAATCTCCTCATCCATCAATCCATCGCTCCAGTGCGTTAATTATCTATCCGGTAGTATGGGTTATGAATATGTTCCACACTGACCAAAGACGGGGTAATCTCTTCCTCATTTATTTTTTCGGCGATAGCTTTGTAGAGAATCAATTTCTGGCCCATATCGCGCACATCACCAAAATACACATCCCATCCCTGTGCATCTCGCCAGCCTAAACCACGCAGTTGGTCGTAGACAAGGGCACTACCAGAAGGGGCGTGGCCACTCATCGACAAGATTGCGGAGACCATCTCGACAGGGATAAATTGGGTAGCCTTCACTTCGGTTTCTTCGGCAGGCATATCACCAGCGGGGGAGACGGTTGCCGATACCATCAAGGGTGGGACCTGGTCAGCTTCAGACCTCTTTGGAAAAGCAATACCGTTGGCATCGATTAATAAAGTACGTCCACCTTGGAGCCAAGTCATGATTGGCCGTCGTTCCTCCACTGAAATTTTCACACCTGATGGTAAGCCCACCTCAACCTCGACAGCAGAAAACTCGGGAAAAGTATCAACTAATCTCTGTTCTAACTCTTCTACATCTAGTGAGAATATTGTTTCTCCGGTCACACCCAGGATTGTTGCGACATCACGTGTATCCAACCGGCGCAGACCATTAATCTGAAGTTCCTTGACACGATACATAGGCGAGTTCCATAGATGGAAAAGCATTGCTACCAAGGCTGCCATCAGCAACCCAGAAACGAAACGCCATCCTATTGCGACCTGTGGTATCCCCGGCAGGCGCATCTCCGCTCCGTTAGTTCCCAAGGCGAGATCAAACCGGCGGCGGGGCTTTGATTTTTTGCGATTGGGAACATCTGTAACTAAACCAGACAGTCCACCACGAACCATGATCGGGGGTACAGACGGACTACCGACCTGTCGTCGGGTCCGTGAGGATCGTGTGGGCTGGTTAGCCCGCGTGTCTCTTTTGCCCGAATTTCTGGTTCGTTTCCTTTGACTGTTCGATCTACTCAATTCCGCCATATGACACCTGTCCCATCAACGTTCAAACTTCCTTTCGGTGAGGTCACGATCAACTTTTCGCTCAATTGCGAGCTCAATCAGATTATCTAAGAGCTCGGAGTACGATTTGCCAGAAGCAGCCCAAAGCTTAGGGTACATGCTGATTTGGGTAAAGCCAGGAATAGTATTAATCTCATTTAGATACAACTCACCTGTGTCTTTATCCAGTAAGAAATCAACTCGAGCCATACCCGCACAATCAATCGCTCTGTATGCTTGCAAGGCGTAGTCTTGGACCCGTGCGACGACATCTAGCGGGATATCTGCTGGGATTTTCAACTCAGAATGATCATCATGATACTTTGCATCATAAGAATAAAACTCTGCTTCAGGAATAATCTCGCCCGGTACAGACGCTTCAGGATCATCATTTCCTATAACGCTTACTTCGATCTCCCTTCCATTAATTCCACGTTCGACTAACACCCGCCGGTCGTAACGAGCTGCCTCAAGCAATCCTTCCCCTAAATCCGACCGGTTGTTGCATTTGCTGATACCAACCGAGGAGCCTAAATTGGCTGGTTTGACAAACAAGGGGTAGGGTGCAACCTTTTCACAACTGGAAAGCGTGTTATCCATGTCGGTAGTAATATGCTTACGCAAAACGCACTTTGAACCTAAGACCGGGATATTTTGGGAGCGCATGACATCTTTGAAAACTCCCTTATCCATCGCGAGTGATGATCCCAGAACACCAGCACCAACATAAGCGATATCCGCCATCTCAAATACACCTTGTAAAGCACCATCTTCCCCATAAGATCCGTGCAGGACAGGGAATACTACATCTATTTCGGTCAAAAGGGAAAGCTTTTCTCCATTATGGTCTGGAACGATCGTATAAATACCTTTCCGGGTTGGGTCTGGCAGCAAGGCAGCAGTTAAGTAGTCTCCTTTGTTCAATTCTGATAACTCTTCCAGAATATTTGTACCAGCAATCCAGGTACCATTATGCGTAATTCCAATTTGCGTTATCTCATATTTCTGCGAGTTGATAGCTGTGAGCACTGAGCGCGCCGACATAAGCGACACTTCGTGTTCGCCTGAGCGCCCTCCAAAAATCACTCCTACCCGCAGTTTGTTACCTGTCAATACACACCTCAAATAACTTAACAACCCACAATTATGGGTGAAATTTACCTATTCTCGTCTCCCACAATATCCCATTCTCCAATTAGTTCAATTTCCAAATCCAATTTGACTCCAAATTTGTCAAAGACTGAGTCTCGAGCCAGGCAGATCAATTGATGAATATCTTTTGCACTTGCTTGGCCGAGGTTTATGAAAAAATTTGCATGCAGATCACTTATCTTCGCATCGCCCAATCGGTGCCCTTTCAAGCCAGCAGCTTCAATCAATCGACCGGCATGATCAGCAGGTGGGTTTTTAAACATGGATCCCATGCTTGCCCCGGGTGGTTGTGTCTTGCGGCGATATACGATGAATTCATCGATCTTAGCCTGGACTTTTTCGGGAGTGCTCCTGACCAGTTGAAAAACTGCGCTCATTATGACCGTTCGCGGGGAAGTGGGATAAGTTTGGCCATCAGGCACTGCTTTCCGTTTAAGTGCGCTATCACGATAAGCAAAACCGAGGCGTTCCACAGCCCAACTTTCCCAGCCTCCAGTTTGGTGCAAGATATCTGCCACGAGCAAATTCGAAGCTATATCAGCTCCATGGGCACCAGCGTTACCGAACACCGCACCTCCTATCGTGCCGGGTATCCCGGCAGCCCATTCCAAGCCGGATAAGCCTCGTTTTGCTGCTAGGCGAGCTACTAAGCCAAAATTCGCTCCAGATTCTGCCCGGACAACGGGTTGACCATCAAGTTCGTCAAAATGCACCTGCCGGGCTCGATTAATCAGCACGATCTTGCGTACTCCGACATCACTGACCAGTACATTGGAACCACCTCCCAAAATCAGGAATGGGCACTGATACTGCCAAAGAATGCTAACAGTCTGCTCAAGCTCCTCAAGTGAGCGGATCTCAATCAATCCGTCAGCAGGACCCCCAACCTGAGCCGCAGTGTGTCGTTTTAAGGCAGCATCTAGTATTAATCGATCACCCAATAGCTCCTGCACCTCCATAGCCAAGGGAGACTTTTCTACAGGCACAGTTTCCTCGTCTTTTCTGGGCGGGATATTGTTATTCGAGTGTAAAGGTTCCAATTTCACGTTTACTCAATTCAGCACGACCCTTGTTTACCAAGGATTTTGGCTTGAATATCAACTACCAAAAGCGCTGTTCTCAAGCTTACTCGCACAATAGCAATAATCATGGTCAGCCATTCATGTTCAAGCCAGCCATGTCTGGTTGATGCCTGTGGTTATGATAGGTGGTGAGTACAAGACGGGCAAGTTGGTTTGCATCTCCAGCAGATAGGACCAGCAAGACATCTCCAGGAGTAAGTTGCGTTAGCAAAATTTGTAGAGCTTGGTCAAAGTCTGAAGCATAATACTTAGAAGGATGATGCATTGCATCAACAATTTCAGATGAGGAGAAACCATCCGCTGGACGGGATTCCCGTGCTGGATATATTTCAGTCACTAAGACGTGATCAGCATCTGCAAATGAGTTGGTAAATTCATCAAACAACAACCGCGTACGGGAGAATGTGTGCGGCTGCCAAACAGCCCAAATTGGTTTGCCAGGGTAGCGGTCCCGAGCAGCAGCTAACGTAGACCTGATTTCTGTTGGGTGGTGAGCATAATCATCGATTACTGTCACCCCTTCAGTTTCGCCTAGAATTTCGAAGCGTCGGGAGGTGCCTTTGAATGCTCTCAAAGCATCGGCTGCTTGGTCTGGCGAGAGTCCTAGTAATTCAGCGGTGGCGATGGCAGCCAATGCATTACGAACATTATGCTCCCCGGCGACACGTAGGGAGACCTGAGTAATCCGGGCTGCTTCTACGGTCTCTTCCTGAACTCGATAAACATCGAAGGTATAACCACCTAACTCGTTTATGTACAGGTTGCGGGCAACATAATTAGGAGATAGCCCATGAGTGTGTGGGGCAATCCCATAACCTATAACATTTACTCTTTCCACCACAGCCTCCTCCAACAACGCAAGCACACCAGGATCATCAATGCACATCAGGACACTCCCGCCAGGTTCAACTTGTCCGATAAATTCAAGAAAAGCCTGGGTGAAACTTTTGGGCGTTGGAAAACAATCCGGATGATCATGTTCGATATTGGTAATTACGGCTAAATGCGGATATAAACCCAAAAACATGTGATCATACTCATCTGCTTCGATGATGAATTGAGCATCATGACCGGCGTGGGCATTTGAGTCTAAATTGATCACAGGGCTCCCAACGATATATGATGGATCCAATCCCAACGCAGTAAACATCCAGGCAATCATAGCAGTCGTAGTTGTTTTTCCATGCGTTCCAGCTACGGCGATAACCTGGTTATTTTTCAACAGCCACATTAACAAATCCCTGCGTTTCTGCACGGGTATACCGGTGGCTCTAGCAGCTTCAACCTCAATATTGCTATCCGGAATCGCAGATGAACGTACGACGATATCCGCGCCTGATACATTACTGGCAGCATGCCCGATTGCGATAGAGGCACCACCATTTCGTAGTGCTCCAATCAGTGGTGAGTCTTGCATATCGGAGCCGGTCACTATGACACCACGCTCCAATAGAACCCGCGCGATTGCGGATAATCCGGTCCCTCCAATGCCTATTAAATGTATGTGTGTCATTGAATCACCAGACTAGATAAACACCACTAGGACAAACACGAATGCGACGGCAACTGCGAAATAGATCAATGGACTATTATTTGCGATAAGAACCTCTGGAGGCAGATAATTGAAAATTACTGATTCTGTTGTCGGCGGCGTAATATTGGGCGCAAATGGCCAACCAGAGGCTGCCATAAAGTATAAAATTGAGCCAACGATCAAGTAGCCATTCAAGGCTCCTATGAAAAATCCCAAAAGAGTATCGGAAAGTTTCTCGCGGACAAATCTCTCTTGTGGAATACGTGGTAGGTTTGGGGTTTGATAACCAAAAAAAACTAGCACAATCAATATCCCTGAACGAACCCAGAATTGGGGTGGTCCCTGTGTTAATAGGAACTGGCGTAAATTCTGTGGTGCAAAACGTTCAATCACGGCGATGACGAATAATCCTAAAATTACTGCGAAAGTAACCAGAAGCTCTTTTGCCCAGCCACGCATGGCCCCGATAACAGCAAATAGAATGATCATCATCCAGAAAGCGAAGTTCAAAGTGATCATTGAAGACCTCGCTTTTCCAGCGGTATTTTTCGAATTATGCGGGCAATATCATCCGCTGCACTCGCTTTTGCAAGTGATGACATCTTTGTGCCCATTTCTGCCAATGTTTGTCGATCTTCAAACAAGCGCAGGATAGTGGGAAGCAGCATCGCGGATAAATCTTCGTCTTGGATGATCTCGGCTGCACCACGCTGCGCCAAATACTCAGCATTTACTTGCTGATAACGCCATGCATACGGATATGGAACTAAGATTGCCGGTAATGCAAACGCAGGAAATTCTCCCAGGGCTGAAGCCCCAGCACGGCAGATGACCAAATCCGCAGCACTCAAAGCTGCACCCATCTGGTGCAGATACTCCATAGCGTGGTAGTGCTGGAATATTGCATCAGGCAACGTCGCCTGTATCGTCTGGCGATTTTCATCAACCGTAGTCCAATCATGGGTACCACTGATATGGATAACCTGTACAGACGAGAGCAATGTGGGCAGGGCAGCCATTAATGCCCGGTTGATCGAGCGTGCACCACGGCTTCCGCCAAATACCAATATGGTGGGAATATCCGGGTCAAGATTAAAGTGCTGGACGCCACGTTGTCGAGTCCATGATTGCAGGTGTTCACGCACCGGGTAGCCGGTGATTTCAGCCTGAACAGCAGGTGGTAAATACCCTTGGGTGTCAGGGGCAGCTACAGCTACATGGTCTGAGAACCTAATTAATGCCTTCAACGCTAATCCGGGTTCGATATCGGGAACAAAAGTTACGATGCGTGGACGGTCAATATTACCAGTCATATAACGACCTGCGATCGCCATCGGCGCAGCGACATACCCGCCCGTAAAGAATAATGTATCAGGTCGGTACTCAGCAAGGATTTGACGGGATGCTTTATACCCATAAAACAATGCGCGCAGATTATTTGGTAATGCACGCAAACCAACGCCGTGCAAACCTGCTGCTGGTATTGACTTGTAGGGTACACCGACCCGTCCAACCAATTCCGCCTCCATTCCACCACGACTACCTACCCAGAGTACCTCTGATGCAGCATCAGCCGCAGAGACATGATTCTGTGTTTTATTTAGCGCTTCGAGCACGGCGAGCGCGGGGTACACGCCGCCACCGGTTCCACCTGCGCAAATCAACAACCGCACCGTAAGGATTCCCTTCTTTCCCGTCTGCTGTAGCAGATAAACGAGATATATTCATTAGAATGCCAATGGCTGCTAAAGACACCAAAAGATTGGATCCACCGGCGCTCATAAAGGGCAGGGCATTACCCGCAAATGGGAGCAAGTTTACCATCACGGCCATATTGATATAGGCCTCTATTGCCAGCCAAAAACTCAATCCAGCCGCCAGCAGAGTTCCTAATCGATCTGGTGCCCGCCGGGAAATGATCAAACCTCTCCACATCATGATCGTGTACAGGACGACTAATGTGATCGATCCGAACAAACCTGTTTCTTCCCCGACAACAGCGTATATGCTGTCGGTTGGTGGAACAGGCAAGCCGGTCAATTTCGTTTCGGCCTTTCCAATGCCAACCCCAAGCCAGCCACCTTTGACAAAGGATTCCAAAGATCTGCGGACATGGTATGACGCTTGAAAAGGATCCTTCAACCCTGCGAGATAACTCTGAACGCGCTCACCGCCTGTCGTATTAATAACTACGACTATCCAACCAACAAGTGCCGCTACCAATACAAGCAACACAATTTGCCTCAAATCACCGCCTGCCAAGAAAAACATAATTCCGCCCAGGAGAAAGATGGTCAGGAAAGCGCTTAAGTCTGGTTGAACAAAGATCAATCCACCAACTACTCCTAAGATACCGGCAAGCGGGATCAAGCCTAGCGTAATATCATGTAGCTGATCGCGTTTCGCATACAACCAGACTGCCAGATAGATCACCGTAACTATTTTGGCTAACTCCGAAGGCTGGACCGATCCGCCAAACAATGAACGGACGGCGTTATTCCGGATCTCACCAAAGAACAAAACCCCGATCAACAAAACAATCGTAAGTCCAATCAACGGGACTGCAAGGGTTCGCCAAAAGTGGTAGTCAAAGAATGTTAGGATTACTGCTACAATGATTCCAATAATCAAGAATACGATCTGTCGGCTGATAAAATAATGTGCAGCCTCGCCCAAGCGAATTGCATAATCCCAACTTGCCGAATAGACCATTAATATACCGAACACTGACAAAATGATCGTTATCAATAAGAGTGGAACATCAATCTTCAAACGCACAGACTTATTCTGTGATTTGCGTTGTCTAGTTTGTGTTTGGTTCATAGATTCATTACCAACTGTTTGAAACATTCTCCACGCTCCTCAAAATCGCGGAATTCATCATAACTGGTTCCTCCGGGCGAGAGCAGAACCACATCCCCCGGCTCAACCAGCAAGGCTGCTTCCGCAACCGCATCTCGCATTCCTTTGCGTCGAAAGACGTGCTGTGCGCTGGTATTTCTGTCGACAAAATGCTTGTCTTGATGAACAGCGCTTGTGATAATTTCAGCGGCTTCTCCGAAAGCAATAATATGCTTAACGCGTTCATTCACCAGTGTAGCGAAATTGTCCCATGGCAAATCCTTATCCCGTCCGCCCGCTAATAAAATGATCGGATTATCAAATGATTTGATCGCAGCCATGGCACGCTCAGGGGCGGTCGCGATGGAGTCGTTGTACCAGGAAGCTCCTCCCCAAGACCGTACATATTCCAGCCGGTGTGCTATCCCAGAGAATGTCTTTATGCCAGAATTAACTTGCTGTGGTGAGACCCCTACAGCTATCGAGATTGCAGCCGCAGCCAGGACATTCTGTAGGTTATGATTACCCCGCAGAGGAATATCCGAGCAAGCCATAACCCTGATGTTCCCTGCCTCACTATGGTAGTAAATATCATTGTCTTTCAAAAAAGTACCTTCCTCATCGGTCAGGGGTGATTCACCAAATGAGATAAGTTTTCCACGGACTTCAGGCGCCAATCCCCATGCAACGCTGTTATCCCGCCCTAATACGGCAGTCCCCTCTCGTGACTGGAATTTGAGTATGTTCGCCTTCACATCGGTATAAGCCTGCATGGTCCCATGACGGTCAAGATGGTTGGGTGTAACGTTCAGTATGACCGCAAACTGCGGTGAGCGAGTCATGAGCTCAAGCTGAAAACTAGAAAGCTCCATTACTGCGAGATCATTCGTAGCCATCTCATCGATCTGTAACAGGAGAGGTTTGCCTATATTTCCACCGACCCAGACATTCCGGGGCGGCATATGCGTTGAATTGAGTTCATTGGCATTTCGCAAAATGCTTCCAACCAGAGAGGTAGTTGTTGTTTTACCTGCCGAGCCCGTTATGCCAATCACCGTACAAGGAGCTGTTTCGAGGAATAGCTGTGAGTCGTTTGAGAGCGAAATCCCACGCGACTTGGCTTCCTGGATTAGCGGAAGTGATAAGGGTACACCGCCGGAGATAAAGACAGTATCCGTCCCATCTAATATATCTATCGGATGGCTTCCACACACCCACTCAACCGGATAGTCGAAGGTAGGAAAATGCTCGCTTATCTCTTGGCGCTGCGGTATTAAATCCTGCTCAGTCAAGCGATCATTAACCACCACGATTGCTCCATGCTTGCCTAAGTACTTCGTAAGTGCAAGTCCTTGGCGAGCTGCTCCAATGATGACTACTTTTCGATCTTTCCAAGAAGCTTTTTCCAACATCCAATTACCATAACCAGGGTCAATAAAAGGGTCAGGTGCCAGCCCAGTTAATAACATCAGTCTATACCACCGCAAATGCCACACCAAGCATGGCAGCCAGAAGGCTGATTAGCCAAAAACGCTGTACGATCTGAGTCTCACTCCAGCCAATTAACTCAAAGTGATGTTGTAGGGGTGCCATTTTTAGTAATCGTCTTCCTTCACCATATTTACGCCGGGTGTACTTGAAGTAGCTCACCTGGATCAACGAACTAAGTGTGATACTGACCGGAATAACTGCAATAACCGGGAGGATAAACCATTGACCTGTCATGAGGGCAACCACGGCGAGTGTCGATCCCAAAGAAAGCGATCCTGTGTCGCCCATGAACAATTCAGCCGGATGCACGTTAAACCATAAAAAACCAAATACAGCTCCGACAAGTGTGAAACAGAAACGAGCCAAAAACACTTGTCCCTGCATCAGTGCAATACCACCGTAACTGGCGAAAGCAGTTGCCGAGATCAAACCAGCTAATCCATCCAATCCATCTGTCAAGTTCACAGCATTTGATGATGCCAAGATGATAAAAACTGCTATCGGGATGAAAAACAAACCAAGTTGAATCTCCTCTGGTTTGCCAGGAATAAAAAGCTGCGGGACATCTAGGACATAGTACATACCCAGAGCAGCAACGAGAGCCACGACCAACTGGAGCAAGAATTTTACTCGAGCGCTCATCCCTTTTCCACGTCGCCGGCCTCGTAATCCTTGCCAATCATCAACTGCGCCAATCCCTGCGAAAATCACCATAACACCCAAAGGGAGTAGCACCGATCGTCCTAAGGTTTTAAAACCGATCAAGACGCTGGCGTTTAGCAACACGGTCACCAGTAGGATTGGCAAGACGAATAATACGCCTCCCATTGTTGGTGTGCCCATCTTGGACACATGTCGCTGAGGACCATCGAACCGGATAATCTTTCCTACCCCGAAATAGCGAAGGACACGTAGTAGGGGTGTGCCCCAAATGACCGTTAACATGAAGCTAAGCCCCGCGAGAGCTAAAGCCATCGAAGCCTGGGTCATTTATGCTGCTCCAAAGCCGCTACAATATTATCCATTCGCATTCCACGTGATCCCTTCACCAAAACGACATCATCTTTTTGTAAGCGAGGCAGCAAATAATCAATCGCATTTTGATAATCGGCAAGCTGTTTCACCCGATCATCTCGGAAACCAGCACGCAGGGCTGCCGCGGCGATCAGTTTAGCCCGTTCACCCACCGTGATGAGCTCATCAGCGACTTCTGCTGCTCTTACGCCAACCATCTCGTGGCCGCGCCACTCGTACTGACCCAATTCAAGCATATCGCCCAAGACAGCAATTTTATTGCCATCGATCTCATCAAGCAAATTGAGAGCTGCAATGGTGGATGCAGGCGAAGCGTTGTACGTGTCGTCTAACAACACCGCATCATTATGCGCTCGAACTGCGACTAGTCGTAGTTGGGCTTTTCCGGATCGCAACCCTTTTACAATTTCCTGCCAAGTGAGTCCCATTGACAACCCCACCGCAGATGATCGCAATGCGGTATGAACAGAATGGCGGCCGATTAGTGGCACTTGCAGGTGGAGGACTTCGTTTTTATAGTGAAGCCGAAAACGAATTCCGTCCAATCCCAGACCTTCCACTTCATCAGCCCATAGGTCAGCTTCGGCGGTCAGCCCATAGAAAAACACCTGCGCACGAGTTTTCTCAGCCATCTGCCTGACTAATGGATCATCGTTGTTTAATATTGCAATTCCAACGGGGGCTGCTGGTAGAGATGCAACAAGTTCAGTCTTTCCTCGCGCAATGGCTTCTTGCGAGCCAGCCCGTTCGGCATGAACCGTGCCGATATTGGTCACGACTCCGATTTGGGGTTGAGCAATATCACATAGTAGTGCAATCTCTCCCGGGACATAGAAACCCATTTCGAGGACAGCGACCTGATGTCCTCGATCGAGACGGAGAAGCGTCAGTGGTAACCCGATCTCATTATTTAAATTGCCAGGATTTTTTAAGGTGCGAAAGCGCTGATCCAAAACTTCAGCGATCAGCTCTTTTGTTGTCGATTTGCCCACGCTCCCCGTGATGCCTATGACACGGGGAATAAGTTTCCGCCGCCAATAACTGGCAATAATCTGCAGAGCGTGCAGGCTATCATCAACCAGGATGCAAAACGGAAATTCTGGGATACTGATTTCCGATGATGCTAATGGTGACCTAAGATCCAAAATGTCAAACTCTTGATACGATACTCTGTGGATCAAGGCGATTGAAGCACCAGATTTGAAAGCATCACCAACAAAATCATGACCATCGCTATGTTCACCAGGCAGTGCTATAAACATCGATCCCTGTGACGCCTCACGTGAGTCAATCACTGCATCGGTGATCACCTGGTTGCCCTGTGATGGGCGTACACCACCCAGGGCTTCTAAGATATCCGCTATGGTCAGCATCTGCCCTCTATCCCATATTTCCGAAGTCCATTAAGTTATAAATGTGCAAATAGCCAGGCTGCTGAATCACCATGATGACATGCAGTGGTTTACTGGCTTGCTAATGCATGCCGGATCGTATCCGGCGGTATTTTCATGATGACCACCAACCTCTCTACGACTTGGCTGAATACGATTGCCGCAACTTCCGATCCCCAGATGGAGGAGGTAGGTTTCTCAAACCATATGTACACCAAGAAGCGGGGATCATCTACTGGTCCCCAGCCCACAAAAGATGTATTTGTAACATGGCTGGTGTAGCCGTATGGCGTGGGGATTTCTGCTGTACCAGTCTTCCCAGCAAGTTCATATCCTTCGACGAGAGCGGTTGAAGCTTCATCTAATAAAGATCTAGCAAGCATGAAAGAGAGTGTCTTTGCCGTCTTTGCGGCAATCGGTTGACCGATAACCCGGGGTTCTATATCTGATTGGTGACCATTGTCAATGATTGATCGGACAATACGCGGAGCCATGATCTTGCCTTCATTCGCAATAGCAGAAGCAGCAACAGCCATCTGTAATGGCGTTGTTGAAACACCTTGTCCGAAAGAATTAGTGCCTAAATCCGCATCATACCAATCTGCATCGCCCGGCACTTTCAAGCGTCCGGTCATCTCACCGGCTAAATCGATACCTGTCAAATGTCCAATCCCAAAGGAATTCATATAGTTATAAAAATCCTTTGGGCCGGTCTCTTTTGCAATCCAGGCAAGACAGACATTCAGTGAATGTTGCAGGCAGCCGGTAATGTCCTGAGGTCCCCAAGCAGCTGAATTCCAGTTATAAATATAAGTGCCACCAATCTCAAATACCCCAGTATCAACAAAAGTTGTCTGCGGTTCGATCACATCCTTATCTAGAGCGGCGGCGACCGTCAAGATTTTGAATACTGAACCAGGTTCATAAGCCTGGCTTATAGCTCGGTTGAAAGGTATTGAACCTGTGATCAAATCCTCGTATTCCCAATAACGATTCAAATCTACGCGCGGACTTGTCGCCATAGCCAAGATATCACCAGTATTTGGTTCCAAAACGATGATCGTGCCGGATTCCGCTCCATTGAACTCGATCGAAGTATCCAAGATGGTCTCCATCGTCGCCTGTATTTCACGATCGATTGTCAACATCAGGCTGGTCCCATCTGGGATATCTGGTAATTCCTGAGCACGATTTGGGTCATTAGGAACCCATAAGCGTTGCGGTAAGCCTGCCAACAGTTCGTCAAATTTTGCTTCTATCCCGTAGAGACCATGAAGATTTCCGTCTTGATCAAATCCAACATAGCCAAGCACATTAGAAACCAAATCCTTTTCAGGATAGTTACGGCGTAAGTGTGGTTGGTAGACCAATCCTTTCAAACTTGGTGCTTCTTGATTTTCACCAATCGAATATGCACCACTAATATCTCCAGCATATTGTTGTAGGCGATCGATTTTTTCCTGGGGTACATAATCGTCTAAAACCAAGTAAACAAGCTGGGATGTAGGTCCTTGGGTAATCTGCTGGTATACATCGTTGTAATCCAAGCCGAGTACCACATTGAGAGCCAAGGCAACCGTGTGAGGATTCCGTACGTTGGCAGGTTCAACACCCACTTGGTAAACAGTAGTATTTCCAGCCAAGAGGTTTCCCCAGCGATCATAAACTTGGCCGCGCACTGGATAAAATGTCCGCCATTCTCCAGCATACGATTGGCCTTGTTCAATGAATTTTTCTACTTGAGCACGGTTTAATTGAATTCGTAAAAGCTGGATCACTATCATTCCAGCCATGACAGTAAACAGGGTGCCCAATAGCGTATAGCGCCAAACGTGCTCCATTTTCATGGCAAGACCTCGAGGCGGCCAAATTGAATCTGGGCACGTCTGATTATCCAATCGAACAACGATTCGGTGTAGTCTGCTGGCAGGCTAGCAGATACAATTTCAACAGGTTCCGGTGCAGGAGCCATGACTGCTCCCCATCGGGGGGAATAACCGGGTACGGCAATAAAAGTCAATTCATCTTTTTCTATTGGATGAAATCCTAAAGCGAGTGCTCGATCTTGCATCTCCTGTCCGGAATTCGCGATTGCTAAGCGTGTTTCAAGGTCAGCAATTTCTAATTCTAGTTTCTGGATCTGTGACTGCATGATCAAGATTTCACGACCAAGAGTTGCCGCACGAGCAGTGACATTGAGATAAATTCCTGCTATCAACGCGACAAAAACAACCAGAAGAAGGAACAACCCAATAATCTGGAGCTGCTTTCGCCAGGGTGCTTGTGAGTATGCTTGTGAAATGCTGCTTACCTGTTCCATTTCTCTTTCTCCTGCAAGCTATTTAGCGCTTAGGGAACTCATATCCCGACGTTCTCCTTGCAACCAGGTTGCATGCAAGTGTTGTGCCAATAGTTCTATCTACAGAGTAGACCAATCACCCTTACCCATTCTCGAACACGGTGCTCATAAGTAATTTTCTACTGCAACAAGCACCTCAGTTCATCAGGCAAAGGCAATCACTAAATTTTCTGAGCTACCCGCAAACGAGCACTGCGTGCTCGCGGGTTATTATAAATTTCAGAATTCCCAGGCCTTGTGGGGCGTTTAGTGAGGAGACGTAATTGCGCCTCGTGTCCACAAGTACACAAGGGATATTTTGGAGGACACAGACAGCCTGTGCTTTCACGGCGAAAATAATGCTTTACGATCCGGTCCTCGAGTGAATGGAAGGAGATCACCGCTAATCTTGCTTGAGTGGATAAAGCTGATACTGCCTGGGGCAGGAAACTCTCAAGCGCTTCCAATTCACGGTTGACTGCAATCCTGAATGCTTGAAATGTGCGCGTTGCAGGATGCAACTTTGTCCGCCCGCTGACAATAACGGACGAAACAACACCAGCTAATTGTTTTGTTGTCAATACAGGTCTAGCCGCAACGATAGCCCGTGCCACCTGCCGAGACCTCCGCTCCTCACCGTAGCGATATAAAATATCGGCTATTTCACTCTCGGGAAGTGAATTGATCAAATCCACCGCTCGTACCGGATTGTTTGGGTCGAAACGCATATCCAGGGGAGCATCAGATCTGAATGAAAATCCACGCTGGGGAGTATCCAACTGCAAAGAAGAAATGCCTAAATCTAGCAGAATCCCATCAACTGACTTCCAGCCGATATGTTCCAACTGAGCAGATAAATCTGAATACGATCCCCGGATAAGTTTTACACGCTGGCCGAATTCTGCCAAACGCTTTTCTGCAAGTACGATGGCATCGGGATCGACATCCAAACCAAGCAGTAAACCATTTGGCTGACTGGCCGCTAATATTCCCCATGCGTGACCACCCAATCCGACCGTACCATCAACATAACGACCACTGCTCTGCGGGGATAAAGCGAGTATAATTTCTTGGTAAAGAACAGGTTGGTGCACGGATATCTACCTTCTCAGATATCCAATTACGGGTTTTCAGACGTGATATCAAAAGCGATAAAGCGTTCTGCATTTGAATCTGCATCTTCTAAGATTGTGGCCTGCTCTGCCCAAGCTGTAGGAGACCAGATTTCAAAATAATCACCGACTCCAGCAACAACCGCCTCGCCATTTAATCCGGCAGTATTACGGAGAAATTGTGGAATGAGGATCCGACCTGCTTTGTCGACGTCAACGCGTTCACCACTCGAGTAGAATAATCTTCTCAGCAATCGGGCTCTTGGGTCAGTAATGCTCATTAGTTTTACCCGCTGGGTGATCGTTTCGAAGGCCGACACTGTCATGACCATTAAGTTGCGCTCAAAACCTTGTGTGATGTAGGCACCATCAGCCAACATCTCGCGATAACGAACCGGAATGGTTAACCGGCCTTTGCTATCCACATTATGCTGATACTGCCCGAGGAACATCTGTTCTACCTCGCCTTTAATTGCAGAACGCCGGATAAACTCCGGCGCCCCACTTTCTCCCACTTTCTCCCACAAGTACACACAGTATATACGAAATAATTATGAATTGCAAGGGATTCTTATGTGACTCGAATAGGACTTAAGTACTATCATAGAGGAATCGATCCTTACCAAGGAGACAAACATAGCAGATGACAGAGAAAAATCATTATCGGAATCTTTTTGTTGGCACAGAAATATTGCTCCCAATACTGCATGGTGGTAAAAAACCATATATCAATTTCGATAACGCGGCTTCGACTCCATCCTTAAAGTATGTCCAGACTTGCATTAATCAATTTCTGATGTTTTACAGCAGTGTCCACCGTGGAACGGGTTACAAGAGCCAACTGTCCACACATCTTTATGAGCAATCCAGGCAGGTTACGCTTGATTTTCTCGGGGCTAGAAATTGTGACCATACCTGCATTTTTGTGAAGAATACAACTGAAGCAATCAATAAACTCGCCAGACGCTTCCCATTCTCCGCAGAACGGAATATTGTGTTGACGAGTGGGATGGAGCATCATTCCAATGACCTGCCCTGGCGAGCCAGCACACAAACCATCCATATGAAGCTCACCAAAGATGGCAGATTGGACGAAGATGATTTTGAGCACTTGCTGGAAAAATATTCTGGCAGGGTTGCCCTGGTAGCGATCACCGGTGCAAGCAACGTTACAGGATTCATTAATCCGATTTATCAGATTGCTAAGAAAGCCCATCAGGCGGGTGCACTCATTGCGGTCGACTGCGCTCAGCTTGCACCCCACCGAAAAGTAGATATGCGATCGCTTGAGGATCCCGCTCATATAGATTTTGTGACGATCTCAGCCCACAAGATGTATGCACCTTTTGGCAGCGGGGCACTAGTTGGGCGGCGAGACATCTTTGAACAAGGTGAACCGGATGTAACTGGTGGTGGGACGGTTGAGATTGTCACCCTCGACTCGGTCATCTGGGCAGGACCTCCTGACAGAGATGAAGCCGGCAGCCCAAATACGGTTGGGGCTGTTGCTCTTGCTGCCGCTATTCGCCAGCTTGAGCGAATTGGTATGGATAAGGTGGCTGAGCATGAAGCGGAGTTGACAGCGCACGCTCTAAACCGGCTTGCGGAGATACCAGAGGTGATAATCTACGGTAGTCGTGATCCAATTGAAGCCAGCAGCAGACTGGGGGTTATACCTTTACAAATTCAAGGGATGATTCATTTCAAGGTCGCAGCAATACTTGGACATGAATTCGGTATTGGTGTGAGGAGTGGGTGTTTTTGTGCGCACCCTTACCTTCTGCACCTCCTGCAATTTGATCATGCTGAGGCCGATGCTGTCCGAGCACAAATGCTGGCTGGTGATCGATCTGATATGCCGGGTATGATTAGGGTTTCATTCGGTTTGTATAACACAATAGAGGAAGTGGATATCTTTGTAGATTCTTTAAACAAGATTATCCATGGAGAATTTACAGGCGAATATGTCCAGGATATCAGTACGGGTGAGTTTGTGCCGCGTGGTTGGGAACCAGCATTCGATTCATATTTACATATCTAATCGATCAACCAAGTTGCTGGCATCCTATTCAAATCCACACACCTGGATGATATATGCATTCCCTCATTCCATCTTGAGAATCAAGCATAGCGGTTCAAGATGGAGTTAGCTTGACTCAAATAACTGCGGCCAAACAGATTAACGTGGTTTAGTACATGGTAGAGATTGTAGATCGGAAATCTCTCGCGGTACCCCGGGGCTAGTGGGCGTACTTCCTGATATGCCTGATAAAAAGTTTCCGGAAATGTGCCAAATAACGTTGTCATCGCTAACTCTGCTTCTGCCCAGCAATAATTCACTGCTGGGTCGATGAGAACAGGGCTGCCGTTCTCATCAGCTATTACATTTCCGCTCCAAAGGTCCCCGTGAATTCGGGAAGCTGGTTGTTCGGGAATTAACTCTGGCAACCTGCGGCATACTGAAGTGGTTCTTTGAACTCCGGATTGATCCAGATAATTGCGATCATGAGCTAATCGTGCCTGGAAAAGTAAACGCTGCTCTGTGAAAAACTCGAAGCCATTGGTTGTCCATGTATTTACTTGAGGAGTCGCTCCGATGTAGTTGTCGTGGTGAAACCCAAACATCGGGTTCGTAACTTTGTGCATGGATGCGAGTTCACGGCCAAATTCCAGCCAATAATCACTTTTGCGAGCACTGGAGCAGATATATTCCAGAAGAATATAATCTCTTCCAAAAATAAGCACCTTTGGAATACGTGGTCCGGATGAGATACCGTTTTTATCTCCAGAAGCAAGCTCAATTAACCCTTCCGCTTCACATGTGAACATGTCGGATGGAGCATGGGTGTTAGTCTTTAGAAAAAATATATCTCCCGTTGTAGTAGTTATCTTGGCGCCGTTGCTGATACAGCCCCCTCCAACAGTCTTGACGGCAACTACCGCTCCATAACTATTCTCTTCGATCCAATTTTGTATGTCAACCGGAACCACAGGTTACTCCTGAAAGCTAATCAAAAATTAAACCGGCGTTGAATATCGAGCTCATTTTTCTCAAGGGCCTGCAGCAACCCTCGACATGAACGCTCGATAATCAGGTACACGGCTTCGAAACCTTCCTGACCTCCATAATAAGGATCTGGGACAGATAATTGATTTCCACTCATGTTATCAAATTCGCGCATGAGGTAAAGTTTAGCCTTGTGCTCCGGTGTACGCGCTTTCTGAACGAGACTCCGATGGTTTTCTTGATCCATAGCGATAATCAGATCAAAACGATCATAATCCTTGCGTACAAATTGACGCGATCGGCCACGATAATCTAGTCCATGTTCAGCGGCTACGCGCCGCATGCGATGATCTGGTGACTCACCGACATGCCAGGCACTTGTCCCGGCTGAATCAACCATATATTTCTCACCTACCCCTTTTATTTCCGCTAGATGTTTAAACATATTTTCTGCCAACGGGCTGCGTACAATATTACCTAGACAGACGAAACAGATATTGATCAATGTTCAACTACCTCCATAGTTTATATCCATGCCAAATAATCGTACCATACCCCCTTAAATGCTGTTGTCATATCCTGCTTATGCAGTAAAAAAAGATTACATCCCAATTCTTGGGATGTAATCTTATGCAGAATACTGGATATTAGGCAGAGGTTATTTTTGGTGTTCTAACAGCCTTCACGGTTCATCGAGTCCATGATGGCTAGCGCCGCAATATTTACAATATCCCGCACCTCATCTCCTGTTTGCAGTACATGTACCGGAGCTCCCATACCCAAGAGTATCGGTCCAATGGCCTGAGCATTCCCTAAACGTGCAAGTAATTTGTAGGCGATATTGGCAGCTTCGAGAGATGGGAAGACCAAGACATTGGCATCTTTGACTTCACTGAATGGATAGCGGTTCTCGATGATGTCGGGGACTACAGCCGTATCAGCCTGCATTTCGCCATCAACTTCGAAATCAGGACATTTCATGCGGATGATATCTATTGCTTTCCTGACTTTGTTGGAGAGCGGGTGAGGAGTACTCCCGAAGTTCGAGAAGGAGAGCAATGCGACCCGCGGTTCCAACCCCAATTGACGAGCAAAATTCGCTGATAAGCAAGCGATTTCTGCCAGATCTTCTGCGCTGGGATCGATGTTCACAGTCGCATCCGTGAATAGATAGACTTTACTATTGACGATCATGATATAGACACCAGCAGTTCGCGCAGCACCGGGTTGTGTGTGGTGGATCTGCAAAGCTGGGCGGATTACTTCAGGGTAATCATAGTTTAAGCCCGACACAAATGCATCGGCATCGCCCATTTTTACCATCATAGGACCAAATACATTCGATTCTAAAACCCGCTTCCGGGCAACCTGTAATGTCATCCCCTTCCGTTTCCGCAACTCATAATATGCATGGGCATATTCTTCTAAGCGATTGAATTCAGAGGGGTTTATGATCTCCGGACAACAGTGCAGTCCCAATTCTGTTATGCGTTTTTCTATCACCTCAGGATTGCCGATCAAGATTGGTGCCGCTATCCCTTCGTCTTCAACACTTGAAGCTGCTCGAATGATCTTCGAGTCCTCGCCTTCAGCAAATACAATCCGTTTTTTGTCAGGGCAGCTCTTTGCTTTAGTCATTATGTAGTGCCGGACATATTCTCCCATTCCCTGTCGGTAGGTCAATTCTTCACGATATTCCTCAATATCTATTTGCCGACGAGCAGCGCCAGTTTCCATCGCTGCTTGGGCTACTGCTGGCGCTTCCCATAGCAGCACGCGCGGATCAAGCGGTTTGGGTATTATGTAATCCCGACCGAACTTAATGCTGTCCACTCCGTAGGCGCGCAGTACACTATCCGGGACATCCTCTTTTGTTAGATTAGCTAGCGCATGGGTGGCAGCGACCTTCATATCTTCGTTAATTGCCCGCGCATGGACATCTAAAGCTCCTCGGAATATAAATGGGAAACCCAAAACGTTATTGATTTGGTTTGGATAATCGGAGCGCCCTGTAGCGACAATAGCATCCGGACGGGCTTCTCTAGCCAATTCGTACTTGATTTCCGGATCGGGATTTGCCATCGCGAAGATCAAGGGTGATTCGGCCATTGTTTTGACCATCTCAGGTTTCAGAATATTTGCTATGGATAAACCGTAAAAGACATCGGCGTCACGGACCGCATCTGCCAAATCTCGCTTATCAGTCTCATGAGCAAAGAGCTGCTTATATTTATTCATTCCCGCTTCGCGCCCCTTGTATACGACCCCACGCGAATCTACAAGTGTGATGTTTTCACGTGTAGCCCCCAAACGAACCATCAACTTGGCGCAAGAAATAGCCGATGCTCCTGCTCCTGAAATGGTAACTTTTACTTCACTTAGTTTTTTGCCAATAATCTCTAACCCGTTCAGCAGCGCTGCGCCAGCGATGATAGCTGTCCCGTGTTGGTCATCATGGAAAACCGGGATATCGAGCATCTCTTTCAGTGTCTCCTCGATATGGAAACACTCCGGGGCTTTAATATCTTCCAAGTTGATACCCCCAAAAGTCGGAGCAATCGCTGCAACTACTTTAATGATTTCTTCTGGATCATGAGAATCAACTTCAATGTCAAAAACGTCAACGTCTGCAAAGCGCTTAAACAACACGCCTTTACCTTCCATGACAGGTTTTGATGCTAACGCCCCCCTATCACCAAGACCGAGGATAGCAGTCCCATTGGAAATTACGGCAACCAGGTTGCCCTTAGAGGTATATTCGTAAGCATTTGCGGGATCTTTCTCGATTTCCAGAACTGGTACTGCTACCCCGGGCGTATACGCTAAACTCAAGTCGCGTTGGGTTGCCATTGGTTTGGTCGGCACGACCGAGATTTTGCCGGGTTTCCCTTCTAAACGATGGTACTCAAGGGCATCTTCACGGGTGATTTTACTCATTATTCTGCTCCTATTGATTTGGTAAACATTCAACGATATTGCTAAATGGATGTATCAGGAATTGCAAAGGTCCACTCACCCATATTTACACAATTTAAATATTGCGAATAGTTGCGTTTGTCATATTATTTGGGGGATAACCTGCCTGACATTTTCACATATCTTGTGGAGTGTGTCGTTTCATGTTTAGTGCAAAGCACCCCTCATGTAAAACAAAAACCGTGGTATACTTTCGGAGTTGGCCAATCGGCCAACATAAAACTAAATAATTATGTTTTGAGAGTTCCAAATGGTTGCCTGGCCGGATGGTCGGGCATTTTTCTTGCCGCAGTGGGGTTAGTTTATGAGCGGACAAAACACGCAACGAAGCCCGAAAGGGCTGTGTCAATCCACTTGGATTGTTGCAAAGGTTGGAATACTTTGCGCGGGATCAGGAGTAATCAAAACAGCAAGAGGAGATTTTGATGACGAATGAATTCGCCGCCCTAAACCTGCGCCCCGAATTGGTGCAGGCCGTAGTCGATCTCGGCTACACCCAACCGACCCCGGTTCAATCCCAGCTAATTCCGTTAATGCTAGCGGGTTATGATGTGGTTGCCCAATCCCAAACCGGCACCGGTAAAACGGCTGCTTTTGCATTGCCCATCCTGCAAAACTTAGTACCCAAACAACGACATGTCCAAGCCCTCATCGTGACTCCAACCCGGGAGTTAGCGATACAGGTTGCTGATGCGATCTATGCCTATGGTCGTCAAATGGATGGGCGGGTAATGGCGGTGTATGGCGGTCAACCATATAACCGTCCCAAACGGAAGTTGGAAAACGGGGTCGATATCCTTGTTGGTACCCCTGGACGCTTGCTTGATCTAATCCGCCAGAAAGTTCTTAAGCTCGATGCCGTTCGTACGGTTGTGTTGGACGAAGCAGATGAGATGCTCAGTATGGGTTTTATCGAGGATATCGAAACTATTTTGCAGGAAACCCCAACCGAGCGCCAAACAGCTTTGTTCTCGGCAACTCTGCCGAAAGCGATCCGCAAACTTGCCGATCGGTACTTGGAAGATCCAAAATCAATAACAATCGACCACCAACAGTTGACGGTTGAGACAATTAATCAGCGCTATTATCTCGTCAACCAGAAAGATAAATTAGCTGCCCTCACTCGCATCTTTGAGGTCGAGGAAATTTCAAGTGCGCTGATCTTCACCCGAACGCGGGCTTCCTCCAGCGAGTTAGCGAATTTGTTAACCTTACGCGGTTTTCCGGCTGAAGCCCTAAATGGCGATCTAACCCAAGATGCACGCATCCGAGTTCTAAACCGTTTTCGAGCGAATCACATCCAGGTATTAGTAGCAACCGATGTGGCTGCACGCGGGTTGGATATTGATGATATTTCGCATGTTTTCAACTATGATTTACCGAATTCGATTGACCCGTATATTCATCGGGTTGGCCGGACAGGTCGGGCTGGCAAGTCCGGGGTGGCGATCTCGCTAGTGACACCTGGAGAAAGACGTCATTTGAGTCAGATTGAACGACATACCAAACATAAGATCAGTCAGGTGAAGCTGCCTACAGAAAAAGATATTCAAGATTATCGCGATACGCAGTTATATAAGGAAATGATGATGTGGTTGGAGCGCGATCGTGCCAAACGCGAAATGGCGATGGTAGAAAAACTGGTTGGCGAGGGTAATGACCCGCTCAAGGTAGCTGCAGCGGCTTTGAAGATGGCTCGCGCTGAAGAAAAACAACGCCCAATTGCCCCAATCAATGATGTGCGGATAAAAGTTGATAAACGTGTTAGCCCGAACGGTAAGCGAAAAGCGTTCAATAAGTATCGAGCTGGGCGAGCTTCGAGCAGCGGTATGGATTCGCATGAGTCTGGGATGGTACGTTTAAGTATGACCCGTGGTCGGATGCATGGTATTCGACCGAATGATGTCGTAGGGACAATTTCTGCACATGCTAAAATTCCGGGCTATACAATTGGGAAAATTGTGATTAGGGATCAGCATACCTTGGTTGACATTCCCGAAAAATTTGTTGAGAAGGTATTAGCTAAGACAGGGAATTACAGATACCGTGATCAGAAGGATATCGCCATAGAACTTCCATCATAAAGGCGGAGTATCTAAATTTAGATCGCTGGAACAAACAAGATGGAGACGATCCAGACCTGGGTTTTTATTTCTCAACCAAACATTGTAAGAAATGGGATAGAGGCGAGGGGATAGAGAAGTAGAATTGAAAAAGTTCTAGTTGATACAAAATAAATATCAGACTGCTAGATTTCCGTCTATAAATGGCAACCAGGACAAAATATTTTAACACTTCGAGTATAATTAGATTCGGTGTAATTCACCATCCTGTCTCAGGATTAATCACTGGGAAATATTAGCGCGTTTGAGGCATTCATATTCATGGTTACAATGAGTTTTTCCTTGAAAGAGGATTATTGGGCGACGTTTAAGCTTGAACCCGAAGATATCGAGTATTTGTATAATTACTTGCTTGAGTCTGAGACCCCTATGACTTCGCAGGAGCTGGTGAAGACATTGGTCACAGAGCGCATTCAACGGGAAAAGACGACTCTTGAAGAGCAGCGATTATCAGGGGGTGAGATTTATTATCCAAAAGAGCAGTATGCTGTAGGTAATATATTGGTCTTTCCGGCACTCGGCTGGCGGCGGGGCAAAGTGATTAATTCGCGCCCTGGACATAATCCTGATGCTGGTGACTTCGATGTTATTGAAATCGATTTTGATGATGGTGAATCACATGAATATGCAGGAAATCTCCTTGAGCACGCATTGAATGATCCCCCAGATATTAGTGAGGATCATGACTCGCTCAACCCCAATTTTGTCCTGCATAGTTATGATGGACAAATCATTGCTTCGGTAGAATCGGGTCTTGAAGAGCACGAGGACTTTGTTCGTATTGCTGGGCGGTGGTTCCCGCGAGCACTCCTCGTGGATGTGAACATTGGTCACCTCAACCTAGCAGAAGCGGTATTGGATTTAAACAATGGAGGACCATTACCCACATCTGCGTTAATTGAACAAGTTGAATTGACATCTAATGTCAATCCAAAACTATTGGAATTTTCTATGGATTTAGCTTTGCAGGAAGATGACCGCTTCGACGAAGTTGGACCGGCGGGTGAAGTCTTGTGGTTCTTGCGCCGGTTGGAACCCGCCGAAGTTCTTAAAACGCCATCCTTCTTGCTCTATCATGAGGTTGACTACGATCCTTCAGTCCTTAGCAGCCAGATGTTGGCACTTATTAAAGAGCTAGACGATGAGCTGTCAATTACTACCCGGAATGTTAAGAATCCTGCTGAAGTTGAAGTGCGATTAATTTACCCACATTGGCGGGCAGGAACTTTGCCTCTATCGCCTCGGGTCTCACATCTTTTCCCGACCGCGTATGAAGCACCGCGCATTCGGGTTACGTTTGTGGATGGCGATAACGGGCAGCGATTCCCAGCTTGGGTACTTCGCAACCGACATTATGTATATGGTTTAAAAGAGTGGTATGAATCTGCTGAGTTGATTCCGGGCAGTGTAATCCGAGTTCGACAAGGACAAACCCCGGGTGATGTGATAATCTTTAGCGATAGTCAGCGAACAACTCGTGAGTGGGTTCGGACAGTATTGGTTGGATCGGATGGGGGTTTGGTTTTTGCTATGCTTAAACAAATAGTGCCTGTGAATTTCGATGATCGCATGGTCGTTGCTGTACCTGATCCTGATTCAATTGATCTAGCATGGGCAAAAATCGCAAAAGAGCGACCTGCATTCGAACAGATCGTTGTTAACACGGTCAAAGAACTAGCTAAACTTAATCCCCAGGCTCATGTTCATGCAACTGAACTATATGCCGCAATCAATATTATCCGCCGCTGTCCTCCAGAACCGATTTTGGCGTTGTTGGCATCTCGCCCCTGGTTTGATCACGTTGGTGATCTTCATTTCCGATTTATCGGCGCAGAGGTAAACTGATAAGATTTTCGAAAGGAGTGGGAAGTGAGTGAAGTAAAGCGTTTTAGCATCGTAAAACCATCACTGGACACTTGTTTTCGGATTGATTTCGGTTGGTGGCGCGAGAATGACCGGGACTGGCGTGTGTACTTGCGTAGCAATCTCTGTTCCGAACATCAGGAAGCCTTTGCTGGATTGGAGTCAGACGAGATGGTAGATTGGATTGATCCAGAAACCGCAGAAGTTCAGCGTGTCGATGGATTACAGCATGTCCTCATCTCCCATTGTGCAAAACAGGATGACTTCATCACTGAACATACAGCTCTTGTCGATGCAGCTTTCAAGATTTTTCTGTCTAACGGTAATACTGGTCTTACTGCGATTGAGTTAGGTGAAAGACTACGGAAACCACCACAAACTATTTTGCGGACTTTTTCAAGCAGACGTGTGTACAAAGGAATTCGTCCTTGTGCAGACTAAGTAATTGCCCCTGTAGCTCAATGGATAGAGCACCTGCCTTCTAAGCAGATGGTTGTGGGTTCGAATCCCGCCGGGGGCGCCAAAATACTGTCTAGAAATACTGACCCTGGATACTCTTGTCAAAAAAGGGATGATAGATCCAGGACGATACATAGATCAATATCCGGATAATATGATGAGCGTTGAACGTAAAGGATTATTAAAGATTGGCGATCAAGAGGTCGTCATAGTCGGAGAAGATGTGCGGGTTGGGGCGCTGGCCTCAGAATTTACAGCCCATTCTATGGATTGGAAGGATTTCAATGGTTTAGCGGACACCCGGGGTAAAGTGCGCATAATTGCAGCACTCCCATCCCTGCATACATCGGTCTGCGATCGTGAAACTCGCGATTCAACCAAGAGGCTGCTGGACTGGGATCTGATGTTGTCATTCTCACTATCAGCATGGACTTACCATATGTGATCAAAGATTGGTGTGCTGCCGCGGGTGTTGATCAAGTCGTTACACTCTCCGACCATTACACTGCTGAATTCGGAGAGCAGTATGGAGTTTTAATCAAGGAGAGACGTATTCTTCGGCGAGCCATTTTTGTTGTTGATCAAGAAAATATTGTTTGTTATGCTGCTTACATGCCTGCTTTAGGGGTTGAGCCAGAGTATGAAGAAGTTCTGTCGGCTGCGCGTAGGGCATTGGGATAGTGGTTGGAAATATTGATTGCTGCGCATTTATTGTTATTTCGATATCTGAGAGAATATCAGGAGCAGTCATATGTTGTTGGTTGAACTGAGAACACATCCGTCCGAATCTGGGCGGTATGTTTTTTATGAAGTTGCACATAACAGTTCGGATGATGCCCGGACTAGACTACGTTGGCGGTCAAATGCTTGGCGCCCACCGACGGATGTATATGACACGGACGATGCCATTGTTGTACGGGTCGAAGTTGCAGGAATGGTAGAGAGCGAATTCTCAATATTACTCGATGGCCGCTTATTATATATCCGTGGTATCCGTGTTGATACAACTGAGAAGCGCGCCTACCATCAAATGGAAGTGGCTTTCGGTGAGTTCGTCACAGAAGTGGAATTACCGCATACTATTGAGTCAAATAATATTGAAGCATTTTACAACAACGGCTTCTTACAAGTTATCCTGCCCTTCGCGCGCCCGCACAAGATTCAAGTCGAAGATTGAGACAGGAAAGATATAACAATCCTACACATCTTGTTTTGAATGTGTATCGTAGAACACTTATCGTATTTAACTTATGGAAGATAAATATTTTGATCAGATAATTCCCCAAGTGATCGACCATGATGGCGAGACACTTGAAGAAGAAAAACTCTCACGGGGTCCCGATACCGTGGATTCAGAGATCCCCTCAGAGCTGCCAATATTGCCGCTTCGCGGATTAGTCGTATTCCCACAAACAGCAGTCCCACTCACCATCGGGCAGGAACGATCCATCCAACTTGTGGATGATGTCGTCTCAGGCGAAGACCGTTTAATAGGTTTGATTGCCTCCCGAAACCCGGAACTAGAACTTCCTGCTCCAGATGACCTCTTCGAGGTTGGAACTGTTGCACAAGTCCACCGGTTGTTTAGAGCTCCAGATGGCACCATCCGGTTGGTCGTTCAAGGTATTGCCCGATTCCGCATTGCAGAATATATCCAACAGGAACCTTATTTAAAGGCTGCCATTCAATTGACTCCAGAGACCATCGAGGAAGGTGCTGAAATCGAAGCATTAGCCCGCAATGCGCGCGATCAATTCGAGCGGATAGCGGAAATGATCCCTTCGATCCCGCGTGAACTGGTATCTACGGTTGCTGCCCTTGACGACCCTCTCCAAACTGCATACACTGTCGCAAATTTTCAGCGAATGGAGCTTGTCGAAGCCCAAAGCCTGCTCGAGCTGAATTCCACGACTGAGAAATTGCAGAAGTTAGCTTCTCTACTTGTGCGCGAGATTGAAGTCCTTGAGATTGGGATAAAGATTCAAAGCGAGGCGCGCTCAGAAATAGAAAAGGTTCAACGCGAGTATTTTCTCCGTGAACAGCTCAAGGCTATCCAGAAGGAGCTTGGAGAAGGAGATGAGCAAGCAGCCGAAGTAGATGAATTTCGCCAGAAAATTGATGCCGCTGAAATGCCTGAAGAAGCAGACAAACAAGCCCGGCGTGAATTAGACCGCTTATCTCGATTGCCTGCTGCAGCAGCGGAATATGGTGTCATCCGGACATATCTCGACTGGTTAGTGTCACTACCCTGGTCCGTAATCACAGAGGACAATCTAGACATATCACATGCGCGCGAAGTGCTTGACCAGGATCATTATGGATTGGAAGATATCAAAGAGCGGATACTCGAGTATCTAGCAGTGCGTAAATTGCGCTTGGAACGCACCGATGAACTTATTTCGGATTCAGACGACGAAATCCGCCGGGTAAGGGAAGGTGTGATCTTATGTTTTGTAGGGCCACCAGGGGTTGGTAAAACATCACTCGGGCGCTCTATTGCACATGCAATGGGGCGTAAGTTCGTAAGAATATCATTGGGGGGCATGCGTGATGAAGCTGAAATCCGTGGTCATCGGCGTACATATATCGGAGCTCTTCCTGGCAGGATATTACAAGCTCTCCGCCGCATTGAATTCCGCAATCCAGTCTTTATGCTTGATGAGGTGGATAAACTGGTCTTTGATTTTCACGGTGACCCAGCCTCAGCGTTATTAGAAGTTCTTGATCCTGAACAAAACATTGAATTCCGTGACCATTATTTGGAAGTAGCATACGATCTGTCCCAGGTCATGTTCATCACCACTGCCAACTCCCTCGAAACAATCCCCGGGCCGCTACGAGACCGGATGGAGATTATCTCCCTTGCTGGCTATACCGATCGGGAGAAGATAGCCATTGCCCAACAGTATTTGATACCTCGTCAAATTCGCGAAAATGGATTGCGCTCCGAAGAAATTTCCTTCACTGATGACGGCCTCCGTAAGATCATCCGCTCATATACACGTGAGGCCGGTGTGCGAAATCTTGAGCGCGAGATTGGTTCTGTCTGCCGAAAAGTAGTCACGCGAATTGCAGAAGGTAATACCAGTGCTCTTGAAGTTACACCTGAACGAGCAGCGGAATTCCTGGGTCGACAAAAATACTTTGGGAATGAAGAGATAGCCGAGCGCACCGCGATTCCTGGTGTCGCAACTGGCCTGGCTTGGACCCCGGTAGGTGGTGATATCCTTTTCATTGAAGCTACGCGCATGGAAGGTGCGAAAGGTTTCCAGATTACAGGTTCGCTGGGCAACGTCATGCAGGAATCTGCACAAGCGGCCTATTCATATGTTCGCTCGCGAGCAGAACAGCTCAAATTGGATCCAGCGGTGTTTGAGCATACAGACGTTCACCTGCATGTCCCGACAGGCGCCCAACCTAAAGATGGTCCTTCGGCTGGTGTAACAATGGCCACTGCTCTGGTCTCGTTGTTTTGTGGATGTCCTGTGCGTGCCAATATTGGTATGACTGGCGAGATTACCCTCCGTGGTCAGGTATTGCCCGTTGGAGGTATTAAAGAGAAGGTACTCGCCGCCCACCGCTCTGCTCTCGAGACGGTTATCCTACCAGCCCGTAATGAACTTGATATCGAGGATATCCCAGAGGAAATCCGCAAGTCGATCAAATTTGTCTTTGCAGAGACGGTTGATGATGTCCTGGCAGCAGCCTTAGAGCCAACTCCTAAAGCGAAACGCAAACCGCGGAAGAAAACACACCCAGGAGCAATAGCGGAATAAGATGTCAAAAGTTATGCTGATTGAAGACGATCCGATTATGTTGACTCTCCTGGTGCATCTGTTGGAGTTGGAAGGATATTCAGTTGCTGTAAATGCAGCGGATGGCAGTTTGGAGCAAGTCATCTGGTCAATTGAGCATGAACACCCAGATCTGGTAATCCTTGATGTTAACCTAGGAGACTATAGTGGATTTGATGTTCTTGCCAGGATGAAAGCGAAGGAAAATTTACAATTCATACCTGTACTAATGTCATCCGGGATTGAATACACCCAACAAAGCCAAGAGGCTGGGGCAGATGGTTTTATTCTTAAACCCTACATGCCAGACGATTTTGTAGGTTATATACAACATGTTTTAGGACAATAACACGTGGCAAAAAAAAGTTCTCGCTCCACAAATCAGTGGATCACGATTGATTTACATACTCATACTCCAGCATCCAGCGATTATCAACAGAAGAATATCACTTATCTGGATATACTTCAGCAAGCCGAGAAACGTGGATTGGATATGATTGCTTTTACCGATCACAACACCGTGGCTGGCTACCGCCAAATGCAGGATGAAATCGAACAGTTGGAGTTTTTGGAGGGTTTAAACCGGCTTATGCCGGACGAACGCAGCACGCTTGATGAATATCGCCGACTTAAGCAAAAGATTCTCATACTGCCGGGAATCGAATTCACGGCAACTTTTGGTTTTCATATACTGGGTGTATTTCACCCGGATAAATCAGTGCGGGATATCGAACATCTGCTAATTGACTTGAACATCCCTCGCGACCAACTTGATAACGGTTCTGCTACAGTTGGGGCAACTTCAGACGTTCTGACAGTTTACCGGCGAATCGCAGAAGAAGGTGGATTGGTTATAGCTGCCCATGCGAACTCCAGTAATGGTGTTGCAATGCGCGGGTTCCCTTTTGGTGGGCAAACAAAAATTGCTTATACCCAAGATAGTAACTTGCATGCATTAGAAGTGACTGATCTAGAACAGAAAGGCCGGCGTACAACTGCTGGTTTCTTCAATGGTACGAAACCGGAATACCCACGCCGCATGCACTGTATCCAGGGGTCAGATGCCCATCATATGGTTTCTACCCAACAGCGCAAGAAAATCATGGGGGTGGGTGATAGAGCAACCGAGGTCTTGATTCCCGATGTCAGTTTTGAGGCATTATTTGACCTTTTCAAGAGCAATGACTTTGCACGCACCCGCCCTCATCGCCAGAAACAGAGTCAAGCTTATGATTTTATCCAGAATGCGCGCGAAGAAGGGGCAAACATCGTCCAGGATTTCCACGAAGGGCTTTCAATCCGGGGAGGGAAGCGCTATGCGATCATCGCTGATGTCTGTGCTTTCGCCAATACAAATGGCGGCACATTGTACGTGGGATTGAATGCAGATCCAAAAAAACCCGTAACCGGGCTTACAGAACCAGAGCGCGCTAAAGCCGAACTCGATAAAGAGATCAGTAACCGTATAAGCCCACCCTTGCAGTGTACATTGGATGTACATACGACGGATTCTAAGAAAGTAGTCCGTATCTTGGTACCGCGTGGTGAAGAGCCGCCTTTTGCGGTTGACGACAGCAAGATTTATGTCCGTTCCGAAGCCGAGACCGGTCTGGCAGTCCGAGATGAGATAGTGGACCTGGTCTTCCGTGGGTCTGCTCGTCAGAAAGCAGCCGCTTTAGAACCAAGCGAAGCGGGAGCGGTGGGGGAACCCCCTCCCAACCTCGAAAACGCTGAAGAGGACACCGAATTATCACCTAAGACTGGAGTAGAAGTAGTTTCAACCACTGACCGGGGAGGTACTAAGTCTTACACACTGCGTGACCTGCGGAATGGCAATGTCGTCAAGAATGTTACCCACAAATCCG
>JBFENN010000017.1:0-31259 GCA_041551115.1 Anaerolineales bacterium
ACCAAGTAATCGAATGCCCCTAAGCGGTAGCCCATATCCTTCTGGTCAACGATACTAAGGAGGATTACCGGTATATCTTGGGTAGTTGGGTCGGTTTTTAATTCGTGCAGCACCTGCCAGCCATCCTTGCGCGGCATCATGATATCGAGTGTAATCGCATATGGTTTGATCTCGCGTGCCAACCGCAGGCCCTCTTCTCCATTGGCTGCGGTAATGACCTGATAGCCAACATCTAATAGATTCTCACGCAGTAAATCCTGGGTGTCATGGTTATCATCAATAACAAGGACAACCTCCTTTCCTGCAATTCGCTCAAACTCTTTGGCCGGAACAGGTGACGTGGTGGGTAAAATTGTATCCCCATAACTCTGCGGGAGAACGAGTGTAAACTCAGAGCACTTGCCCTCTTCGCTTTTTACACTGATATCACCACCCAATAATCTCGCAAAGTGCCGGCTGATAGAGAGACCCAATCCAGTGCCACCGTAGGCGCGTGTCGTACTGGAATCAGCCTGCTGAAACTCATCGAATACCTTTTCTACTGCATTTGGTGGAATCCCGATGCCGGTATCTGAGACGGTGATCTTTAGCAGACCATTAGCTGCATTAGCGCCTACCCGGATTTCCCCGACGTGGGTAAACTTGGCCGCATTACTCAGTAGATTGATTAGAATTTGTTTGAGTTTATCCTGATCTGAATAAATTTTTGGTAAATCAGCAGGTATATCTGTATGCAGATCGACAGCGGGGGATTTCACCAGCGGCTGAATTGTTGTAACTGCTGTTTCAATTAACGGCAGTAAATTGAAACTAGTAGCTTGCACCTCCATCCGGCCTGCTTCGATTTTGGCGATATCCAGGATCGTATTGATCAATCCGAGGAGGTGATCAGCACTCACGAGCACTTTATCGAGGTTTTCAATCTGTTTTTTGGGAAGTTGCTCCAGCCCTTTGCGCCGAACAATTCTCGTAAATCCGATAATGGCATTCAGAGGTGTCCGCAGCTCATGGCTCATATTCGCCAGAAAAGTACTTTTGGCATGGGAAGCACGTTCAGCTTCTCGACGGGCATTTTCTAACTCGGAGATGTCATGGTATATGCCGATGTACCCAACCGCAAGACTCTTCGTGATGACTGCTTTGGCATGAAATTCTACCTCAACAAGACTGCCATCTTTGCGAGTGCAGATAGTTTTCTCATGAAGCATTCCAGTTTCTTGCAGCTGGTGAGTATAACTGACAGCTTGGTCGTAGAGGTCTGGATGCGAGGCCAGCAGGGAGTCGATATCCCGCCCCTGTGCTTCATCTGGCGTATATCCAAATAACCGTTCGGCTGCAGGACTCCAAGAAACAACCTTTCCACCAGGATCAACCGAAACTATTGCAACCGGGCTGCTGTCAAATATCGCCTTGAAGTATTCCTTCTGCCGCTCAACCTCATTGAATAAGCGTGCATTCTCGATCGCTACCACGGCTTGCTGCGCAAGACCTGTCAAGAAATCGAGCTCAATATCTGCAAATGGTGTCCCACCCCGCCGCCAAACTGCAAGCATGCCACTAACCATTTTGCCAACAATTAAAGGCGCAGCCATGAGTCTCTCATGGAGGACAACTTCTGGTGTACCAGGGATATGTAAGGCGCGTGGGTCCTTGGCTGAGTTATTTACGTACTCAGCTTTTTTGTTGCTGATGAGGTCACCCAATATTCCCTCACCTGGCAAGATTAGGTCAGCCTTTATCTGTTCCGCAATCGGGCCCAATGCACTTATCGCCCGGTATCCAGTCCCGGACTCATCCCCCAGGTAAATTGCGCTAGTTTCAGCGCCTAACAGTTCAAGCGCCGATGAAGCAATACGGCTCATAACAGTTTCCAGATCGAGAGTGGCGGAGATGTCACGGCTGACTTCGGCCAGTGCCGTTGTTTCGTTTGCCCGGCGGGTGGCTTGCTCAAACAAGCGTGCATTCTCAAGGGCGATACTCATACTGCTGGAGATGGTGGACATCAACCGCAGATCGGAATCATCAAAGGCATATTCATAATCAATACTTTCTATGGAGAGCGCACCAATAACCTCTTCACTGACGACTAGCGGAACATAGATCCCAGAACGCGAGGTTTCTGTCCCCTCAATTGTGGAAACACCCATTTCATCATACTGCTCAATCGTATCGATCTTGAGTGGCTGCTGTGTAGAAATTAGTTCTTGGCTGATGCGTCCCAACTCACCTGGGTTCGGATAATGGCGCTGTCCTTTCTCGCACAGATAATGTACCTGTAATGCATTCTCCTCTAGGTCGAATCCTGCAATACCAACAGTCTGTGCATCAAATATCTCTTGAACAGTGTCTCCGACCAACTCGTAGATAGACTGCAAATCCATTTGGGCGGCCAGACCATCCTGAACGCGGTTGATGATCGCAAGTTCTGCATTGCGCTGCTGGCTCTCGTCAAATAAACGGGCGTTTTCCAACGCCACGCTCATACTGTTTGCGATCGTCGTCAACAAACGTAAATCGACTTCTGAAAACGCATATTCCCGGTCAAGGTTTTGAATACTGATCCCACCCCGCATTTCATCACCAACCAGGAGCGGAACGAATAGACCCGATTTTGATTCTTCGGTGCCTTCGATGGTTTCAGCATTTAATTTTTCAAATTCTGCAGTTGTATTAACGATGAAAGGTTCTTTCCTATCAACCATCATTTGAGTCAAACCGCTTATTGGCTTGGGGTCAATATAAAACCGCATACCTTTCTCAATCAAGTAATACATGATGGTTTGGTTTTTCTCCAAATCCACACCCGCGATGGAGACTATTTGGGCTTCAAAGATCTCTTCGAGTGTTTTCCCGATCAGGTCGTAGATGGACTGCAAATCTAATTGCGCCGCTAATCCTTCCTGGATACGGTTGATAATCGCTAATTCAGCATTGCGCTGCTGTGTTTCAGCAAATAGTGATGCATTATCCAAAGCCTGAGACATGCTCTGGCCAAGTGTCTCAAGCAAACGAGCATCCGCTTCCGAAAAAGCATTTTCCCGATCGACATCCTGTAGGGTGATCGCAACCGATTTATTATCGAGCACAGCTACGGGTACCATGATGACAGATTTGGGCGGCTCGGTGTCTTGGACAGTTCTGAGTCCCTGGCTAGCCATATATGCTGCGACACCTTCATTGATGATCACAGCCCTGTGTGTTCGACTTTGTCCAATAATCGTATCGACGATCGGCCTGCCAGAGTAATCTATCGGTGCAGGATAGTAGCGTACGCCCTTCTCATAGACATAGAAGAATTCTTGGACATGGGTATCCAGATTGAATCCGTAAATCGTTACAACTTGAGCGCCGAAGATCTGACGGATTTCTTCGCCTACCAAATCATAGATCCCCTGAAGGTCTTGGTTCTCACTCAGCCCCTCCTGGACGCGGTTGATGACAGCCAGTTCGGCCTCCCTCTCAGCCAGAGCTTGGTTAACCAGCTGGTTGATCACAGATAGATCTGCAGCCTGTTCGTCAGAAGCGGATAAGCGCTGGTAGCATCCCGCCCGCAGATTCAGCCATTCGATACGAGCTTGGTTTGTTAGATCAGTGTTCACCAGCACCTGTGTACATAACTCTCTCGAAGCTTGGTAGTTTCCTTCCTGGTAAAGCTGTTCAGCTTGTGATAACAGACCTATCTGATCACCAGTCAGCGTATATGAATCGTTCATAGATACCATCCTGTGTCCTATTCAAATAATATTCGGAGTGTTTTTGTCCGAACAAGGAGATTATATCACTCATGTTGACCTACTTCAAAGGAGTAATCAATCCTCTGGGCGAATCAAGAATGCACAGCAACATCTTTACGGTTTATGGAGAAAACGAATATATGAGTGTTTCAGGAACATCCAGTACCTGGATATGAATTCCAGATATGAAGCGAACTCAAATCGTTAAAAAGAAAGACACCTCTGAACTTTCGTTCAAGAGGTATCTCTTGTCTTTCCTCACCAACCTAAGCGGTGGCTTGGAAATGAACACCCCACCATGCCGTGTGCAGCGAAGTTTTGAACCTGCCTTCGCAGGTTGGGTCCCTCCTCGGATGCTCCGCCTTGGCTCAAGCCTATCGCGTACAATCCGTAAGATCGGAACCCTATAAGTGGGTGTTGGCTCAAAACCGGAGTGCGGCATCACGCGCACAGCAGGGTAATCATCTTATACCATAGATTTTTCAAGGTGTGCAAGCATTCTTGTTAATTCTAATCTATCTCATCGCTCCTAATAGAATTGTAGAGTCCTGGAATTATGGGTAGACACGGTTGATCGTACGCGGGAAGGAGATGGCTTCTCGGATATGGCTGATACCGCATAACCAAGAAACTGTCCTTTCAATGCCCATACCAAATCCGCTGTGCGGGACACTACCAAATCGACGCAGGTCAAGGTACCATTGGAATGCTTCCTCAGGTAAACCGTGTTCGTGGATCCGCTTGAGAAGTAGTTCTCGGCTGGAGATCCGTTCACTTCCACCAATGATCTCACCATAGCCTTCCGGAGCTAATAGGTCGACACTCTTGCAGACTTCCGGGCGTCCAGGCCAGGGTTCCATATAGAACGCTTTCGTCTGGGTAGGGTAACCATAGACGAACACTGGCTTATCAAACCTGGAAGCCAGCTCTGTCTCGTGTGGTGAACCGAAATCATCACCCCACTCCAGGGCCAACAGCGCTTTCTGCTCAGGGTCATCAGCCTCGGCGTGTGCGTCGGACAAGATTTCCAGGGCTTCATCATAAGAGATACGCGGGAAAGGTGGGGCAATTTTTTCTAATGCATTCGTATCTCGATCCAGAGCAGCAAGTTCCACTTTGCAATTTTGGAGTACATACTGGACGAGGTAACTAGTGAACTGCTCTTCAACTTCCATCAGCTGGTCTAGATCGCAGAAAGCAATCTCAGGTTCGATCATCCAGAACTCGGTCAAGTGGCGGCGGGTTTTTGATTTTTCGGCGCGGAATGTGGGACCAAAACAGTACACTTTGCTGAAAGCAAAAATATTCGCTTCGTTATAGAGCTGTCCAGTCTGGGCTAAATAAACATTGCCTTGTTCGAAATAGGGTGTCTCAAAGAGCGTTGTTGTTCCCTCCCCCGCTGCTGGGGTTAATATCGGCGTATCCATGTTGATGTAGCCGTGATTATCGAGCCACTCCCGCATAGCCCGGATTACAGCCGCTCGCACCCGCAGTATCGCCCATTGGCTGGGCATCCGAAGCCAGAAATGGCGATTTTCCAAGGCGAAATCAACGCCGTGTTCCTTTAAAGCCATCGGATAATCTTCATCCGCAGCTTGGATGATCTCGACATCTTGGATGCCCATTTCATATCCCCCCGGCATACCAGGAGCGCGCTCATCAGCCCTGATGGTGCCAGTGATCTTCAACGAAGACTCTTGGGGGATACGGGTTAATTGATCAAACAAGGTCTCATCAAGGTCAGGTTTCCAAGCAACACATTGGATAAAACCATAGCCATCTCGCAGCAGAATGAAGACCAGTTTGCCCTTATGGGTGCGGTTATAAACCCAACCGCGAACCGTTACCACCTGCCCATCATATTGTGCAATCTGATCAACTCGTATAATTGGGGTCATAATTTACTCCTCAGTCCCTAATGCCAGCTCTGTGGTGAGTTCACTTTAAATCGAGTTTTATATGCAGCTCTGCCAGCTGTTTTGGCTCGGCAGCCGATGGGGCGTCAGCCATCACATCGCGCGCCATTTGGTTCTTCGGAAAAGCAATGACCTCGCGAATATTGGGCTCATCAGCCAAAATCATGCAAATGCGGTCGATACCAGGCGCTATTCCGCCATGAGGCGGTGTACCATACTCGAATGCTTCCAGCATATGCCCAAATCGCTCCTTGGCAACCGCTGGCTCCAACCCGATCAGTTCAAAGACCTGTGCCTGGAGCTGGCTGTCGTGGATCCTAATCGATCCACCACCGACCTCGTTGCCGTTAAGCACCATATCGTACTGCTGACCGCGAGCGCGGCTGGGGTCCTCGGTTAGTAAGGGAATGTCGGATGGCATTGGCGCTGTGAATAGGTGGTGGCTTGGATCCCAACGCTGTTCATCAGTGTTCCACATCACAAAAGGGAAATCCGTTACCCAACAAAATGCCAGCACGTCTGGATTGCGAAGACCAAGACATTCACCCAGCAACTCTCGGAGACGGCCAAGGGACTCATAAACCACTTCCTTCTCTGCTGCTACAAACAGAAGCAGGTCACCCGGTTTTGCAGCTAAGCGCTCCTGGATAGACTGCAGCGTGATCTCATCAGTAAATTTGGCAAAGGATGATCGTTGTTGCCCATCACTGGTAATCGCTAAATAGGCCAGGCCTTGGGCGCCAAACTTGCCAACGAATTCAGTTAGCTCATCGATCTGCTTGCGGCTGTAATCACCCAAACCAGAGGCATTTATCCCACGTACGCTGCCACCGCCGCCTACAACACTCTCGAAAACACGAAAACCGGAAGTACCTGCCAAGTCGCTGATATCTACCAGCTCCATCCCAAACCGCAGGTCAGGATTATCTTTGCCAAAACGAGATAATGCTTCTTGGTAAGAGAGCTTGGGCCAGGGTTCTTCCAGCAGTTTTTTATTCGGTACAATTTGCTTCACCAACTTGGTAAACAAATCTTCGGCCAGCGCCATCACATCCTCACGCTCGACGAATGACATTTCAAGATCAAGTTGGGTAAATTCCGGCCCGCGGTCGCCGCGCTGGTCTTCATCCCGGAAGCAGCGTGCGATTTGGAAGTAGCGTTCAACCCCCGCGACCATCAATAGCTGCTTCAACTGCTGGGGTGACTGTGGCAGGGCGTAGAATTCACCCGGATGAATTCTTGATGGTACCAAATAGTCGCGTGCACCTTCGGGAGTGGTTTTGAACAAAATCGGTGTTTCCACTTCGAGGAAACGCTGCTCATCCAGGTAATCACGGATGAATTTGACCACGCGGTGGCGGAGCTCCAAATTGCGTCTCATCCGCTCACGGCGTAAATCGAGGTAGCGATACCTCAGCCGCATTTGTTCATCGACTTCCTCATCCGAACTGATCAAGAATGGGGTTGGTTTGGCAGGATTTAGTATTTTTACTCGCTCGATCTCAACCTCAATCTCTCCCGTCTCCAAGTTGGAATTCTCCATGCCTGCCAAGCGCTGGCGGACAATACCCGCGACTTGAACAACCCACTCCATCCTAACAGGTGAGAGGATGGCATGCGCATCAGGAAAAGTTTCTTGGTTGGCGACAACCTGCACCATACCAAAACGGTCACGCAGATCGATAAAGGTCACTCCACCATGGTCACGTCTTCGGTTTACCCACCCCGCTAGCACCACCGTTTGCCCGATGTGTTCCTGCCGCAGCTCCCCACAAGTATGCGTTTTATACATGTTTGCCTCCGCATAAAAAAATCGCCCTCCGCTAACCGCGTCGGGCGATGTCTAGGTCGTACTCAGGATCAGAGCAACTGCATCCAATGACCGCATACCCGGCGCGCTCCCAGGGAATTATCGTTATCGTTATCATTGCCGAGTAAAGTGTGAGTATATGAGTATGTCATTATTACCTTTTGAGAGCAACTATCAATATCTAGAGCCCTGATCCGTATTGGGCGGTATTATAGCATAAGTCCAGTTATACGGTCGGCTAAATTGCCATATGGATAAACTATTCTTCCTCTGTTTCTTCATCCGAATCTGATGATTTTATATGATATTCGCTCGGCTGCTCACCACCTTCAAAACAAGTTAGGGTAATGATTGCCTTTGTAGGTACTTTGCCAGGGTTCCGCCAGCGATGACTCAGGTTTGCAGCAAACATCAGCGAATCTCCAGCTTCCAACATGAAACGCTCACTCTCGACTTCGTATTCTAACTCTCCGGTCAGACAAACGACAAGTTCATGCCCGGTATGAGTCATACCAAAACGGCCGCTATTTGCACCAGGTTCAAGTGTCAGCAAGAAAGGTTCAACGTCACCGATGAATGATTCCCCACCTAAGCCTTCCCAAGTACCACGTGGGAAGGTAACTTTATTGCGCTCATCCGCTTTTACGAATACGATCTCGCGTTTTGCTGATTCATCCCTGAAAAATGCGGTTATGGGGATATCCAAGGCGGTTGCGATTTTATAGAGTGTACTGACAGATGGTGAAGTTTTCCCACGTTCGATCATGCTCAAGGCGTTCGTAGAAAGTCCGCTTTCTCGTCCAAGCGCGCGCATCGATAAACCACGTTCAGTGCGTAGTTCACGTAATCTGGATCCCACATCCATGGTTTTCAGATCTTTATCCATCAGGTCCATTAACCGCCTCCTCGTTGTCCACGTTCGGTGTATTGCTGCATACAAGCCTTATTATACAATTATTTCGCACATTGACAACAAATCTACCCACCGAAGGTATGCACAGGGACTTCATCTAGTTTCGATCATCATTTTTCAGGTCTTTTGTCATAAAATAATGGGTAGAATATCCTAATTCATTATTAATAATTGGGTTATAATCCCCACATAGATTGTGAAATTTGTGTCTAATAGAAACTAATAATATTGAGTAAACCACCTAGCAAAGTTGGGAGTACATGAGTTTGAGGAGAAGTATCATGACGAGAAAATGGTTTATTTTATTTGCATGCGTTGTCCTCTTTGCGCTGATGATGACCGCCTGTGCTGGTCCAGAAGGTCCAGCAGGCTCCTTTGGGCCTCCGGGACCTCCCGGTCCGGTAGGTCCACAAGGACCAGTAGGAGAAGAAGGCCCCGCTGGCCCACCTGGCAACGTTGCCTCCGCCGCGGCTGAATACGTTGGAGCCGAAATTTGTGGAAGCTGTCATCCGGATATATATGAGGTATTCGCAAAATCCGGCCATGCATGGAAATTAAACCCCATCGTGGATGGTCAGCCACCAGATTACCCATTCACCGAAATCGAAGAGCTTCCGGAAGGTTATACCTGGGATGATATCGCTTATGTGATTGGTGGATATAACTGGAAAGCTCGTTTTATTGGCCAAGAAGGCTATATCATCACTGATGCGCCCGGTAAGAGCGGCGACAGCGAATATCTTAACCAGTTCAATTTTGCCAACCGGAACCTTCGTCAGAATGCTGGCTGGGTCACCTACCATTCAGGCGAAGAAGACCTGCCCTATGATTGCGGTAGCTGCCATACAACCGGTTATACACCTTTTGGCAACCAGGATGACCTTCCTGGTTTAGTTGGGACTTGGAAAGAATCCGGTGTTCAATGTGAGGCTTGTCATGGTCCCGGCAGCAACCATGTCTCAGAACCACGTGGTTTCGCAATGAAGATCAATCGCGATCCTGAAGAGTGCGGTGACTGCCATATTCGCGGTGAGATCGAAGAAGTTGATGCTAGCGATGGATTTATCCAGCACCACGAGCAGTACGAAGAACTGTACCAGAGTAAGCACATTACATTGAATTGTGTAACTTGCCACGATCCCCATACCGGCGTGATCCAATTACGACAGAAAGAGGAAAAAACCACCCGCACTGATTGTAGCGGCTGCCATTGGCAGCAAGAGAAATTTCAGAAGAATGAAAGCCATAACTCATTCAATTTACAATGTATTGAATGCCACATGCCGCGCCTCGTAAAAAGTGCTTGGGGCAATGCAGAGACTTATACCGGTGATATCCGTTCACATATTATGGCAATTGATCCATACCAAATCGAACAGTTCAACGAAGATGGCTCAGTAGCCCTTTCCCAGATCGGTTTGAATTTTGCCTGCCGTCACTGCCACGGTGCTGGTGTCGGTGGTGAGAAAACTGATGAGGAGTTGATCGCCGGTGCGGTTGAATATCACGCCCGCCCTGCTGCCATTGAGATAGAAGAATCAGAATGAATCCATTTGAATACGATCGGTTGGCAGTAAATATTGTGCACTTTGTTCACTGGCAATCATCCGAGTTGCGCCTCGGTGCATTACATGGCACCCTTTTCGCCGGGGAGGTGACCACTTGAAAACCCAACGACTGGCATTAATGATCATCCTGCTCGGGATGGTGGTGGTCATTGCGTTCCTGAGTACTGGCACGGGATACGCACAATCATTAGAACCACCCCAATTTCCTCCCGCACCCGAACCCGGGGTTGACAATCAGGAATGCCTAGCATGCCATGGGCTACCTGACCAACAAATTACCCTTCCATCGGGAGAGATCCTTTATCTTACAATCGATGAAACCGAGTACGCTCATTCAGTCCATGGGCGTGACGGTTACGCATGTGTGCAGTGTCACTCAAACATCGCCAGCTATCCCCACCCCACACTTGAGGCTCGGACAAGGCGTGAAATGACGCTGAGTATGTACTATACCTGCGCTCGCTGCCATGCTCACCAATATTCAGACGCTGCCGATGACGTCCACCGCATGGCACAAGCTTTCGGCAACGAAAATGCAGCTGTATGCAGTGATTGCCATGGAGCACACAATGTCCAAGCGATAGAAGAACAACCTGCAACGGCTATCCCAGAAACCTGTGAACGCTGCCATTCCGATATCTATAACCACTATGCTGAGAGTGTGCACGGATCAGCGTTGATTGGTGAAGGTAATGCAGACGTGCCGACCTGCATAGATTGCCATGGGGTACATACGGTACAAGGACCTCATAACAGCCCGCTGCGGTTAGACTCACCCCTAATATGCGCTGAATGTCATGCAGACCCCGAGTTAATGGATAAATATGGTATCAGCACTGACGTCTTCGAAACCTATGTAGCCGACTTCCATGGGACAACACTCGTGCTCTTCGATCAAGAAGTGGAAGGGCAGGAGCTCAACACCCCCGTGTGCATTGACTGCCATGGCGTCCATGACATCCGTAGTTCTAGCGATCCTGACAGTTCGGTTTACAAAGCTAACTTGATCAAAACATGTCAGAAATGCCATCCGGATGCTGAAGGCACGTTTTCCGAAGCGTGGTTGGGTCACTACCGGCCCGATCCACAGAAATTCCCTATCGTATTCTTCGTAGAGCTCTTCTACAAAATATTGATCCCGGTTGTTTTAGGCGGAATGGCTATTCTCGTAGTGATGGATTTCACCCGCCGGATGGTCAACCGCTACCAGGAGTCCAGACATGGCTGATACACACACACCAAACCATTCTGGCAACGATAAAATCCAACGGTTCCCATTCCCCCAGCGGCTGGAACACTGGATTTTTATGGCGTCATTCACCATTCTGGGTTTGACAGGTTTAATCCAGAAATACCACAACCTGCCGATCTCACAGGCAATCGTCGCAGCCATAGGTGGGATCACCAACACTCGCTTGGTTCACCACAGCGCGGCCTTCGTGATGATGCTAGTAACCATCTACCATATCGGTGCCGTTGCCTACCGCATCTATGTCCGTCGAGTTCCGTTAAGCATGCTCCCCAACGGCTTTGATCTTACTGCCTTCTGGAAGACAGTACGTTACTATATCTTCTTAGATAAGGAACCGGCCCAGCAGGGCCGCTTCACCTTCGAAGAAAAAGCCGAGTATTGGGCTGTTGTCTGGGGGACAGTCGTAATGGCGTTCACTGGTTTTATGATGTGGAACCCGATCGCAACGACAAAACTTCTGCCAGGTGGTTTCATTCCTGCCGCGAAAATTGCGCACGGCCTTGAAGCGGTCCTGGCTGTGGCAGCCATATTTATTTGGCACTTATATCACGTGCTGGTCAAGACTTTCAATAAGAGTATGTTTACTGGCTACCTAAGCCAGCACCAAATGGAAGACGAACATCCACTGGAACTCGCTGATATCAAAGCCGGCACCAACATTGTCGAAATCACTCCGGAAGAGAAGAAGAAAAGACAACGCAGATTCTGGCCTGTATATAGTTTAACCGCAGCTGCCATGCTGGTTGGTGTGTATTTCTTTGTTAACTATGAAGAGACCGCAATAGCTACTGTACCTCCAGCAGAAGATGTGGTTATCTTCGCGCCGCTGACCCCGACACCGCTCCCAACACACGTCCCTACCCGTACTCCCCCACCGGGCGGCTTGGCGAGCTGGGATGCGGGAGCCGGTGATTTGTTCCTCCAGCGCTGTGGAATCTGTCATAATCCTGCCAGCTTGATTGGTGGATTAGACCTGACCACTTACGAAACCACGGTTATTGGCGGAAATTCTGGACCGGGAATCATCCCCGGTGATCCTGATAACAGCTCAGTTATCATCGTGCAAGCTGCTGGTGGGCATAACGAGCAGCTTTCAGCCGATGAAATAGAACAGCTGTATAACTGGATCGAGGCTGGCGCTCCTTAAAGTCCTATGGCATCTTACATACATTAGTGCAAGGACATCTTCCAGTCCATTATAGCGGTTGAAAAAAATATTTATATTGTGCAGGTTTAAGCTACCATCTATTAAGAGGGTACTTAAGGACGATCTTCATTGTCAGCCAATGGAAAAAGAGCTACTCAAGATCCAGAGGGCCGTCATTCAGCAGTTTTCTGCGGACAATTAATAAAATATATTTAAGTAATAACCATTATCAGTGTAGCTCAGTGAAATTCAAACGATCTTGGCTGAGCTAAGCATCCGGATGGTTGAAAATAACTGCTCCACTTGCCATTACACAATCTGATTCACCACTTTAATCAAGGCGATTTCATACCCCCAAATGCTTCATAACCATCCGAAAGATATTGATGCCAACACTATTGAGCTATTGTTACCAATGCATTCCATCCATGAGCTGATATACGGTCAGATAGTGAGATATTAATGGGTCGATATCACCAGTGACAAGCAGAATTAGTCTCGTTATATTGACCCCCGCTGCAAGATGGTAAGCTGCTGTGTTTGCTAACTGCTTGGTGAACTATATCATCAATATCTTGGCTTGTTCTATATCGCTCTTTGCTAACATTCGCTGGCACATTTCATAGAAATAGAGTTTTTAATTTGAATTAGTGTCACTATCTGACCAACTCAGCCAAGTTGCTTGTTTCCAAGATTTTTATTTGCCGCGTGGCCCATTAGTTGAAGTGATCCATATTACCCCCTCCAAAACTTCCTGCTGGAATAAACAACCATAAACACCTTGCTCGATCTCAAACCACAAATCAACCTACAAGGATCTATGCACAATGCTCAAGAGAAGGCATCGTTTTCTGGCTTCACATTCGGCATGCGGCTAGTCCAGCGGATTGAGCAGAAGTAGTATTCATTGAGGGTAGATGGTAGAATTTAAAGGCTGCCGTTCGAGTGACGTTTGATTTCCCACAACCGACATTTGACTTATCAGCAAATTCAATATGCAGTAAATCATAACTCGATAAAGAGAACGCAATGACCCTCCTGAAACCCCACATATTCTTCTTGATCATATTAATGATAGTCATTTCGGCGTGTACACCCCAACAAGCCCCTGTGCCTGTAGAACCGGATGAAGAAGTCGCTGAAGATTTACTTGTGGCAGCAGAACCCGTTGTAACATTGAGAATCCTATCACAACCATTACCGCAGACATCAGTCGAGCAGCAGCTAGCAAATGAAAAATTCACCCCTGAGACAGGTATTGGCGTAGAAATCTCCGGTCCGCCTTACCAATTCGTTGAATCAAAGATGAAAGAAATTTGTGCCACGGCTAGTGATGCATACGATCTCTTCGAGATCGACTCACAGTGGTATGGTGGAGTTGTGAGCGCTAACTGCATTGAACCGCTCGACTCTTGTCTGGAGAAATTGGGTATTGACTATGATGAGACATTCGTGCAGCCTCTCGCCACCTATAATGGCCGTTGGCCAATCCCAGAAGCAGTACTGCGGGATCCTGAGATGTGGAAAGAATATATTGACCAACCAGTTTACTTCGTTCCGTGGACAATTGGAACCATGATCCTTGGTTACCAGGATGAACTGTTAGCTGAGGCAGGATATGATGACCCACCCGCAACTTGGGATGATTTTCGGGATGTTGCCAGAGCAACGACCGATGAAGTTGCGGGCAGGTATGGATTAGGCTGGTATGCTAGCCGGACCAGAGACAGCATCACGCTGCAATGGTTGCCGTTTCTCATATCTTATGGAGCGAAAATCTGGGACGGTGTCAACTGGCAAGCCGACCGTGTGATCAACTCGCCCGAAGCCGTCGCTGCTTGCGAAGACTTTGTCGCCATCAACCTGGAAGACGGTTCAACCGATCTCGGCACAGCCAACTGGTTAGTTGATGACCTGCTCAATGGCGCATACAATGACAAGTATGCGATGAACTTCACTTGGTTGAACTTCGCTGCTGCTATGGATAACCCTGATGTCTCTCAGACAGCTGGGAGATGGAAGTATGCTCCCCTCCCATGCTACACGAACAGCAGTTGTGCAGCCACATACAGCTCCCAAGGGATCGGAATAAATGCAAATTCCAAGAACAAGGAAGAAGCATGCCAGTATCTCGGCTGGCTGCTAAGCAAGGATACCCAGACCGATCTGATTAACCAACCAACTGCTGGTTTTGCCAGTGCCAGAAACGACCTGCTCGAGATGCAAATGGCGGATGAAGGAACTGCACGCTGGGCTTCGTTATACTCCATCATCAATGGCTATGGCGCCGATCTTTGGACCTATCCGGAATACGCCCAATTGCTGGCCGTACAGCAGAATTACCTCAACCTGGCATACATTGGCCAGCTCTCTTGCAAGGAAGCTCTTGACCAGACTGCGCTGCTCCAGCAGCGCATCATGGACACCAGCCCCAACAATCCAAAGAATCAGTAATCGCCACAAATTTGTGAGCTGATGGAATCTTACTGGGCTGGATACTCATTTGTTCAGATGATAGCGTAGTAGGTAAGCACAACTCGAATCGACAATAACTCAAGCCCTACTGGTTGGGACACAGCGTTTCTATTTTTTACACCCAAGACTGCCTAACTACGGTTTTATTCATTGCCAATTTGTCCAATGTTATGGAAGTTTACAGTTATCGCAATCTGATCGTTGAATACTGGGATCTGCTGCGGGGCGACACGTCCAAGTGGTCCAGCCGATCTTATTTCCTGGAAATCATCCGGGGATCCGGTGAACCAGTGCTGGACGTAGCCTCTGGCACGGGGCGGACGCTGCTGGATTACCTGGCACTCGGTATCGATATTGATGGCGTGGATATCTCACCCGAGATGATTGCCAAATGCCAGGAAAATGCACATGCTGCCGGTCTCAAACCGAACCTGTATGTACAGGCAATGCAATCACTTAATCTACCACGTCGCTACCGCACGATCATCGTGCCTTCTTCTTCTTTCCTGCTCTTAACCGAACGGCATACCGCGCTGAAAGCATTGGCCCGGTTCCGAAACCACCTCGAACCTGGCGGAACTTTAGCAATGTCTCTCAGGGTCTTTGCGCCGGACCCAGATGAAAATACTTGGGAGTGGGAATTGGTTTCAGAAGCAGAACGCCCTGTGGATGGTGCCAGTGTCCAGCAATGGTTCCGCTGCCAATTTGATCTACCGGTTCGCTTGCAAAGTACCGAATACCGCTACGATGTGCTCAAGGATGGCCAGCTTGTCCAATCAGAAACCTACCGCAACTCTCCGGACCTAACCTGGTATCTTGTCAGCGAAGCGGAGGAGCTGGTATCCAGCGCGGGTTTCGCGAATGTGCGTGCTGATAGAGATTTCACTTCTGAAACAGCAACAGATACAGATCATTCTTATATCATCGTAGCACAGCGGGTATGATTGGTTCACAACACCATTTCTGAAGTTCTTTCGAGGTTTGCCAGTGGCGTTTTAGTATAATCGGACAACAATTCTCTTTGACCTATCAATTATTAAGGAAATATAGATGGCAGAATTGAAGACTCAACGAAATGACAAAGATGTCTTGGCGTATGTAAACTCAATCGACAATGATATAAGGAGGCAGGACAGTCTCTCCATACTAGCACTTATGCAGCAGGTCACCGGTGAAGAACCAGTCATGTGGGGAGAGAGTATCATCGGTTTTGGTTTATACCGCTATAAGTATGCCAGTGGACAACCTGCTGAATGGTTCCTGACCGGTTTTGCACCGCGCAAGCAGAACCTGACGCTATACATCATATCGGGTTTTGAGCAGTATGAAGAGCTTCTGAAGAATTTGGGGAAATACAAGACTGGCAAATCTTGTCTTTATATCAATAAGCTGGAAGATGTTGATCAGGATGTGCTACGAGAGCTGGTTAAGCAATCTGCAGACCATATCGCCCAATCTAACGCGATCTAGTATTGACCATCAGCAATAAACTCGGATCTCCCAACTATAGCAAACGAACAAGATGCTTCGCACGTAGGTATGGTAGTTGGACAAGGTCATTGGAGTCTGCTTGACACGCTCCACGTGCAAATATCAACCTACCGCAACCAAGATGCTCCTTAGATAATCACCGAATCAAGATCCAAAATTTATACCTTATCAAAAATCTCCGATAAGGCGTTGGTTCTCAAGGTTCCCCAGAGCACCAATATATTTACAACAATAGACCCGATCTTATTCGGGAATAAAGCCACGAATGCATTCCAGAAAAGCCCCAAAGCGACCAGCGAGACCACGGCTGATACAAGTGCTAACATCTGCCAGAAGTCATGGGGGACAAACCAACCAAACACCCCCAACCCAGCGGCAATAAAACCCAACCCAGCGGCCCCAAAAAGCACAACCACAATAATGCGTGAGACGGTGTCGCCCAATACTCTTGAAAGCAGCCATGATCGATAGTGCCACGATTCACTGCTTGCCCAATTAAATGCTGGGAAAAATGCCATGACATGTCCAATTCCATGGCTGATGAGGACCAGTCCAATAATGATTCGCATCGTTGATATTGACATGAAGCCTCCTTCTGCCTTGTTCACTTGATAGTAGTTTGACTACCGGTAGCTTATCTCGATATCGCGTTGGTATGCGCTCCCCAGGCTTATCTTACTTTGAGATATTATCATGGTTTTTCTCATATTGGTTGGCAATCAAAGTCAGTTGATGGGGCTCTTTGCGGCTGTATTTGCAGTCAACGAGGTGTGGCCCCTAGATGGAGATCCAGAAAAATACCCATTGGTTTTGAGTAGGTTGTTCGCACACCAGATCGACCGGCTATACATTTCAAATCACCGATTCCAGAATGATTTTCCCCCATTCATGGTGCGATTAAGTTTATCGAATCCATCCAACCGCGCATTCAGTCGAAAAAACAGCATATCCGGCAGAGACGATACCAAGGTGATGGCCAGCAAAATCAGCACGAGGTTCTCATGTACATATGCCATATCGCCAAAGTAATTTCCTGCAAACAAGAACACTGATACCCAAGTAAACCCTTCCCTTACGTTGAAAGAGATGAAACGGCGATACGGCATCGAAGCCATGCCAGCCACAAAAGGTGTCAACGCTCTCGCCACAGGCCTAAAGCTGGCGATATGTACCGCATAATGCCCCAATGCCAAGCTAGAGCACATGCAGTAGGATTTGGTCATGATCAGCCAACAAATCTACTATATAGGTTATGGCATCAAACATACGCTCAATTCTTAGCGAAAACCATGTCCCTTGGGTTTGCAATGGATGTGGAGATACAAATTGGAAGATTGATTAGGGTAAGTTCGAAGCTGCCCTCCAATGAATAATATCTACAATTTGCTAGGTACTGGGCAACTGCTCTAAAATATTTTGGAAGAGAAGCGCTTTCCGGGCAGGAAAAACGTGATTAATGATAAGAAGCTATTGAGTATGATCCAACAGCTTCAATCCTCTCTCAAATTTTGACAAAGGTTCAGGTTGAAGATCCCATGCATCCTGCAGTAGTTGAATGATTATGGCTAAATTCTCATCTAGAATCCCAGTCAGCAGTTCCACTTCGAGATCAAGATACGCCTGTTCTCTCTTCTCGCTGACCATCGAAACCCTGTCCAATCGAATTTCGGCGACTGGTTTTTTCAGATGGGATAACATCCTGATAATCCGTGTCTGCTGCATATCGAAGAGTGGTATGAGAGGATCCCGCCCTACGAGTGGTATCACCAGCTGGCGCGCTTCACACTCAGGCCACTCAACAGGCTGCTGGAATGCACTCAAACTCAGCTCCCACTCTCCTCTCCGGTGTACAGCTCCTTCGGCTGGTTCTAAACTCTTAAGGGTCAACAGGACGCCCTCGCTGGATTCGCGCAGCCGGCATGAATATCCTTCAGCTAAGATGCGGCGCCAGCGGGTATCGATGTAAATATCGCGGGAGTTTTTTACTTCAACAGTTTTGAGTGTGTAATCGCCCACCGTGCCTGCAGTCTGCAACGTCCAATACACCCCCGGATCTGGTACTCTCATTTTTGCTTCAATTTCCATAACCTTCACTGCTTCCTAATAACACTCAAGCCATAAGCATTCAACCGATCGCAAATGATAAATATCTATGTATCGGAAATAGTAATGCAACCAGCGCTAAGTTCGTCTGCACCGGTACAATTCTAACATCACTTGCATTGCTGATCAGAAACCTAGGTTATGAATGTTATGTGCTACAAAATCCACATCAGTAGCTTCTGATCTATTGGGCACTTTCCCCTTGAACTAGCCTATATATAGAGCGTCGCAGAATCCTTTTATTGGCCATTGGCTCACTGTGAAGCATTTTCGACAATCTCACCAACTTAAAGCGCAATGGTCTTAGCTGAGTCACAGATGGTTGCATAGTGGTGGGCTATGGAGAAGTTGGTTCTATCTTGTATCAGCATACGCCTCCCAACCTGGATCAATTTCTTGGAATGAGTATCGACATTGCTGTGTGCCTTATCTAGGATCATGACCTTTGGTTGATCCACCATCGCCCCACCCGGTTGCACTTTCAAGCTATTTTGGCGTAGGATATTGCATCCAATCACATAGCCGAAATCGGCATCCACAGATTCGATAAAATCGTTTGTGAACTGATATTCCGACACATCTAGTTCATCTTCAATAGGTGGTCTTTCATCATTGGTGGAGAAAACACAGCAACCACCATTCCCGTACATCGTAGCTTCTTCAGGTGTCTCTGGGACTCTTTCTGCAGGTTTGATATCCCCAATCTTGATCCCCAGAACGGCGCAATAGAATGAAACGATTACCCAGTATTAGGTGAAGTAACAGTTTGACTGGTAGGCTATCGTTGCAATCCCCAGCGCAGCCTACACATACCCCCAGTAGCATTTCCTTGGAATCCGCCGGGTGACTGAACCCGATCTCTCTATTTGGTGGGAGAGTACTTCAGATGCTAGATTTCTATCCTCATGTGGTTCGATGCATCCTACCCGGTAACTCAATCGCTATCTACTTGTCACCGGAAACAATGGATATCCGGTTGCAAGTCAAGTCTCAAACAAATAGATAGCTATACTGCCACAAATACCAGCTAAGATGAGCGGGTTACCTCCTAGGTGCCCAGTGTTGCCACCATAATTGCTTTGATCGTGTGCATGCGATTCTCAGCCTGGTCAAAGACAATGGAGGACTGGGATTCAAAGATTTCCTCGGTAACTTCCATGCCATCAAGTTCATACTTCTGGAACATTTCTGCACCAACTTTCGTTTCGCGATTGTGAAAAGCGGGCAAGCAGTGCATGAACTTCACTTGTGGATTACCGGTTAACCCCATCGTTTTAGCATTTACCTGGTAAGGATGGAGCAGCTTAATTCGCTCTTCCCAAACCGATTCCGGTTCACCCATCGATACCCAGACATCAGTATGTATGAAATCAGCGCCACTCACACCTTGGGTAACGTCTTCAGTTAATGTCAGTCTCGCTCCAGTATGGGCTGCTAATTCATGGCATATCTCCACTAATCTATCTTCAGGCCAGAAGCTTTTTGGTCCACATAGACGGACATCCATCCCCAGCTTGCAGCCACCCACCATCAGCGAGTTGCCCATATTGTTGCGGGCATCACCGAGGTAACAATAGGATATATCTGGCAAGTTTTTGTAGCTGTGCTCAGTCATGGTCAAAACATCAGCCATGAATTGGGTCGGGTGGAACTCATTCGTCAAACCGTTCCATACGGGGACTCCGGAATATTCAGCCAATGTCTCTACTATGGATTGCTCAAATCCGCGGTACTCTATCCCATCATACATCCGTCCAAGCACTCGGGCGGTGTCTTTCATGGACTCCTTATACCCGATATGTGAACCGCTAGGGCCTAAATAGGTTACGTGTGCCCCTTGGTCAAACGCTGCAACTTCGAAAGCTGTGCGGGTGCGGGTGGATGCTTTTTCAAAGATTAACGCAATGTTCTTGCCTATCAATGTAGGCTGTTCATAGCCCCCATATTTAGCCGCCTTGAGATCAACAGAGAGCTTGAGCAGGAAATTGATTTCTGCTGGTGTAAAATCCAAGATTTTGAGGAAACTGCGGTTGCGAAGATTGATAGCCATTTTTTCTCCTTCCAAGAAAATATCGTCAAGCTAGCTATGAACAGACTCAGCGTGAAATAGCGGCGGCAATTTTGCGCAGAAACCAAGACCTTTTCTGTTTCGTGCTGCACTTCGTAAGGTCACCAAATCCATGAATGGCTTTGTTTGCTAGATATTTGTTCTTGGTTACTTCGTAGTATTTTAATCGAATATGTGTACTCTCTCACCGTTGCATATTAGCGGTATTAACTGCATTTTATCGCAGAATGAGGTCATGGTTTCATTTAACTGCAGCTTTTGGTAAGCGATCAATTCCTACTCGCATAATTCCGCAGAAATCCAAAGCTAGCTTGCAGCTCTTCAAAGGTAGATCTTCAACGGTGACATCTGAGTTGTTATTTCCCTGAATTTCTAGCCACTTGACACCGGGATCACTCGGCAGCAATGCAGCGAACGGTGATACGACACCAGAACGGTTCTCTAAACGTTCACCCCAGCGGGTCAAGCCGGATAGTTGGTATTGCATTTTGGGTAACTTCCGGTTGTTCCAGCACAGCACACGCGGCTGACGATCCCCAGGATGGCGGTATTCGTACACACCCACACCTCCTAGGATCTCGAGCAGCGCCTGAAGGATTGCTGGTTCGACCATTAAGGAGAACGCTTTCAGCCGATCCGGTTGAGCTGCGATCGTATATAATCGTGCCGCCAGCTTTAGCTTTATGTAAGATTCAAGCCGGCAGCATGCCAACAGCTGCTCAGCTTTAGGTAAACGGTAATCCTGTCTAACAATCAGCGGTTCGCTGTCCGATGTTATTACGATCCGCAACCGCTCATTTGGAACCAATTGGATAGGTCCGACGATCCATTTACACAGCTTGGGGTCATAACGTCTGCTTACCTCGAGGTCTGCACTTCCGCAGTCTATGCGCAATCTACCTTGCTGCAAGCTGTGAAAGTGTAGCGTAAATGCTCGGTGGGTTGGTAAATGGTCTTTTTCCCCCTTTACGGGCCCCAGCTCGAATGCCAAAGAGTTGGTATCCCACTCTACATGTAGTGGTGTGATACTCGCACAACCAATCTCATCATCTTCGTAGAGTTCGAAAGAGTTGTTTGCCCCTGGATAGATATGCACATCAAAATCAGTTGGCAGTGCAGTCCCAAACTCAGTTATATTCCGGGCTAGCGGTATGATAGCACCAGCCTTAGCAAATACTGGGATATCCTCCAGTCTCCCATGCAATACATGCCAGGCATCCCCCGGATAATGCAGATCATCAAAGAACCCGAACCAATCCCCTGGCGGCAGCCATACTACCTGCCTGCTCATACGAGTTTGCCCATTCCTGGGCGAAACGTAGGGCGCGACCACCAATTCGCTGCCAAATCCATACTGGTCGGGACAATGGTAAGACCGCTCATCTTCCGGCCATCCGTAATACATCGGTTTAACCGGAGCTGATGCGTGCTGGTTGAACTGCCAAGCCATGCTGTAAAGATACGGCACCAACGCGTGGCGCAGTTGCATCGCTCGCCGGGTTATCCGCAGCGTTTCGGCATCATAACCCCACGGGCGGCGTTCGTGGTAAGGATTGTTTGTCGAGTGGAGTCGAAAGATCGGGCTGAATACGCCGAACTGCACCCAGCGGCTATAGAGCTCTGGATCCTCAACCCCACCCATATGCCCGCCAATATCGTGACTCCACCATCCAAAACCGACGTTTGAGGCAGTTGATGTAAAGTAAGGTTGGAATGCCAGTGATTCCCAGCTGACAACCGTGTCGCCAGAGAAACCGATCGGATAGCGGTGGTTTCCCAGTCCTCCCCAACGTGAGAAGATGAAAGGCCGCTTCTGTCCGGAGAGTCCAAGATCATAATAATGCAGATGGTTTAACCACCATAAAGGATCGAGCCCCTGCAGTCTTGTCTGTGTTCCTTGCTGCCAATCTAGCCACCAAAAGTCCACCCCATCCGCTTCCTGAGGGTGATGGAGCAGCTCAAAATAAGTCCGCACGAAATCGGGATTAGCGATATCAAAAGGAATTGGCATTTCGCTTTTAGGATCGAGACCCATTTCCTGGGCAAATTGTGGATATACCGCTTCATGAGGGTGGATGCCATCAGCCGGGTGCAGATTAAGCGCGGTTTTCAATCCCATATCATGAAGTTGCTCCAAAAACGAAGCTGGATTGGGGAATAGATCACGGTTCCAGGTGTAACCTGTCCAACCGCTCGACTCATTTCCTGTATCCGTAATGTGCCAATCCATATCGACGATGCAGACAGAAAGCGGGATGCATTCCTGCTTGAAGCATAGCATTAGCTCCAACAGTTCATTGGCAGAATAAGCCCAATAGCGGCTCCACCAATTGCCTAACGCAAATCGGGGAGGCAGTGGTGTGTTTCCGGCAATCCGAGTGAAATCGGCCAGACAAGTGGTGTAATTCGCACCATACCCAAAGAAGTATATGTCCAGATATGATTCATGTGAACCGCGCGGCACCAACCACCCGTTCTGATCGAAGACCAGCGCTTGACTGTCATCCACAACCGACCAACCGCGGCGCGATAATAGACCCCTTTCCAGCGGGATGGCTCCGTCCGCCTCATCTAATGTGCGTGCGGTGCCCCCCAAATTCAGCAAATCCGTGTCCCCAAAATGCCATGTCTCGCCGGTACCTTTCAAATATATTTGCAGGGAATTGCCTGTGAAACCCCCGGAATTCAAATGATAGGTTAGGACCAAGTAATCAGTCGTGATCCTGACCACACCTTCCACTGTTTCAATTCCGATATCCGGGACATCCTGCTTCCGGAACCAGAACGTTTGTGAGGGACGATCGTCGAATTCCCCTGTTGGGTTATATTCAAGCCGAAGTAAGCGCCCGGTGAGCACCGAAAACCGGTAATCGTCACCAATGATAATGGCTCTTGGATCCGCTTGGGGTTGAAATGTTATTGGGAAACTATTTGTGTAGATCATCTGCGCGCCCTGCGAGTGAGTTTATCCACGCTATGAAGACAGTTAAGATCAATTTAAATTGACGCAAGTATTCACCAATCCATTTTATCTTATTCCCCGGGTTGGTGATCCATGACCAGCAAAAAACCGAGCCATTCGATCTGACTCGGTTTTTATTATTGGCTAGAAAGCTTCTTTGAAGCTAGTCGGCGGCAGCCGTCAGCGGTATCGCCTCACTTACAATCTCTTCCTGCTCAGGACCATGATCGACGATATTGAGGTACTTGATCCCAAGAGTGACCGCTAGCATACCATAGGCAATCACCCCGATACCAGCAATGAACTCAATCAAGGATGGGAAATAAGCTGTGTATACCGCGGTCAGATCACTGGGCAGGTAGGACAACAACACCAACTGTCCTGCCAAATTCGTATCCCAACGATAAGCCACTAAACCACCAACGACAAGAAATAGCGCCAGCATACGAGTGAGTGGATTCTTACGCGTCTTGGAGTAAAGCAGCAGGATCATTGGCACCACGATCCCCAAGAATATCTCTCCAGCCCAGAAATTGAATGAGAGATTGCCACGCGTAAGTAGTCGCAGCCCTTCAGTACGCCCATACTCATAGGTATATGTCATCGAAAATGCATCCCAGAAACGGAAGTACAGGTAGCCAACCAGCACCCAGCCAACGAAAAAAGCCACTCCCTCTAGAAGTTCATCCTTGATTCTTATCTTAGGGGAAACCCGGCTTGCGATCATCGATACCAGCACCGTCATAGCCGGGCCGGCCGCCATCGCTGAAACCATAAACAGCACAGATAGGTTCGGGCGGTACCAGAGCGGGCGCGCTTTCAACACCCCGTACGTTGCGCCTAAAGAGGATTGGTGTAGCATGGATAAGCCCAAACCAGCGATAGCAAGGAATGGTGCCAAGTGATGCAGTTTCTCAAGGTTAGTACTCAACCAGGGCAGATAACGCTGGACGAAAGGTATTTTTCCAAACAGCGGCGCGGTTTCGAGCAGCAGTACGGTGAAATACAATGCTACACACATGGTAACTTCCCAGAGCACCGAGTGCGTGTTCCAGTACACCATCGCATGCCAGAAACGATCAGGGCGACCGATGTCTAGTAATAATGTCAGGATCGCCATGCTGTAGCCAATCAGCCCGATGAAAGTCGCAGTACGTGCCACCGGTTGGTATTTCTTCAACCCCAGCAGGTAGACCGCAGCACACAGCAAGAAGGCACCCGCGCTCAGGGCAATGGATGATAAGTCAATTGTGATCCATAAACCCCACGGAACCAAGTCGGTCAGATTGGTAACTGACAACCCTTTTACGAAAACGATGCCCATACCTACCACTCCCACTAGAGCAACTGCAGTCAAGCCAGCCACCCAGAGCATAAATGATGTGATCTTTATTCGCCTATAAATCGTGGATGTCATGCCCATGGATATTTTCCTCTCTTGCCGGTAAGTAGTAAACCAGCGGTGATGTACCTAAGTCTTCGCGCAGCCGGTAGGATGGATTCTCCCGGAGCAGTTGCGAGACGCGCGACTCAGGGTCTTTAAGGTTGCCAAAAACACGTGCACCGACCGGGCAGGCAACTACGCAGGCCGGGGTTGCGTTATCGTCGACTCCGGGTGTCAATCCCATCGCTAGACCGCGATCAATACGCTGGTAGCAGAAGGAGCATTTCTCTGGCACACCACGCGGCCGGCGCGGTACCTCAGGCTGTCCCCAGGTGGGTACAGCAGGATTTGGACCAGTAAATTCCTCCCAATTGAATGCACGCGCTCCGTATGGGCAGGCGACCTCACAGTAACGGCAGCCGATGCACTTGTCGTAATCCATCATCACAATGCCATCGGCTCTGTAGTAGCTAGCGCCAACCATGCATACTTCAACACACGGCGCATGCTCGCACTGCATGCACGGTCGTGAGACAAATACTTGCTTGCCATCGACCTCACCTGCCGGAACGACACGGTTCCAGGATATATCAGGTGACACATCATTATGGGCGCGGCAGGCGAGTGTGCAGCGCCCACAACCGGTGCAAACCGCTTGGTCGATCACCATAGCCCATTTGTAGGGGCTCTCCCCTACGGCGGTGGAGGCTGACTGTGAAGCTGAGCCTTGAGTGGCGAACCGGAGACCAGCGACGGCAGCTCCTCCTGCAGCGGCGATTTTTAGGAAGTTTCGGCGTTCAGTACTTTTCTCTGCCATGGTGACTACTCCTCCTCCTGCTTGTTGCGCAGGCCCTGCTGAGCTTTATCGATCCAAGGAGCGACCACAATTCCCAATGCGATCCCGATCAATCCGGCCAAAGAGGCAAAACCCATTGGGGATACTGGATCAGGCTCTGCAAAAACAGTAGCGTGCTCGACTGCTGACATGGCATCCGGCTCGGGCTCTGTTGGTTCCTCAACTTGGGCTTCTATCGGGTCATGCATCTGGTACACATGGCAGCTGTTGCAGGATTCTAGGCTGACGAAAAAGCTGTGGTCTTTAGCCGAACGACCTTCTTCTGCCGCTGCATCCAATTCGACCAGGTGGCAGTTAGCACAGGTCAAACCCTGCTCGCTGTGCGAGCTATGGGTGAAGTTTGATGACCGGTCACGGTGGCATGAGGCGCATAAAAGCGCGGGCGATTCCTCTTTCAAACTCGTCATATGTGGATCGTGACAGCCGTAGCAATCTAACCCTTCACTGCTATGGGCACTGACCTGCCATTCAAAAAAGGTTTCAGGATGACATTTCCCGCAAGTATCAGCAGAGCTGTCAGCTGCCATCGGTTCTATCGGGTGATTTGCACTAATCGGGCTGTGGCAGGCTCTGCAGCTAACGCCGTCTTCCTCCCATTCCCCAGTAGAGGCATTCAAGCCTGTCACATGGCAAACCAGGCATTCTACTGGTTCGCCTTGTGTTCCCCACGCCTGGGCGAAAGCCGGGTCAGAAGTTGCATTGCCGTGAGCGCTCTGTTCCCAGGCATCGTAAAATGCCGGGTGGCAGCTCTTGCAATCTAATTCATCTGCATAAGCCGCTGATGTTACTGTAGCTTGTACAGAATCCTGCCCTGGGGCTGAAGCCTGGACAATGATGAATGTCACCAACATTAGTGGGATCGCAAACAACAAACCATAAAATAGGCGGTGGAAAAATGTTCTCATTGTTGCACCTCTTTTCATTAATAAATTAAGTTAAAGCCGGAACTGGCGCTTGGCGAAAGACATCGCAACCGATACAACCAGAACGGAGCGTACCGTCATCACTGCGGAAATGCTGCCAGCAAGGGATATCCTGGTTTGCGTGCGCGCTGCATTTCGCCCGGTCTTTTTCGGCACAGCCTTTGATGTTCCAGCAGCCAGTGTTCTTTGCTCGTACAACAACACCTGCGCCATCATCCCGCCAGCGTTGGTCAAGACGACGAACGATCCAGATTAGGATCAATGTGATAACCAGTGGGATCCCAATCCGGATCAGTAAGCCAAGCATTATGCTTGAAGAATAAATCCACTCCATAACTTCACCCTAAGTGAACACGGGGACCCTGCTGGCGCTGCAGCAATGTGCCCAATATGATCAGAATTGCGAAGGGCAGGACAAGCCTGCAAAGTGCCCAGATTAGCATGATCAATGCGCCTTCCATGTCAAACCTCCTTGTGAGGACTTCTAATACTGTTCTAATCTTTGATCACAGTATAGGGAATCGGGCTTTGCAAGTAAATCCGGCGAGTACCCGATTTATTTTTCCAGCAATCCCCCACTTACAAAGGATTTCCTACTAAGGAAATCCCAAGGTTCACAGCAAATCTATTGTGGTTTGGATGCCATACCGTCTACCGCAGCCATCCCACACAACTTGGGTCGAATGGTTATGCCGGTCCCTCTATGTTGAGTAATTTTACCCATGCTGTAATGGGTAGCTAAAGTCCCCCGAAAGCACCACAGGGAGAACTGCGTGATGATTAAATAAAAACAAGGACTGCGTATGGCAGTCCATGTTGGGGATTTCTACTGGGATACCGACAGTCGTTAAGGTTCGATGATACCTTTCCGAATGGCATATTTAACCAAATCAGTCCGTGAATGCAGATTCAGCTTAGCCATAATATTTTCACGGTGACGAGCGACTGTTTTTGGGCTGATCGAGAGCCGCTCGCCGATCTCAGAGTTGCTCAAACCATCTGCAAGGAGCGTCAGCACCTCGCGTTCACGATCAGTCAGTAAGTTGAGTGAATTCTCCTGTCGGTTAGGCTGACCTTCACCCAAGTAGTCTTGCACTAGCAGCTTTGCCAAGGATGGATACAGGTAGACCTCACCACTGGCAGCCACACGGATTGCAGTCAGCAGCTCATCTGGAGCGGCTCGTTTTGGAACATACCCGCTGGCACCCGCTTCCAGCATTTTGAAGAAATACTCTTCATCTTCATGGATGGTCAGCGCCACAACTGCCACATCCGGAAGTAGGCGTTTAACTTCTTTCGTTGCCTCGATACCGGACATATCTGGCAGCCCAATATCCATCAGAACCACATCTGGTTTCAGACGAGCTGTTTTAATCAATCCCTGGCTGGCAGAATCAGCTTCACCGACAATCTCTAGGTCTGGTTCTCCCTCCAGCATCATGCGTAAACCTTGGCGCACGACCTGGTGGTCATCAATCAGCAATAAACGTATCTTCAACATGCTCACTCTCCTGCTGGGGACATTGGCAGGGAAACTCTACATCAACCAATGTCCCTTTGCCAATCACTGAAGTAACTCGCACCACACCCCCCAATAATGCTGCGCGTTCGCGCATACCTTCCAAGCCCCATGGTGGTCGCCCGGTATGATTGATTCGTAAAGGATCAAATCCAATGCCGTCATCACGCACCTGAAGTTTCACATCCTGGCTACTGTACTGGAGCCGGACTTCAACTTTCGTTGCATCGGCGTGTTTAACCGTATTTGTCAATGCCTCTTGAGCAATCCTGAACAAGGCTGTCTTCAACTCCGTGGACAATTCGCAAGCTGGGCCACTGACCTGAAAGTCAATTTTTAAATCGCTCCAGCTCTGGACATCATTGGTATACCAACGCAGCGTTGCAGCCAAACCAAGATCATCCAAATGCGTCGGCCGCAAGTCTGCGATAATCCGGCGCAGTTCATTTAACGAGTGGGAAGTCAGTCCCTCAAGATGGCGCAGCTGGGACTCCGCCTTATCTTCATCCTGACTGATCATAGAGCTCACCCCGCGCAGACCTAAGCCAATCGCAGTTAACGCTTGCCCCGTTTCATCATGGAGTTCACGGGCTAAGCGCTGGCGCTCAGCTTCCTGAGCCTCCACCACTCGCCGCAGCAGCTCGCCCCGCAAAGCTTCCCGCCGCTCGGCGTCCTCAAGACGGGCAGCTTGAAGCTCACGCATCTGGGACCGACGCTCGACCTCAAATGAACGCATAAATCGCATCACAAAAATCGCTGCAAGTCCAGCCGCTGCCGCCCGCAAAAGCTGCACCGGAAAGCCGAAAAAAACTAGAAATAACTCTTGGTTGATAACATTTGAAGGTGGTAACAGGCTGCTGCGGGTAAAGGTTTGCCCTATAATCCCATACCAGAAAAACGCGATCGCGGCCCATAATGCATCCTGGCCAAAACGCTCCATCCCAGCTAATCGGAAGCGCCTTTGCTGGGCTAGGAGCCCGGCACAAGCGATCATCGCTGAGGGCACTGCCAATACATAGCGGGTCCAAACATCTGCGACATCGAACATCATCGGGTAAGGATAGATACCCCGCAGGTACAGTAACCCTAAACCCCAGATGGCTGATAGTGCGAGAGGCACCAGTAAACTCAATCGTATCTGTTCCTCATCACGGGCCAGTAGTGCTGCTCCAAAGGCAGCTAAGGATAGGAAAGAGAATGCCAGCAAGGCTAGTCGCAGGGCTTCCCAAGTATCATGCATTGGCACCCCAGTATGCAACAACCCTGCGATGTCAAACATTTCGAGCCATTCATGGGCAGCGTGGATGAAGCCAAACCCTGCCAATGGTGCCAAAGCACGCTGCAGACGTTTATCCCTGGCCCGTCCTGATTCAAGCAAGATCGCCAAGCCCATACTGAAAAATGCCAGGCCGTAAAAAAAGTAAATTATGGCGAAAGTCGTGGGGTGCATCCCGCCTCACTCGGATTATTGATCGATTACTATATCCCTGTGATTAGATAGCTTCAACTGGTGAAATCTGGGTATATCTCATTGTTATACCTTGACCATGGGGTTATGGAGGTCTACTTTGGACTCGCTGATAAAGTTCCAGAATTCTGCTTGCGCCCGGGTTGCAGGTAGCTTCAAATTGCGCGCCAGGTAAATTTTGCGCTGTAATTCAACATCATCTACCTTTACTTCCACAACGCGCCCCATCTCCAAGTCGCGTTGAGCAGCTAAACGCGAGACAAAGGCTACACCAATCTCCTCACCTACAGCCATGACAATCGCTTCAGCATTACCGAGGACCATGGCTACATTCAGCATATCCGGCGAGATATCATGGCACTGCAGCCCATCAAAGAGGACCTCACGTGTCCTGGCGATATTCTCCCGCAGGATCAGCGGTTCATCGAGGATATCATCGGGGTAGATTTGCCGGTTGTTTGCCCAAGGGTGATTAGCCGCTGCGATCAAGATGACATCCTCCGTGAAGAAATCTTGGTAATCCAAGTCACGGTGTTCGATCTTCTTACTCAAAACGCCCAAGGATAATTCTCCCGCTAACAATCGGTCGAGGACCGAATTCCGGCTGGAGATCAGCACATTAATCCTGACCTGCGGGTAATCTCTGCGGAAACGTGCGATCAGCCTGGGCAGCAGGTATTTTCCCGAAGCAGTCGAGCAACCGATATTCATCTCCCCAACCACATCCCCCTGCAGAGAAGCCATTGTCTCTTCCAAGCGCCGCGCCGAGGCAAGTAGCTCACGGGCGATGGGCTGGAGGGCTTGACCAGCCTCCGTCAGCCGCACTGCCCGACCCTGGCGGGTGAATAGTTTTGTGCCGAACCTCTTTTCGAGGCCATCGATCTTTTGGCTGATCGCCGGCTGAGAGAGATGCATTTGACGACCGGTCTCGCTGAAATTACCGCACTCAGCTGCCGTTAGGAAGATGCTCAGATCATTCAAATTGAGCATATAAAGTCCTCATTATTACCCAAATTCCAACTGCAAAGACACAAATTCGAGCCCTTCCTTGTTCTCAGCTTGCACTATCCGGTCGGTAAATATGGTGAATCAATAATTATTTGTTATAACTTTCACTATCAATTATAAGCATAGATTTTTGGAAAACAACGGAAAGGTGTCATTATTATCACCGTCACAAGTCATATCCCATTGAGGTTAGGAAAAATGACTAAGTATCCTATCTATTGATACCTATATGTCCGATAAATAAGTTCTTGTACTAAATGGCTGGTATAACTACAAGTGAAATCTTTTGAATGTTTATTAGAAATGGCACAATTCGATCTGACATCTATAACTGCATTTAAGTAGATTGTTATATGAATGGTGGAACGAGCATATACAAGAGCTGATGCGCCAAATAATACCAGTCTCCTGCAATCTGAAACCTACAAGTTAATCTGCCAACCAAGACGATTGGTTTAATGAGAGAGGAGAGCAAACTATGCAAAAGGGAAAAAGATGGCAAACGTTCTTCTGTATTTGTATCAGCGCCGGATTAGCTTTGATCTTCGCTTCAGCTCTTCCTTGTGGAAATGCCATAGCAGCCAAAAGCCACCAAGATTTCCCCACAGAAAAACCGACCGCTGACCGTAGTTTGTTTCTCCAGCTTGTCGTTTATTTTGAGA
>JBFENN010000018.1:0-30047 GCA_041551115.1 Anaerolineales bacterium
AATCAACCTGATTAAAGGCGATTTCAAAGTCGCGTTTGATCAAAGTGCGTACTTTTTGAGCCTGCCCATAGAAAGCATCGTAATAACCAGCTGAAAGGGCATACGTTCCCAGCATGATGCGGCGCTTGACTTCTGCTCCAAATCCCTCACCACGTGTACCCCGATATACATCAGACAAGTTTTCCGCTGCCTGACGAGGTCCATAACGGATGCCGTCATAGCGGGCCAGATTGGCGGAGGCTTCTGCTGGGGCGATCAAGTAGTAAACCGGCAAGGCATATTCTGTATGGGGCATGCTCACTGGTTGGATATCTGCCCCCAGAGAAGCCAGGGTTTGGATGGCTTGCTTGATCGCGTTATTCACATCAGGCTGCATACCGGGGACAAAGTACTCGTCGGGTATTCCAATCCGAATGCCCTGCAACAGCTGCTGCTCACCGGCAAGGTGCGAAAATTTTACCTGAGGCAGCTGTTGATCCTGGGATGTGGCGTCTAACGGGTCTTGTCCAGCAATGATGGAGAAGAGTGCGGCGATCTCGTCAACAGCAGTTCCTAAAACACCGACCACATCTAAGGATGAACCAAAGGCAACCAAGCCGTAGCGTGAGACCCGACCATAAGTCGGTTTAAAGCCAGTTACACCGCAAAAAGCGGCCGGCTGGCGGACACTGCCACCAGTATCGGTGCCCAACGCCACTGGCGCAAGTTTGGCGGCGACGGCAGCCGCACTGCCCCCACTCGATCCGCCAGGAACGCGTGTTAGGTCCCAGGGATTATGCGTCGCACCGTATGCGGAATTCTCGGTCGAAGAGCCCATTGCGAATTCGTCGGTGTTGGTCTTGCCTAGCAACACCATACCGGCTGAGATGAGTCGATCAACGACCGTGGCATGGTATGGTGGAACAAAATTATCCAGGATACGCGAGCCGCAAGTACAGCGCACTCCGGCAACACATAACACATCCTTGACCGCTAGGGGGATACCTAGTACTGGAGATATCGAGCTGCTGGGGTCCTCACGATGAGCAGCAAGTAGGCGATCTGCTTCTTGTGCCTGCTGCAGCGCCAGCTCCGGGGTAAGGGTCAAGTAGGCATTCAGCTGGTCGTTAAATTCCCCAATTCGCTCTAAGTACGCCAAGGTCAAATTTCGGCTTGAAATCTCACCCTTACGCAGTGCTTCTGCTGCCTCGGAAAAACTTAAATCGGTCAACATGCTCATTGCAGATAGGGAAAATTTAAGACGTAATAGCTATTTTTCCAGAGCTGGCGGCACCAGGAACTGGTTATCTCGGGTAGCGGGGGCATTCTGCAGCAGATCATCCAAGCTTAAGCCGAGGCGCGGTATGTCATCTCTCAGGCGACCGTGCGAAGGGAGCACACTAGATGTTGGAGGAATATCGGTCGTGTCTACAAGCTGTAACTGGGCAAAATAATCGAGGATGGCTGAGAGCTGTTGTCCGTAGCGCTCAATTTCAGCGTCACTTAGCTTGAGGCGGGCTAAATCAGCGATTAATATCACTTCTTCTCTGCTCAGCTGCATGGCGAAGATTATATCATGTGGGATTTTAATAGCCCACTAGAGCAGCTATTACCAGAGATTACGCTGCTACCATTCCTGGGTATACCAACGTAAATACTGGTCTATGTGGGAAGTCCAGTAAGCTTCCTCGTGGTAACCAGGGAACAGATGCCATTCATGTGGGATGGTCTGATCATTCAACAAATCTGCAAACCAGACAGCCGATGCGAGAATTGCTGGACGGTCTTTCTCCCCGATATCAAGGTAGATTCTCGGTAACTGCTCTGCGGGGATAGCAGCCAACCAGCTGCGGATATGGTTGGTGTCGCTCCAGAAGACCGGCAGACTGTGTGCACCAATTGCGCCAAACAGTTCCCATTGAGACAGTCCCAGGTGGACCGCCCAGCCTGCGCCACGTGACAAACCACCGATTGCGCGGAATCTGCGCTCAGGGATAGTGCGGTAATCATGATCTATACTAGGGATTAACTGCTCGGCAAGCACTGCTCCAAAGGCGTCCTCGGCAGGTTGGGCCCAAGAGCGATCACGCGGCAGCACGATGATTACCGGTGATATTTCACCTGCCGCTATCAAGGCATCCGCGGCTTCATCGATTCCAAGGCGATCCCACTGGTCATGATTATAATTTTGGCCATGAACCATGTAGAGAACTGGATAGCGGCGATGCAACTGTTCATCGTAGCAAGCAGGGAGATATACTGCGTACTCCATGGGCAAGGGTAAGCTTTGATCGCTCAAACTGTCATATTCATAGCGACCACCGTTTTGCCAGCACAGGAGTGGCGTTGGTGAAGAAGTTGGGCGCGCAGTGCGAGTGGAAGTCCCGACAGCCGTGATAGCAAGCGTTTCTGTTACAGCAGGCACAGTTGGGCTGCTTGTTGAGAAAGATTGTGGGTTCGTAGATCGTGGAGAAGGTGAAGGAAATGAGGGCTTGTGCTCCGAAACCGGGGACGACAGTTGCGGTAGGCAGGCAACCACCAAGCTGAGGACGGCCATGGCAGCCAGAAACATTATGATAATAGGAATGATTCTTGTCACTCCGGGTGATCGTCTAGTGCTCACACAGTGGAGTGTATCAAAAGCAATGCATCTCGTCCATGGATGAGAACCTGCCCAGTCTGGAGCATGTTGACGACAATAATTATGCCATCAGCAAGTAGATGTCCGTGGCGCGGGTATTCTTATTTTATATGCTTCTTGTGTTGAGTGTTTTTCCCGGACTCTCAGGTGTTGTCGGAGTCAGTGCGGCTCCACGGTAAATTTAATCGCGGTACGGATTTTTTCATCAATCACGACATCCACAAACTCGGGGATGCATACAATGGTGTAACCGTCCTCAGCCAAGTAGCTCCTGGCCAAGGCCATCGCTTTGACTGCCTGGTTGATAGCGCTCGCCCCAATGGCTTGCACCTCAACATGTTGATTTTCGCGGAAAACGCCGGCGATTGCACCTGCCACGGCAGAAGTGCGCGATTTGCCAGAAACCTTGATGATATCCATGACCCTGTTCCTCCCTGAACAATAATCGCTCGGCCCATGGTTGACCGTGAAGTTAAGTTCGCTGGTGCTTAATGATTGTACAAGATTTTTACACATGAATCAACTGCAAGTTTGCAGCAACAATACCGATACCAAATCATTTTGTTGTAAACTTAGATGGCAATCGGTTTCATTGAATTAGCTTTTGGCCAAACGATATTGCTCGATAGCCAATAAGAGGAAAACAGCATAGGAGTCTAACGAGATGCCTACACCTGATTGGAGCACTTGGCGAGAAGAATTTCCCGGCCTACAAAAAAGCACATACCTCAATACCGTATCTTTAGGCCAGCTGTCGCAGCGCTCGCGGCGGGCAGTTAACCACTTTATGGATGAGTGGTCTACGTATGGTGCTGCAGCATGGTACAGGTTCTGGTTGGAGGAAGTCGATGCTCTACGTGGGGAATTCGCACGCACAATCGGCGCAAAAAAAGAAGAGATTGCCATCCTGCCTAACATTTCTTCGGCTCTAGCTGCAGTTAGCTCATGCTTTGAGTTCACAGATCGTTCTCGCGTGGTGTCATGCGAGCTAGATTTTCCGACCATCACACATCACTTCTTAGCCAAGGAAAGCCAAGGGGTGGAGAGTTCCATTTTGCCCTCACCTGACAGGATCAGCGTCCCAGTGGAATCCTTTGCTGCATCGATCAATGAACGCACAGCACTGATCGCAACCTGCCGGGTCTACTTCACCAGCGGTTTTATCCAAGATGTCCAGCAGCTAGCAGATATTGCCCACCAAAAAGGGGCGCTCTGCCTGATTGATGATTACCAAGGCACTGGGCAAATCCCAATTGATGTCAATCAAGCAGGGGTGGACTTTCTGATATCAGGTGGATTGAAGTGGTTGATCGGTGGCCCAGGTGTGGCATATTTGTATGTCCGCGGCGAGTTAATCGCTGACCTTAAGCCAACTGTTAGTGGTTGGTTCGCTCATAACCGCCAATTCGATTTTGATCCTTTTAAATTAGAGTATCGAGAAGACGCACGGCGCTTCGAAGCCGGTACTCCAGCTGTACCCGCAGTCTATGCAGCCCGCGCAGGACTTGAAATCATCAATGAGATCGGCACACATGAGATCAGGAGACGATCTGCTGAACTCAGTCAAGACCTGATCGCACGACTCAAGGCTCACGGATACAGCCTGCGCATACCAGCCAACCCGAAACAGCAAGCGAGCATCATTATCGTTGAGCTTGATAACCCACTCGAGGTAACGCATTCATTAGCCGAACAGAATATCATCGTTGATAAAAGACCCGGCGCAGTGCGCATTTCCCCATACTTCTACAATACAGTGGAAGAGAACGAGATTTTCGTGAACGGGCTGGATGAAGTCTGTCGCCGCTAATACCAACAACGCTCCGATAAACGAAGGTGCGATACTATGACGAACGCGCCCCCTTGCCTTGGCAGGTTTCCTATGGCACAATACTCAAATCATGGTGCGTTGGTTTCGCTTTCTGCTTGTAATCCTGATCGGCATTGGTTTGGGCGTGATTTACGGCTGGTTGGTTAATCCAGTCGAATATGTTGATACTTCTCCAAATACCATGCGCATTGATTACAAAAGTGACTATGTCTTGATGATAGCAGAATCTTACCAACTAGATCAGGATACTGACTTGGTTTTACGGCGCCTAGCCCTATTAGGCAGCGACCCTGCCGTTGACATCATCCGTCAAACCTTAATATTTGCTGAAAAGCAGGGCTACACCGATGCTGATATCTCTTTGATGCGCACACTGCTGCTGGCCATTGAAAACCGGACGCCCATCATAGAGACGCCAAGTTCATGAGAGAAAATCGCGGTCCCTGGTATCTGCTTACGGGTTTGCTGCTCGGTTTAGCAATAGGGCTAGGATACGCCTGGCTATACCAACCACTGCAGTATACAGAAACATCTCCAGTCTCACTGCGCGCAGATTTCAAAGACCACTACCGCACACTCATTGCACTGGCTTATGCTTCCAACGGTGATCTTGTACGGGCCCGGGCTCGTCTTGAGCTGCTGCAAGATGAGAACGTAACGCAGCTGCTTACTGAGCAAGCACAGAGGAAGTTAGCAGATGGCAGTCCGGAAAATGAGGCAAGAGCCCTAAGCTTGTTAGCGGTGGCTCTTGGTCAGATACCGCCAACTATCGCACTGCAGTCAACTTCTGATCTTTCAACAACACCTAACGGGGATAATACCGGAACACCCGCCGTGACGCCCTCCATCTCACCCGCTGCAACTGAGATTAATCCTAACAATGCAACAACCCAAATCACCGACACATTAGCCCTAGCATCAACGTTGAGCGCTACACTTGTCCCAACACGCACACCCAACCCGACAAATACTCCGCTTCCTACCTGGACACCTACACCCACTCGCCGGTCACCTTTTACTCTCCGCTCGCAGGAATTTGTTTGCGAAGAGCTATTAGAGGACCCACTCATCCAAATCGAGGTCCAAGATGCTGATGAGCAGCCGGTCCCCGGTATCGAGGCAATCGCAAATTGGGATGGGGGAGAGAACCACTTTTTCACCGGATTAAAGCCTGACCTAGGGCTGGGATACGCGGATTTTGTAATGACACCGGGTGTAGTTTACACACTCCGGCTTGCTGCGGGCAGTGAACTCATACCTGATCTTGTGACCAGTGAGTGTGAAGGTCAGGAGAGCAATCGCTATTGGGGAACCTGGCGCTTCCTTTTCACCCAATCATGATTGTTTCACGATGATTGATTAATCCATTCAGCCTGAGGAGACAGTAATGAAAATTATCCTTGATCGCCGCTCATGTAATTGTTGGGACGCAGCATGCGAAACCCATTTCGGATGGCATTTTCTGCGTTCTGAAATCACACCTGTCGATTGCACGGTAGACATGATTGATGATCATAACCCAAACATCACATTCTTCATCAAGGACCGCGATGGACAGGATAAGGAATTAGTTGTAAATGATGAAAATCGCTCTGAGGCATACGATTCTTGGCAACTGGCTTGGGAGAAGCAGCAGAATGAGCAAGGATCAGGCAACCAAACCTGAACATCGCCGTGTCCAGCTTAGATTTTTACGATAAAGTAGTGCTGGTCACAGGAGCTGGGCGATCGATTGGCAGAACCATTGCTGAGAGCTTCGCTTACCACGGGGCATTAGTGGCAGCCAATGATATCACGCCGGTTAACCTAGATGTAACGGTCGGTAATATCAGGCAGCAGGGTGGTGAAGTTCAGGACTATGTTTACGATGTAGCCAAAAAAATGCCGGCATTTGCCATGATCGACCAAATTGTAGACAACTGGGGGCGAATCGACATCATCATCAACGGAGCCTGGGTAGCTCCGAGCGCGAATCTGTTATCCATTGACGAATGGGATTGGCGCAGGACAATCGACGTAAACCTTAATGCGGCATTTTTTACTATTCAGGCAACCGCGCCTGTTATGCAAACCCAGGTGAAGGGCGGCACGATCATCAATGTAGCATCTGTCCTGCGCCGGCAAGGCAATAAATCGGAAAATGCAGGGGTGATTGCAGCCAGGTTGGCATTGTGTGGGCTAACCCAGGCTGCTGCACGAGAGCTGGCAGAATTTAACATTCGGGTTAATACTGTGCTACATGGGGGGGGTGATTGCTGGGGAACTACTCAGCCAGATGAGCATCATGAAACTTCTTTTCCAGAACCTGAAGTGACATCGGATCATTCAAATCCGTTGACAGAAGGAAAGACTGCCAAACTGGTCATGCAGCTATGCTGCGATGATGCTGCACATATCAGTGGTCAGATACTTAAGGGGGAGAACGAGCTGGAGACCCCATAACTCCAGCAAACTGTATACCATCTCATCACGCAGCTAAATAACCAAATTATGCCATTCCATATTCCGCCTGCACTACATCACCGCCGTTTCCGTTTACTTTGGGCTGGATTGACCATCTCTGCTACCGGGACAAGCATGCAAACATGGGCGATTCTGTGGCACATCCGCGATTTGACTGACCAACCAATCGCGCTCGCTGGAGTTGGAGCAGCCCGATTGATCCCGATCGTCCTCTTCTCACTTATCGGGGGTGTACTTGCAGATACGATGAATCGGAGGCGGCTGCTGTTCGTTACCCAAAGTGTTATGATGGGTTCAGCATTCATGCTTGCTTGGTTAACATTCGCAGGACGAATTACACTTTGGCAAATTTATTTCATTACCGCCATTCAAGCATTTGCTGTTGCCTTTGATGCACCCGCCCGACAATCGCTGGTTCCAAACCTGGTTCCAGCCCGCGATTTACCAAGTGCGTTCAGCATGAACTCAATCGGATATCAGACCGGTGCCATCGCAGGCCCTGCACTCAGTGGATTGGTAATCGCGTATTGGGGGCAGGGCTACACCTACCTGATCAATTCACTTACATATATTAGTGTGATAGCAGCTTTGTTGTTGATGGGGGCAGTTGCTCAACAAGCGGATCCCATCAAACCCGTCCGCGTCAGCCTGCCAGCTATTCGGGAGGGCATCACTTTTATCCTTGCATCTCCGATCATTCTTTCAACTATGCTGTTAGACTTCTTTGCGACTTTCTTCTCTTCGGCCAATACCCTGATGCCAATATTTGCACGTGATGTGCTACATGTTGGGGCAGTGGAGTACGGTTGGCTCTCAGCTGCCCAATCGATAGGAGCAGTTTCGGCGGCACTGATCTTATCGCAAGTCAATGAACTTCGCCAGCAGGGCGTTAAATTGCTGGCGGCTGTGGTCATGTTCGGATTCGCGACAATACTTTTTGGGCTAGCGCGCACCTTTTTCGTTGCGATTGTGGCATTGATCCTGATCGGTGCCGCTGATTCCATCAGCATGATCATTCGAAACACCATCCGCCAGCTGCAAACACCAGATTATCTACGAGGCCGGATGACCAGCATCAATCAAATTTTCTTCATGGGAGGACCTCAGCTTGGGGAAATTGAGGCTGGTGTAATTGCACAGCTATTTGGACCAGTTTTCGCGGTTATCAGTGGCGGTATTGGCTGTATTGTGGCAGCAGGGGTTATTGCGAGGCGCTGGCCCATATTACGGCAATACAATGGCGATGAACCAGTAATGGCCGGTACAAGCATCGATTAGTCTACTCGTGCAGTTGTTCCCACTCTGCTAATAAGGCATCAATTAAATTCTGACACTGGACATAATCTTCGCCCAAATTCTGAACCTCAACTGGATCTGCTGGGGGATTCTCTAACTGTTTTGATAGCAATGATAATTGATTCTCCAAATCAGCAATTTCCATTTCGATTTGCTGGAGGCGAGCGGCGCGGCGACGCGCCTGGCGAATTCCTTGGCGGGCATGATTAACTGAAGTTGAAGATTTGTGCTGTCCCTGCGATAGTTCGATGCTTTGCTTTTCTGCTACCCGTTCAGCTTGGTAGGCGCTATAACTACCTGAGAAGACGCGCATTTCCCGCGCACCAAGTTCAATCTCCCAAATTTGAGTCGCTAAAGCATCAATAAGGTAACGATCATGAGCCACAAGTAAAACTGTGCCTTGATAATCCGCCAGCACTTCCTGCAGGATTTCTTGGGAAGGGATATCGAGGTGATTAGTTGGCTCATCTAACAATAATAGATTGGCTTTAGAAAGAGAGAGCTTGGCTAATGCCAATCGCCCCCGCTCCCCGCCGGAAAGGGCTGCTACCGGTTTAAACACCTGCTCCCCTGTGAACAGGAAGCGCGCTAGATAGCTGCGGATATCAGCCAGCAACATGCGAGGCGCAACCAATTCAATCTCTTGGGCAAGCGTGTTCTCAGGATTGAGGCCTTCGTGTGCCTGAGCAAAATATGCAATGTCTAAACTTGCGCCCAGGATCACATCCCCGCTCAGGGGCGGCAATTTCCCTAATAACGTCTTGAGAAACGTCGTTTTTCCAGCGCCATTTGGACCAATCAGTGCAGAGCACTCCCCTCTTTTTAGCACCAGATCTGGAACATGGAAGAGAGGTTGACCTTCATCCTCATATCCGATGAAGACGTCATTTGTACGTAAAACCAGTTCACCAGAGCGAGTACGTGCTTGAATATTCAAGTTCAGCCTGGGCGGGCGATTCACTGGTGAACGCAATGCTTTTATCCGCCTTTCAACTTCATCCACCCGCATCGTGTGAGTAGAGATCGTCGCCTCGGCACTAATTGCAGCCCAATTCTTGCCGGTGACCGCCTCGAACCCCAAGCTTTCAATGGCTTCAATCTGCCGGCTTAATCGGCGCAGTTTTCCTTTTGCCTGGGCGGTACGCTGCCCAGCGATATTGCGTTTGACATAGTCGAGCTCTTTCAGGAGCCGCTCCTGTTCAGTTTCAAATAACTGCTGACGCAGCTCCCAACGCTCCTGCCGCTGCTGTACGTATGCGCTGTAATTCCCACGGTACACTTCCACGCCACTGCGGTTCATCTCCCAAATATGATCCACAACTTTATCGAGAAAATATCGGTCATGAGAAACAATAAGCGTTGCGCCCGACCACTTGCTTAAATAGCCCTCTAACCACTCCACAGCCGAGATATCGAGGTGATTTGTCGGCTCATCGAGTATGAGTAAATCGGGGTCGGAAAGCAGCAAGTGCGCCAATACTGCACGTGTACGCTGACCGCCCGATAATTGTGATATCGGCCGGTTGAAATCTGCGTACTGGAACCCCAGCCCAGACAAGGTTTGTCGAATACGCGTCTCATAAACGTATCCACCCCGCCGCTCAAACTCTTCTTGCATTGGGCCGTAGCGTATCAAAATGTCATCAGTGTGCTGTGGATCACTCATCGCGGTTTCTAGACTAGCCAAATCAGCTTCCAGCTCCCGTAATGATGTCAGAGCACGCAGACATTCATCCCACAGCGTGTGGCTACCATCCAAACTCGATTCTTGGGGTAGATAACCAATATTCACTCCACGGGCACGACGCACATAGCCATTCGTAGGCTCATCACGACCAACAAGGATCCGCAGCAAAGTGGTTTTGCCAATGCCATTCGGACCTACAATTGCAATGCGGGCTCCATTTGGGATGCTGAGAGACAAATCCGAGAAGATGTCTGTAGCACCAAAGGATTTTGCCAAATTAGTGGTGTTGATCAGCGACATAACTTATTAAATGACAGCCCAAGCTCTTCATCTGCAGGTAAGATTACCGATTTTGGTATTGTCCGGGGCTTAAGCTGGAGCTAATTCTGTCCTTACCAATGGGTCATTATACCGTGATATAATTGCGCCCGCTATTATGCTCTGACTATATATTTGCAGTGCCGCCATAGCGAAAAAAGCAATGGACAACAATCAAACCCCACCACCTGGCCCTTCAAAGACCACCACCCGTTTACTGTGGGCTGTTACGGCAGCATTTATTATCGCAGCATTAATCACTGCTGGGTTTACTTTCGTCGCGGTACGTGATTTCGTAACCGTTTGGGATCTGACATCTTTGCCTGGTATCGCGATTGCCCAAGCAACCTCTACCCCAGATGCGGAAGGAATTATCCGCAACCCTCAAAACCCACTGCAACTAATAGGCGGCCCTACCCCTCAGCCTTGGGACGGAGCAAGCCGGGTAACGGTTCTGATTATGGGGTTGGATTACCGCGATTGGGCTGCGGGAGAAGGCGCACCACGCACAGATACTATGATCCTGTTCACCATCGATCCCCTAGAGCGTACTGCTGGGATGCTGTCCATTCCGCGCGACATGTGGGTGAATATCCCTGGTTTCGAATATGGACGCATTAATACGGCCTACAGCCTTGGTGAAGCCTATCAAATCCCGGGTGGTGGTCCTGGTTTGGCCATGGAAACAGTCGAAGAACTGCTTGGCGTACCAATTGATTACTATGCCCAAATCGATTTCAGCGCATTTATCCGATTTATTGATGAAATCGATGGCGTAAAAATCGATATCAAGGAGAAAATTGCGGTCGATCCATTAGGTGACAACAACAACAAAACATTAAAACCAGGTGTACAAACCTTGCCTGGTGATTTGGCACTTGCCTATGCCCGAGCCCGTAAAACGGAAGGCGGCGATTTTGATCGCGCGGAACGCCAGCAGCAAGTTGTTATGGGTATTCGCGACCGAGTCCTTTCAGTCAACATGCTGCCCACGCTGATCTCCAAAGCACCCATCCTTTACCAGGAATTATCCGCCGGCGTCAACACGAACCTCAATCTGGAGCAAGCAATTCAATTAGCTTGGCTTGCAAGTCAAATCCCGGATGAGAACATCACCCGCGGGGTGATTGGCCCACCAGAGCAGGTACTATTGGTGAAATCACCCGATGGGGACGATGTACTGAAACCCATCGCTGACAAGATACGAGCACTGCGAGATGAAATTTTTTTCAGCAGTGAAAATATTTACAGCCCAACAGCAAACATGCCGCTGGACGAGCTTGTTGCTGCCGAAGCTGCTAAAATTTCGGTTTTGAATGGCACATCAACACCTGGCATAGCAGCATTGACATCCGAATATCTGCAGAGCCAAAACATTTCGGTAACTGAAACTGGAAATGGCGACCAACTTTACACCAACACTTCGATATATGATTACACCGGTAAACCCTATACAATCAAGTATTTGGTGGAAAAGATGAATATATCTGAGAACCGCATATTCAGTCGCTATGACCCGACCAGCAACATAGATTTGGTTATCATCTTGGGGTCAGATTGGGCAGCCACGAACCCGATGCAGTAATTGTAAGCTGATTCGACGCATACTCACTGAGCGCAAGCAATTCACATTCCCCAACTTCTGCCAGGATTTATAGCGAATAAATTGATGGAAGAACTGCGCGGTTCTGTTGAACGCATCACTTACTACAACGCAGAGAATGGTTACAGTGTCCTGCGTTTGAATCCTGAGCAACGCGCAAATCCGAAAGTGGGGAACCGTGATAACCTGATCACCGTGGTTGGCAACTTACCAGAGATCTCCCCGGGGGAATATCTTCGAATGCGCGGGAAGTGGACCACCCACCCAAAACATGGGCAACAATTCCAGGTAGAAATTTGCGAACAAACACTCCCGGCAACATTGTCAGGTATCCGACGCTACCTTGGATCCGGCTTGATCAAGGGCATTGGGCCCAGATTGGCTGAAAGGATCGTGGAGCAATTTAAAGGATCAACCTTGGAGGTCATTGAAACCCAACCAGACCGGCTCTATGAGGTACCCGATATCGGCCCAAAACGGGCTGAGATGATCGTATCTGCATGGGAAGAACAGAGACAAGTCAAGGACATAATGCTCTTCCTACACAGTCATGGTGTGACCACAAATCTAGCAACCAAGATATATAAGCAATATGGGCAAGGAGCGCTGGATGTACTGCAAAATGATCCTTATACTATGGCACGTGATATTTATGGGGTCGGGTTTAAAACTGCTGATCGAATCGCCCAGGCTCTAGGACTACCATTTGACCACCCTGCGCGGATTGAAGCCGGAGTGTATTATGCACTGAATGAGTGCACAAATGATGGCCATGTTTTCAGCCCATACCAAGAGCTAATAGACCGCGCAGTCAGCCTATTGGAGGTTGATCCAGATTTAATACCAGCATCTATTGACCATTTGGTTGGCGGAGGCTATTTCAAGTCAGAGACTTTACCGATCTGTGAGGTCCCTGCTGATCAGCAACCCTGCGATCCCCAAAAACAGACTGCCATATACTTAGCTCCCCTGTACCATGCCGAAGTTGGGTTAGCAGCACGCTTGACAGCATTGATGCATGCGCTACCATCTCGCCTTGCTGATATCCCCCCGGCATTTATTCAGCTAGACCCACTGTTAACAGCAGAGCAGCAAAAAGCTCTTCGTACGGTCATTAGTTCCCCGGTCAGTGTGATCACTGGTGGACCGGGAACAGGTAAAACGACCTGCCTGCAGGCGTTAATCGAACTCGCTGAGGAAGCACATAAGAGCTATGCTTTAGCCTCTCCTACCGGACGAGCAGCAAAACGCCTCTCAGAAGCCACAGGACGACCAGCGATGACTATTCATCGCCTCTTGGGATATTCTCCACGGGAAGGTTTCAAACAATCTGCTGAGCACCCACTCAAAGTAGATCTATTGGTAGTGGATGAAGCCTCAATGCTTGATCTCATGCTCGCCCACCACCTATTAAAAGCAATTCAACCAGGGACGCATCTGCTGCTGGTGGGAGATGTCGACCAACTACCATCTGTGGGCGCCGGTGATGTCCTCCGCGATCTTATTGACAGCCAGATTGCCCCAGTCTCTCGCCTAGGTTTGATTTTTCGCCAGGCAGCTGGATCTCAAATTATTACTAACTCTCACCGCATTAATCAAGGCAAGCTACCCAAAATTATCAGAGACAGTCGTGACTTCTTCCTGTTTCCCGCCGAGGAACCAGAGCAAGCCGCGCAGTGGGTAGAGGATGTGGTTTGTGTGCGCATACCAGAAAAATTTGGTTTTAACCCACGCGATCAAATCCAAGTACTGGCACCGATGTACCGCGGCCCCGCTGGAGTTAATTTGCTCAACCAACGCCTCCAGAATGCTATAAACCCGCATAAGCCGGGAAAAAATGAGAAACATATAGCTGGTCAATTCTTCAGGGTAGGCGATAAAGTTATGCAGGTTCAAAACAACTACGATAAAGACGTATTCAACGGCGATATCGGATTTATTCAAGAGATAGATCTAGTCAACCAAACCATGGTAGTGAACTATGAAAATAACTTCCTCACCTACGAATGGGCAGAAGCTGACCAGCTTGTGCTTGCTTACACGGTCTCGGTACACAAGTCACAAGGATCCGAGTTCCCCGCTGTAGTGCTGCCGATATTGACAGCCCAATATATTATGCTCCAGCGCAACTTGCTCTATACTGCGATTACGCGTGCTAAAGAGCTATGTGTCTTGGTCGGTAGTCGGCGAGCACTGGCAATCGCAGTCAATAACGATAAAGTCGCTCACCGCTTTACAGCACTGGACTGGCGTTTAAAGCAGTTAAACTAGCCCTATATTGATTCCTCCAAAGCGGTACTTCCTGAGCGTGAAACGCGCTATCCTTGACAAACAGGGACTTGACCCTGATTGGTTTGTGCGTTTAGCTCCATACCGAGGTAAGGGGAAGGATCGAGTGTATTTTCAATCTCGAGTTCGTTCGTAAATCCCCCATTGCCGTCATCCTTGACGAGCGAAAAGTGCAGATGGACACCGGTGGGGTTATTTGGATCTCCCGAGTAGCTGCCTTGATAGCCTAAAACGGTTCCAGCCTCAACGTAGCGTTCATACGTGCCCGGGGGGAATTCCAGCGAGATATAAGATTCCCCGTTCGGATCGGCCATATGGGTATAGTATGCCCAAATCTGGCGTTGAGGATTAAGCGGATCTTCTGGGATGCGGATAATGACTGTTGATTTCCAGTCTGGTAAGCGAGTCAGATATCCAGCATAAGCCGCAATTACCTGTGCTTCTCCTACTGGTTTCCCACCGAAAACATCAATACCCTGGTGGCGATGACCAATGCGGAAGGAGTCATCCCAAACGAAACCTACAAAACCTTGGGTAGGGAAAATGAAGGGAGCCTCACCACAGCGCTGCCCAGCAGGGACGTTCCAGGAAGAATACAAAGCGGGGTCCCGCAACCAGCGAACTAAACGACTAGGGTCAGTAAGTCTGCCAGCCGCGAAAGCGCGGAAGATGAAATACCCCGCAACCATTAGGACAACAGCGAGGATTGCGAACGCAACTCGTAGATAAGGTCTTCCAGTATTCATAGTCAATGTGCTACTCAGCTTACGCCAATCCCCACTAATCTTCCAACTGCGCATTTTTTTTGTATTTCAAGATATTCTCTACTAGGTCTTCTTTGTGATCGGCGAAAAACAAATTCACGCGCCCCTGGGTCATTTCTTGCAGCAGTTTTCCTGCGGCGCGTCCCTCAGGCGAGCTGAGAGCCTGGCTGGCATCGTCGAGCGAATCAAAATACAGTTCGTGAATAAAGGTCACTGGATAGTTGCCAAACAACGTGTTGTCAATACGACTGGTGGCTTCCCTGCGCAATCCAGGCATGCTCTCAGCAAAATGGAGAAAATCTGGCCATGCTTCCTCAAATTTTTGCCAGTCAATAGACGGTTCAATCAAGATCAATAATTTGTACATCGCTCATCTCCCAAATGAATTATACACGCGGGGCTAACCCCTACTCTCAATCCAACCAAGAATCAATGCAAAATACTCATCAAGAATTAACCTTAATTGCCCAGAAATATCCAATATTGCTCTTATTATTGAAGAGGCGATTCGTGGTATGATTCCGACATTGGAGGACAACAGGAATGGAAGATAAAATCACAATCATCGAGGGTCCACCCCCCACATTTGAGATCGTACCCGAGGGCTGGGTGCTGGGATTAAATGAAAGCCCCAGCCTATCAGATGTTGTAGTGACCCGGCTACGCACCTTCAACGGACCATCACTTGTTGAACGCTGCCATCGCGCTTGGCGCAATAATCACTCGATCCAACTCGAATATCGGTCCGATGATGGGCTGCTACAGCAGGCTCCCATCGTTGCGGCGCGCTATGTGGATGTTGATGACGGGCAGCTGCTCGTGCTGTGGCTGCGCTTGGTCGATGAAGCCATAGAACTTGAAATTGACTATGACGATGACTTTGGTGATGAAACGGACGATGATACTGATCTACCAGATATGCTGCTGTAGGTCTTGAAACACAAATCAATCCCAGGAGCAACTCCTGGGATTTTCTTTTAACATGAGATCCTCAAACAACAAGTGGACAAGTCTACTGAAGATTTTGATATCCAGAAAAGCTGATCGCTTGTACGCCACTTTTGTCCCGGTTGAGAGCACTCGAGGTGTGCTGATGAGCCGCGTGGGTGAGATTTGTAGCCTAATTATGCACCCAGGATATTGCTAGTATGCAGGGGGAACTAATATGGATGACCTATAGCCATCTTCAGAGCTTATTTACCTAACTTCTAGCCGGCTAATAACAATCATCACAGCAATAAACAGCACTTTCCCAGGGTTGCTTCAGGGATAGCCATCGGGGTTCATGGACTGCCAGCGCCAAACGTCGGCACACATCTCTTCGATACCACGAGCAGCTTTCCAATGCAGATCTTGTTCGGCCATTGCTGGGTCGGCGTAACTCATGGATACGTCACCAGGCCGGCGAGCGACTATTTTGTAGGGTATCACCTTGCCACAAGCACGCTCAAATGCGGCGATCATCTGTAAAACACTATGCCCTTGCCCAGTTCCCAGATTGTATTGCAGAATACCAGGGTCTGTCTGTAATTTTTCTAATGCTCGTAAATGCCCCAATGCCAAATCGTTAACATGGATATAATCCCGCACTCCAGTTCCATCGGGGGTAGCATAATCGTTTCCAAACACCCTCAATTCGGGCAGCCTTCCGACTGCCACTTGGGCGATGAAAGGAACAAGATTGTTGGGTATACCATTTGGATCCTCACCAATCCTGCCGCTTGGGTGAGCGCCGACGGGGTTGAAATAACGGAGGAAAGCAATGTTCCAACTCGTATCTGCCACATGCAGATCTGAGAGTATATCCTCGATTATTAATTTCGAGCGCCCATAAGGATTTGTTGCCGAGCGGGGAAAATCTTCCTTGATCGGCACTACATGTGGATCACCATAGACCGTACACGAAGAACTAAATACCATGTTGCGCACCCCTCGCATCTGCATTACTTTACAAAGCGTTACCGTTCCGCTAACGTTGTTCGCGTAGTATTGCAGTGGTTTCTCAACCGATTCGCCAACAGCTTTTAACCCGGCGAAATGGATGACTGCGTCTATGGGTCTGGATTTAAAAACCCTTATTAAACGCTCAAAATCCAACAGGTCAACTTTATGAAATTCAAGCGATTTCCCAGTCAACTCCTGGACACGGGTGAGAGATTCCTCCTTACTGTTTGAGAGGTTATCAACAACCACGACTTCATAGCCAGCTTGCAGCAGCTCTACACAGGTATGGCTGCCAATATAACCCGCGCCTCCGGTGACAAGTATCCGCATATTCGCATCCTCAGATCATTTGAAGGAATACATAGACGACTGTTACCAATCCAAACAAAACAAAAACACTCAGACCAGCTCGGAAAGAATCACCCATCGGTCGCTGATTAACCACACGGTAATTAGGCGCATTGCCTTCAACAGCCAGCACCGGGCCGCCGAACCAGGCAAACAATGTACCTCCCAAAAGTCCACCGATATGTCCCCAATTGTCAATCCCCGGAGACAGGCCGATTACCAAGTTTATCCCGGCGATTACGATGAGATTGATTAACGCTCGCTGTGCAACGCGCCCATAAAACTGGCGATTCTGATAGAGCAAGACACCCTGCGCCCCCAATAACCCAAAGATTGCTGTTGATGATCCCAAAGAGGGGGCTGCGGAAAAAAGGAACGACATCACATTTCCAGCAAAACCGCTTACGAAAATGAGTCCTAAGAACCGTCCATGACCATAGAGTCGTTCCAGCATGGGCCCCAATATGAATAGGGCATACATATTGAAGCCCAGGTGCATGATCGAACCATGCAAGAATACTGGTGTGATCAAGCGCCAGTACTGCCCTTGCAGGATAAATTCATTAACTTTCATACCGTACAAGGCAGGTAAATCGGTTCCGTCCATAAAATTCTGACTTGCCAGCTGCAAGATATAGATAATTACCGCCAGCACCAAGACGGTGTAGGTAACGTACGGTTGCTGTTGAGGAGTGCTGATAGGCACATGCTGGGGGGGAGGCGCCTCGCGCAGTCTACTCCCATTATCCTGGCCCTTCGGTGGGATCGGGTTATTAGGGGGGGGTGGAAAATCTTGATTCACAAATTCACCTTTCTTTGTTGTGTGCGATTGTGCTCTGCTGTAATGATCGCTAATATGGTATCCACTGTATCATCGAGATGATTTTCATGATTTACAACTACGTAATCAAATTCCCTGATGCGTTTTAGTTCCTGACGTGCAGTGGCAATTCGTAATTTCAATCCCTCCGGTGTTTCGGTTTTTCGTGATCGCAATCGCCGCTCAAGTTCTGCTTCAGTTTGTGTCGTAAGAAATATGAGTACGGCTTCCGGGGATAGCTCGCGGACCGTCGCAGCTCCCTGCACATCCACGCGCATAACAACATCCTTGTTGCTGGCCAATGCCTGACGCACCTGCTCCTTTGGGATCCCCTTATAATCGTTATAGACTATGGCATACTCTAGAAGTTCACCTTGCTCAATCATCTCAGCAAATTCATCATGACTCACGAAGAAGTAATCAACACCTTGCCGTTCGCCAGTACGTTGACGACGTGTGGTAGCGGTCACCACGAAATGGAAAGGCAACCTGCGCTCTTTCATGCGCTGGATAACTGTATCTTTACCCACACCAGATGGTCCTGAGATGACAACAAGCAGTGGTTCTTGCTGCAAGGGGTTAAAAGATACCGGATCGGTCATTGTTACCTCAAAGCAGTCCAATAAAGATATGTACCTGGTACGCCAATAAGCCCTCCAAGTATAACGCGATTAGCGAGTTATCGACGGACAGCCATGGAATCCAAAACCCAATTTATGGTAAGGTTGGCAACAAACCCCCTCATGGTTATAATTCCATGGAAAAACATTGCGAGAGGTGATTATGCCCACTTACCAATATTCCTGTTTTGCATGTCGGAAACGGTTTAATTTATTCATGTCCTATGAGCAGTATGGGACTACTCCTGTCAATTGTCCACACTGCCAAAGTGATAACGTTCAACGACGTATCGGTCGCATTCGGTTTGCCCGCTCTGAAGATAGCCGTCTGGAAGATCTGGCCGACCCGAGTAAGTTAGCCGGGCTGGAAGACGATCCAAAAGCCTTGGGGAGCATGATGCGGAAGATGAGTTCGGAAATGGGTGAAGAACTAGGTCCGGAATTCGATGAAGTGGTTGACCGGTTAGAATCAGGCCAGAGCCCAGATGAAATTGAAGAAGCGCTACCGGATTTGGGTGACGACAGCGGGGAGTTTGGGGGTATGGGGCCTGGATTTTAACCCGAACAGATCAGCAAAATGTCTATTCAAGATATGGTGATTTATATCGCGCTGGTAAACGGTCTGTGACTGCTTTCCTGACAGCCGCTTGAACGATCTCAGGTGGCTGTTTTGCGTCAATTACAAGCCAGCGGTCAGGTTCTTTACTGGCCATCTCCAGATAGCCTTGGCGGACACGGCGATGAAAATCCAGTTCGTACGCATCTAACCTATTCCAATCTCCACCAGTGGCACGCCGCCGTAATCCTACTTCGGCATTGACATCAAATAACAATGTCAAATCGGGTTTCAAACCGTTCGTTGCAAAAAAGACAATCGTATTTAACAGGGCTAAATCTATTTGATGTCCATAGCCCTGGTACGCCAAAGTTGAATCAGCATATCGATCACAAAGGACAATGCCTTTATTTTGGAGATGAGGTAGGATAACTTGTTCTACTAATTGGGCGCGCGAAGCCTGGAACAACAGGATCTCCGCACGCGGGTGCATATCTGTGTTCGCAAGATCGGAAAGAACAGCACGGATCTGATTACCTATCGATGTACCGCCCGGTTCACGAGTCGTCAATACTTCTATCCCCTGCTGTTCAAGGAAGTCTGCTAACTCAACTAACTGGGATGTTTTCCCACTCCCATCAGGTCCTTCGAAAGTAATAAACATACTCAACCACTAGCCGCAGTCGCTAAGCCTGCAAACATATATGAAGGGGTATCATTCCCGGAAGATCCGAACGCGACGGTGAGGCTCCTTTCCATATGAGTGCGAGTTCAGTTTCGCACGGCGAGCCATCTGGTGCTGTAAACGACGGATGGTAGATGTAGCCGGTTGAAGCTCAATCCAGCGCTCCCCGTTCAGCACAGCTTCGATAGCTGCCCGAGTTTCCCGCTGGACCAGATCATCTTTATTACCATCAGTGGGGATGGCACTTAGATTAAACAAATCACTCAGGAACTGCTGCATCTGGTTTATGGTGTTTGAACGCAATACGTAAACTGGCATACCGCGATCTTCAGCATCGATTATCGCCCGCTGGCGCTTGCGATAGTACGACTTCAAGGTTACCAGCACATCAGCTTGTTCAGGGTCATTGACGATGTTGGCTGGCACGCCCAAGCGTTTTGCTGCCTGGTTCAATCGATTACGGGCAACCCCGTATGGGTACACCCGGATACTTTCCAAGGAAGATCGGGCTGCATTCTGGCTGCTATAGTCAGGTGGTCTTCGGGCTCCACGACTATGCTGTTGATAATCCATGCTTGCGCCGTTTGGAGCCCGCCGGAAACCTTGATTGGTCTGATAAACCTGTGATGCGGAAGGTGGTTTTTCGATACGCACATCTCCCAATTCATCTCGCACGCGAATTTCTGGTGGTAGTGGAAAGCCACGAAGCAGAGCATCAACCGCCAGAGCGACATCCGGATGTACTACCAAACGGTCACGAGTTTGGATCTCTATCAGGACATCGAATGTAGGAGGCGCTCTCCGCTCAAGCACAGTCTTCTGGGTACCTCGGCGGCGAGCTTCTTCATCAGAGAGGGTGACCGACTCGATGCCACCAACCAAGTCTGATAACGTAGGATTGAGCAGCAGGTTATCCAAAGTATTCCCATGGGCCGTTCCAATCAGTTGCACCCCGCGTTCTGCGATTGTGCGAGCGGCGGCGGCTTCCAGCTCGCGGCCGATTTCATCGATTACAATTACCTCTGGAGAATGGTTCTCGACGGCCTCGATCATTACTTCATGTTGGAGGGCTGGTGTTGAGACCTGCATGCGGCGGGCTTTTCCGACAGCAGGGTGCGGGACATCCCCATCGCCACCAATCTCATTTGAAGTATCTACAACTACGACCCGTTTTGATTCTGCTAGCAAGCGGGCTGCTTCCCGCAGCATCGTTGTCTTTCCAACACCAGGTCGTCCCAACAAGAGCAAGCCCTTCCCGCTTTCAATTAAATCCTTAATAATATCGGTTGTTCCATATACTGCACGTCCCACTCGGCAAGTAAGCCCAACGATATGTCCGCGTCGGTTGCGTATAGCCGATATGCGGTGCAACGTTCGCTCTAAACCTGCACGATTATCGCTATCAAAATCCCCAATCCGCTCAACAACAAAGCTGATATCTTCGTGTGAGACCTCTTTCTTGTTCAGGACAACTTCTCGATCTACAAAACGGGACGTTGGCACACGTCCCAAATCAAGAATTATCTCTAGTAAATTATCACTATCATCGACGCTTTGGGCAGCCGCAGTAATCTTATCCGGAAGAACAGCAAACAATGCATCTAGATCGTCGGTGATTCTTTTTTGGGTCATACGTTCTTAATCTTTCTCCTTACTTTTTTGGTGGAATTCTCAGGGGTCAGTATGAACAATAGGCGTTGTCACTTCTGCCTGACCACCTTCAATCGCTGGTATTGCAAAAGACCGTACTGCTTTTTGAGGGGCGGCCAGATGCTTCACCATCACGGCTTGTCGCGGGCTAGGCTCTGCACCAATCCCCTCAACTACTGATTCCAACCATGATTGATAAGAACGAACGCACAGGTAAATCGGGCGGGATCGTCGATTGGGTAAATTTCTCAGTAGTTCAAGTAATTCCGTCGCTACATTTTCAGCATCGGGATGAACAAAAGGCTGTGCCCAAATCCCGAGTGGACCGTAAACCAACTCAACAAATGCCAAGATATCCGTTCCTTGGCGGTAAACCAATCCTTGCAGCCGTTCTTCCGAAAATGCCTCAACTTGTTGGACCAAACCAGGAACCAGACTCGCATACAAGGATTTCACCGGTATCAAGTCCTGCTCATTAACCGGTTGCCAGGACATCAAGCCTGAATCATTCGAAGGAGGTGCTGACAATTTCCAAATTCTCTGCCGAGCATAAATTGCGAAACAATGCATCCTGAGGGCACTATATGCATTGGTCTGCTCGTCGACATCTGCCAAAATACGGAATGCCCCTCGTTCAGTCACTTGAATAGAGAGCTGCTCAAGCAACCCAGATAAACCCTCTGAGCCAAGCGCCTCGTCAGGAGTCAAAAACGTTAAATAAGCTAATTGAGAACCAGTAGGATGGGTGATTTGACCGATCAAAGCACTTCCTGTATCCCCATTATTCAAGCTTACCGATGTAAAAATACCGGTTGAAGAAGCAAACGAGGATATGAATGCCCCCGTCAGCAGACGCACGCCACGCGTTAACCTTAATAGGCTATAAAGATAGACACTTTGCTTGCGGTTGCGCTGTAGAACTGGTAGGTCGCGCCAATCAAACTGACGAATATTCATCCGAAGTCAATTCTCTGCTGCAGTAACAAACAATTTCGACTCATAAAACCCTGCAATTACAAAACCTAGTCATTAGAGTAGAAGTCAGCCATCCATAAAAAATAACGGTGAAAGCGGTCGTCAGCAGTTAATTCTGGATGAAAAGCTGTCGCTAATAGGTTGCCTTGCTGAGCGGCTACAATACGATTATCATCCAACTTCGCTAAAACCTCTGTTGTGCCTTGAACGGATTCAATCAGGGGAGCCCTGATAAAAACAGCGTGAAAAGGGCGCGCTGCCGATTCGACCTTTGCCAATACCGGTACATCAAGATCAACTTCAAAACTGGCAACCTGCCGACCAAAAGCATTGCGTTCGACGGTGATATCCATCAGACTAAGCAACGGCTGATCTCGGTGGGCATCTTTCGACATAAATATCGCACCTGCACAAGTCCCCCAGATTGCATTTTTTTGACCAAAAGCCCGCAAGGGTGTCAAAAGACTGTAATCTGCTGCTAATTTCCCGATGGTAGTCGACTCACCTCCAGGCAGAATTAAACCAGCGAGATCATCTAAATGTTGTGGTAAACGGACTTCTACAGGTTCGACCCCTAACCGGGAAAGAATCTTTATATGTTCGGCAAAGTCACCTTGGAGTGCTAATACGCCGATGCGCATGTTGATAATTTTCTCCTGATAAGAATACCAGGGGTTTCGATCCAAACTGGTATGAATTATGACAATCGGCGCAGTTTACCAGCCCCGGTTCGCTATCAGCTCTTCGTCTGCCATTGCAGATACTTGCCGCCCCACCATGGCTTCACCCAAGTTACGGCTTACCTCGGCCAAAATGTATGGATCTTGGTAATGCGTAACGGCTTTAACGATGGCCGCGCCTCGTTTGGCAGGATCACCGGATTTAAAAATTCCCGAGCCAACAAAGACACCATCAACACCGAGCTGCATCATCAGAGCAGCATCAGCTGGGGTAGCAACGCCGCCAGCAGCAAAGTTAACTACCGGTATCCTTCCGAGAGCACGAGTTTCATAAACCAGTTCGTAAGGGGCTCCGATCTGCTTGGAGAAAGACATGAGCTCCTCTTCTTGCATATTCTGCAATCGGCGGACATCTCCGAGGACCGAGCGAGCGTGGCGGACAGCTTCGACCACATCACCTGTACCCGCTTCTCCCTTCGTCCGGATCATTGCTGCCCCCTCACCAATCCGCCTTAAGGCTTCCCCCAGGTTGCGACAGCCGCACACAAAAGGCACCTTGAAGGCATGTTTATTGATATGATGTTCTTCATCGGCTGGGGTCAATACTTCTGATTCATCGACATAATCAACACCGATTGCCTCTAAAATCTGTGCCTCGACAAAATGACCTATACGCACTTTTGCCATAACTGGGATCGATACCGCATCCATGATCTGGAGTATCAGTTCAGGATCACTCATCCGAGCAACACCCCCATCAGCGCGTATGTCTGCTGGAACGCGCTCTAGAGCCATAACTGCGACAGCACCTGCTTCTTCAGCGATTTGGGCGTGCTCCGATGTTACGACATCCATGATTACGCCGCCCTTTAACATTTGGGCCAAGCCTTTCTTAACCGCAAATGTAGCAATTTCTTGTTCCATATTCCATACCTCCTAAGTCTGCTTGCGACTCAGTTTTTTTCATTCTACCACGCTGACGATAGCATGACAATCCAGACCAACCGGAGGCATCTGGCGTGAAAATTGCTTCTGCTGGGTTGGCGTCGTGACCTTCGATCTACTCAACGTGAAGGTGTGGATCGCCAAGACTGCACAGCTCAAGTCCTATGCTCTCGACATCCACCATCAGCAAACTCTGACAATTTGTGAATTTTTTCACTTATTGGCGTTTACAAGTTGGGAATCCAAAAACAAACCAACTTATTATCGCTTAAACCGCAAACCACATTCTGTCACCATGCAATCAGATATAACTTTGACAGGCTAGAGAGCTATCGTTGATACCTACATCCGCCGCGTGGATAATGGACGCCAGCGGTAGCCAGGCGCCCATTCTGAACCATAATCAACCCTTCCAGCAACTCTGCTGCTCAAGGCATCCCTCCCTTGTGCGGCGCGAGTTTAGAACCTATGCAAGAAATGTCGGCTATAGTGGTATTTACTTTAGTGCAACAGGCGTAGATATTGATCAAGTGTCTCGCCCCCAAGTATTCAGCCCCATGTTTCACGTGAAACATAGTGCGCCAGAAATTTGTGCTAATCAATTATTTCGGCTTTCATTTTATTCGACGCTATTTGCGCGAGCGTATTTCTCTACTATCTCTTCGACTGAATCTAAGTATGCATCCAGCGCGGTGATCCGCTCTGCGAATGCGGCTCCTAATAAACCCAGCTGTTGCCCGGCACGATTCCATGGCGCTAGAAGATTTTCGTCCTCGGGTAGTTGAATTACAGCCTGTGTCCAAGTTAAAAACAGCGGCCAGAGTGCATTCTCTGGGGTTTGACGGGCCATTAATGACTCGATTGCCAGGAGATAGTAGTGCATCCGGTGAAGGTGTAAAGCACAAAACCTACTTCCTTTAGCTTGCGCTTCATATGCCTGATGCCAATCCGGAATCCAACCCGATAGCTGATCTGGGTCCACCTGCGCGGCGCCCAAAAGCCCCAAAAACCCAGGGTGTAAGCCCGGGTAGCCTAAAACTGCTGCGCGGTCAGCAAAATTTATTGCTAGTCCACGATCGGTAAGCGGCATACCACCCAAACTAACAACCCCGTTAACTGCAAGCTTAAGCGCATTTAGATATTGGAGAATGTCGGCTGCGCTTGGTTCGCTAGGGACATCCCGATAGAAAGTGAACCAGATTTTTCGGGCAGCATCAACACCTGTGCGAGAGCGTTCCAGCACATAATCGGCGCGATCGAATTGACCCCTCACACTTGCCTGGGTGAAATCAATAAAATGCTGTGGATCATAGAGCACCTGGCAATCAAATAGTGTTGGGCCTAACCAGGGATCAATCCTAAGTTGGCGCGGATCACGAAAAGCCTTTTGGTCATAATGGGCGATATCTAGGTGGATTTCATCCGTTAAGCGTATGATCTCACGGGGCTCTTCGACTGGTCCGGTGTGAATGAATGTAAGATCAATATCTGTTGTGCCACCGATAAGGTAACGATCGCCTAATAACGACCCACATAAGTATGCGCCAAAGATACTCCGGTCTTGCCGTGCGCTGCGTTTTGTTGTGTCATTCGCAATCTTCAACAGGGTTGCCCGATTCACTCGCATCGCAGGTGATCACTCCTCCTCATTTCAATCCAACCTGGAAAGTTATTGTATGGGATTTTTTAGCGGAAATTCTGCTTGGAACGGCTCCAATTTCAATGCTTGGCGGATGCGATTCTCAACTACGTTCAAATTCTCTGCATACCTAACATAATCGAGATTGTTCGTGTCGATCGCCAGCACTGAAACTATGCGATCTGTACTTGCATCTTGATCACCTAGGTAATAATTGTCATATGCCATGGCGAGATTCTCAATGTAGGTGCGCTCCATATTGCGTTCATAAGGGCGATCTCGCAGAGCAATACGCTGCATTAATACATCAACATCAGCACGCAAGTAAATTACTAAATCAGGAAGTGGGATTTTCTCGGCAAGAGCAGCATGTACTCGGTAGTACATTTCGAGCTCATCCCCTACCAAATTAATCCGCGCAAACAAGCTGTCCTTTTCGAATGTGTAATCAGATATCAATGCCGTGCCCTGGGCGAGTGTTTGGGGAATGGATCGCCGTTGTTGATGATAGCGACTTAGCAAAAAAAATATCTGGGTTTGGAAAGCATACCGTTCACGATCAGAATAGAAATCTGATAAAAAAGGGTTTTCCTCAAACACTTCTAAGCAGAGTTCGGCTTGAAAGCTGGGTTGCAGTAAGCGTGCTAATGTAGTTTTCCCAACACCAATTACACCTTCAATGGCAATATACATAACCTACCTGTAATCATCTGTTGATCAACGATAACGCTACGTCAAGCCCGCAATTGCACAGGTCACTAGCGCGCTTCAATGGTAAGGATACCAGCGATTGATGTCCATGGCAACAAGGAATAGCTGGGCTAAGAAATTGGTTGTGGAAATCACCGATGAGTCGCAGCAATACTGTCTGCAGTGACCAAGTTGCTTCTGTTTGGGTCACTGCAGACAGTATTGGCAATCCTTAATCTTGGGGGGCTAAGTTAAACATTTGATTCAAGTAAAACGCCAAACTCCCACCTACGATAGCACACCCGATTCCGATCAGAAGCATCTGGGTGGCCGGATCACCGACTTGGCAGGCATACACTCCCAGACAAGTACCGGCAACCAATAACAAAGCAAATGTTACGCTAACTCTTAGCATTTTATTCTTATACATCCGAAACCTCCAAAATATTATCGAAATATGCAACCTATTGCTAGTGTTCCGTCAAGTTTGACTAATAAGGGGCAACATGGAAACGGTCCACTGCAAGCTACGTTAAGAGACGAACCACTCGGATATTACTAAAGCTTTCTCCCTTCACAGCTCCGGTAATCATCCTTCATACGCGTTATTTATTTTCTCGCATTACACCTCCGACAAGGATATCTGCCATCGATTCTGCGCTCGCACGCAGAGAAAAGGAATCTGGAGACAACAACCAAAGGTAGATTAATCCATTTTGATAAGCTATAAAAGCACGCGCCAGTTCCAGCGGATCAATATCAGAGCGCAATTCTCCTGCTGCGATTCCCAACCGCATCGCAGCGCTAATTCCTTCCAACAGTACTCGTCCATTTTCAATTTGCTGTAAACGAGGCGCCTGCAAATCAGAGTCCATCCCGGATTTAAAAAGATGAATTTCCATAATCGCCCGCAAGTCGGGATCATCTTCCACTGCCTGCAACTGGCGGATGAAAATCCGGCGGAGAATATCGATAAATGATCCTCCATCAGCTATCGCTTGATCCACGATGGCGGCACCATGTGCTGAATACTTCTCGACCAAGATTGAAAACAGCTCTGCTTTGCTGTTAAAGTGCCAGTATATTGCCCCGCGTGTTACGCCAGCTTCAGCGGCAATCTGCTCCAGGGTAGCCCTGGAATAGCCTTCTTCACCAAAGATGAATAAAGCCGCCTTGAGGATATCTTGGCGAGTACGGGCCGCTTCCTCTTTTGTTCGACGCATAAGAACACTCCCAACTTATTATATATACATACTTGTATGTATATTATCAAACAATTAATCACTTGTCAAGATCCAATTTTACAAGACTGCTGTTTTATATAAGGTGCGCCTCCCTCTGCTTTCACAACTAACTGTAATATTGCTATGCTCGCGCTCTACTGCCAGTCAATCTGCTGGAATCTCACGAAACATGCTATCATGATGGTGTGTACAAAAACACAAACAAATCAGGTTCTGCCAATTCCCAATCGCTTTAAAACAACAATTACCTTTGGGAGGATAACCATTGCGGTCAAAAATCCAATCGGAACAAACATTCTTTGACGAGCAGTTTCACGGACTCAAGCTAGATCAATCGACAATACATTCTTCGAGGTTTGAAAGCACCTCATTTGTAAACTGCAATTTCAACGGGGCAAGTTTCCTGAGCTGCCGGTTTATTGACTGTAACTTTAATGGATGCGACCTAAGCTTGCTGCAAGTGGCGAACTGCACCTTCACCAAGGTAGCTATTGAAAGCTGCAAAGCAATTGGCATCAACTGGACGAAAGCCAATTGGTCAGATTCAGGTCTCAAGAACAAGATCAATTTCGCTGAGTCCACCATCAACCACTCCACCTTTATAGGCTTAGATCTAAGCAACATCAAGATCCTCAACTGCATTGTCCATGATGTCGATTTTCGAGAAGCTGATCTCACAAATGTGGATCTTTCTGGAAGCGATCTGACCAAAAGCATCTTCGGGGATACGATTTTATCAGGCGCAGACCTAAGCCAAGCCCGCAACTACCAAATTAACCCATGCGCAAATAAACTCGGCGGGGCAAAATTTATGCTACCTGAAGCGCTTGGACTGCTGTACAGCATGGATATCATCCTTGACGAAGACGACTAGCACTGGATTCTTACACAGCGATCCATTTACAACTGGAGATAGGAAAAGAGTCCAGCAATTTAGTGTCTTAATCGATTTGGGTTATTTCAAAATCGGAGGAAATGTATGACCCGCAAAGATAATAATTCTGAGGTGGTGGATCCCAAAACTCAGCCGTGCTTTTTCACCTTGGTGCGTTCATCCGCGGATGCCAACAGCGCAAAGATCCTGATTGAAAGCCTGAGAGAGTTTGGTGGTAGGCTAAGTAATTCAAGGTTCTGGGTTTTCCTGTCAAATAGGTTGACCAGTCCACCTGAGCTGCAAGAACTTCCCGATGTAGACTTCTTTCCCGTGGAAATCGAAACCGAACACAGCAAATATATACTTGGTGATAAAGTTTACGTCTGTGCACAAGCCGAGAAGATGGCCGCGGTGCGACAAATCGATACCATCGTTTGGATGAGCGCCTACAGCATGATCTGTAAACCACCTGATTTATTCGATCTTGGCATTAACCTTGACGCAGCCTTGCGAGCGGTACATATCAAGAACATAGGGTCACCCATCGCTGAACCTGTCGATCCTTTCTGGCAAGCTGTCTATTCAAAAATTGATCTTCACGGATCAGCACTGAGTGTCATTTCGCTGGTAGATGGACTGAGCATCCGTCCATACTTCAATACCCACTTATTCTCATTACGAACTGACGTCCGCCTGTTAGAGAGCTGGAGTAAACTATTTTATGACCTGATCACCGACTCCGATTTTCAAGATCGATACTGCCAGGATATTGAACACCAGATCTTCCTGCACCAAGCTGTGTTCAGTACACTGACACTTAAGGTGATTGATTGGAGTCGGGTCCGCCAGCTACCAACAAGCTACAGCTATCCGTTGCATCTTCACCACCGAGTTCCTGTTCCGCAGCGTGCACGTTCACTGAATGATCAGGTCTGCCCGGTATACGAAGGGCAGTTTGAGTATCCGGAATCGCTTAATGGGTTGGAAGTAAACGAACCGCTTGAGACTTGGTTATCCACCCGGAAAATCTAACGAAGGATGACTTAATCTATCACACCGCTACTCCTGAAAACCCACCTATATTGCTAGACCCTGGAATTTTGGATGAACAATCAAAATAACGATTACGAAATTCTCAAAGCCACCTTATGGGAACAATTTGCCAACACTCCAACTGACCAACAACGCGGCATCCCTGCGCCTCCAATACAGAAGCCTGCTCCGGAAGATGCCCTTCTGGTTGACCTCCCTACAGCCGCCGAGAACAATCTTGGGGATCTACCTGTACAGGAGGCCATTGCACAGCGTGCTAGCCGACGCCGGTACACTGGGGATCCGCTATCGCTACCCGAACTAGCATACTTGCTTTGGTCTACTCAGGGAATCCGGCACGGAATCCGTGGTACCCAGGCTGCGACTCGCAACGTACCATCAGCCGGAGCTCGGCACCCTTTTGAGACGTATATTCTTGCCAACAAAATCTTGGACATACCATTTGGCCTGTAC
>JBFENN010000019.1:0-30029 GCA_041551115.1 Anaerolineales bacterium
AATCCCGCCACCTAGCCCACTCTAGAACACTTCCCAAAACCCTTGATTTGTGGTACAATTGTTCTAGTAATGACCTGTGTAATACGCCACTACTCACTGCTTCGCAGCCAATCATTCGAACCATTTGCTGAAAAATAATTTATTACTCAAAAATCAGCCTGAACTCCACCAGTGAACAGTGGACTATTGTTGCATTGTGCATTGCCCACAGATTACGTCCAATTCCTGGCGAATAAGCTCAACAATCTAATGCGAGCGACGTTTGAGTAATAGGACGCCAAACCCTAACACTACCAGGAACACCGCGATCCCGCCACCTAGAATAACCCCGGTCCAGGAGTCCGCCAGTGAGAGTGGACCGAGGCTGAATCCAACCCCCGGCTCTTGCGGCAGTTCGGGTACCGGCGTCGGTCCCGGGGTGCTGGTCGGGCTTACAGTCGGTGTTGCAGCTGGTGTGCTCTCTACCTGTACGTTCGTTTCCACCTCGCTATTTGGAATCGCAACCGTCCTCGTGCTGAAGAAAAGCTGCGTTATAGGTGATCCACCAACTGAAGGCATTTCATCACTGGAAAACACCGCCGCTAACGTGCCATCGGATGAGATATCACCGGCCAGCTGCTCGATCACTTGGTCGCTCTGGCTGGCTAGATCCAGTCCTTCGGCAGTCCCCCAGCGGACGCCATCCCAGATGCGGTGGCTTAGTGTCAAGTTTGCAGAGAAATCAGCTTCAGTCTGCAGCAGGTGTAATCGCCCGGCTGTATCGCTGACTGCAACTGGATTACTGGTTTGTTCTGCGAAGGAGGCCAGCCCTTCCGGGCGCGCCCAGGTCAAGCCGTTATCCGGTGAAACCCGGTGCAGCAGGACTGGTCGGCCGTCGCGCCGCTCCTGCCACAGGATGTGTACGTTGTCTTCACCGCTTGAAAGCAGGGCGTTCCAATCAAGCGTTCCTTCAATGACCAGATCTGGTTCCGTCCAGCTCTCGCCTTCATCGGCTGATCGCGTGAGGTACAAAGCAATAATTTCGGGATTGGTTGGGTTGGCCAGCTGCTCCCATAGCAGATGTAGAGTCCCATCAGTAGTTTGGGCTAATTGGGGTGCGCCTGCCATGCTCCAGCCCTCTGCGATCGCATCAAAGGCTTGTTGCGGGTCAGTCCAGGTTCTGCCCCCATCAGTCGAGCTCGTTAGGTAGATCCCACGCTCCTCATTCAAGGGCAGACTGTAGGTTACCCAGATGATGCCGTTAATATCTACCAATAGGTATGGATAATCGGCACCGGGTTGGGATGCCGGTATGGCAGTTGTAGGAGCCCATTCCAGTGGGCTGTTGGCTCGGTCGGCTTCTGCCCAGCTGAAGAGTAGTTCGCTGCTGGCCGAATCGCTCCAGGCAGCAAATAGTCGTCCGGACGAGTCGAGTGCGAAGGAAGGGTGTAGCGTATCCCCAACATCGGAACTTATCACGGCCTGCGGGCTGGTCCAGCGCTCGCCATCCCAGCGGGTGTAATAGATAGCCAGCAGTGACTCGGGAGTATCTAGGTCTTCTGCCTGCACCCACAAGGCGTGGACGTAATCGTTCTCATCGACCAGCACGTTGAGATCAGTTATGGGCGTTGTGCTCTCAGCAAAGGATACCGGCTCTGACCAGACTGGCGGCGGTGGGAACCATGCGGCGGCATCGCCTAATGATCGATTGGTCGCCCATATGTCGCCACCGTCTCCCAGGTCGCAGCCCGCGACGACCAATTCATCGCCGGGACCCAAAGCGGCTTGGTGGCAGCCCATGATGACTTGTGAATAGATCTCCGGGTCTTCAAAACCGACCAGCTTGGATTGCGCCTGGGGATCACTCCAGCGGGATCCATTCCAAGCTATCAGGTACGGCCGTTCGAGGATGCTGGTCATCAGCAGCGTGGTGCCATCCGCCAGGTTGAAGAACTGGTTGTGTTCGGGGCAAGCTGCAGTATCGGTTAACATTTCCTGCGATTCGCTCCAACTTTGCCCCTGGTACAGTGAGACCCGGTAGTACTGTGTACAGCTGCCGCCCGGCTCCCCTACTTGGTAGATCAGCAGCGCTTGCTCGGGTTGGGTGGATACCTGGATATTGAAGGGGATATAGCTGCCCAATGTGGGCTCCGGTCCGGCGATCTCCTGGATTGGTTCCCAGTTATCCCCGCTGTCCAATGAGCGGGTGACGAATACCTGTTTGCGAGGCCGGTTGTCCCAGGAAATAAATAGTAGCGACTCGTTATTGCTACCCGCGCTGGTGATATGCAGGTTGGCATCCTCAGGCGTTAGCGAGCGAAAATAGGCTGAGTCATACAGCATCACCGGCAGGTACCAGCTGTCACCATTATCCGTCGTGCGGCGGTAGTAGATACCAGCGGGAAATCCATCTTCACTAACCGGGCGTAGGTAGGTGAGATGGATCGCGCCGCGCGCGTCAACGGTCGCATCCAGGGTGATGGCGGTATTTGCCAATTGACGGGCAGGCTCCCAAGAGAAGGCATTGCCCACGTCCGATGCAGGTACGCGGCTGGCAAACAGCTCCTGTTCTTCACCGATCCAGAAGGCATGCACCCAACCGCGTGGGGTCACTACAAGGAACGGTGTAAACGTAGAGAATGGAAATTCACCAGTTGAAGGCGGCTGCCAAACCCCATCTAATCGCGATGTATAAGTCGTACCAGCGTACTCATCCTCCCAAAACACATGTACGATACCTTGGTTATCAACAACCAGATAGGGTGTCATTGCCGCGCCGGAGTGGGATAGGTTGACCGGCTCTGACCAAGGTTCCGTAGTGGTTTGAGCCTTGGCAGGTAGAATGTTATCCAATGTCATCAGGCAGGCAGCAGCTAAGATGGTCAAAAAGACAACGAGGATGAGTGACTTCGTGGGTAGCTTATGCATTGGGTAGTAAAATTTAATCCTAATTCACTGCTTGCTGTGATTGCAGCTGTTCACGCATCGTTTGGGCAATATTTGCCAGGTCCTCGCGCCCAAATTGGCCCCACCACCAGGTGTACACACCCAATTCCTGTACCACTTCGGGCAGCTTGGATAGGATCTGGTAGGCTGGTTTCATCTGGTTTGCCCACAGGTAGCTGTAGCCCAGGTTTTTCATGATTCCTGGGTGATCCGGATCATTCTTATAGGCTGATTCTAGGTGTCTAACGGCGCTTGGATACTCGCGCTTAACCATCGCAATCAGCCCGAGCCGATGGTGGGCGGTACGGTTACCCGGATTATACGCCAACGCTTGTTGGAAATATCCTTCTCTGTCGATTAATCTCGATGCATTGCTGCCATCATCCCATTGGTTGATTGGCCAGCCAGCCAATTCTATCCTTGACATCTGCACCGCCCCGAGATTGGCGAACCACTGCGCCTGGAGCGGTTTGCGGAACCAATATCCTAATCCGACCAAGACCAAGGAGAGGGCGATTGCAACATATTTTACCGATGATTTGTGCTCTGAAACGTACGCGCCAACTTTCTCGCAGAGGTTGTATTCTGGGTAACCCTGCTGAGCGATCGATAAGGCAAAACCGGGGATAACGAACAGCAGGGGAGTTCCCCAAGGTCCATAGATCACATCCGTGACTAATCCGTGAATGGTGACCACCAACATACTGGTTAAAAGCGACCATGTCAGCACTTGGGTATATGGCTTATGAGGAACTTCCGGTCTTGTCGCTATGAATACCAGGTAGGCAGCACTGCCAAAGAAAATCGCCGCAAATGCAATCAGACCAAGCAATCCTTGATCGATTGCTACGTCGATCAGTAAATTGTGGCCGTTATCGTAGATGAAATAAGGTATGACGAGGATGTACTGTGAATAATGTCCTGCAAAGGAGCCCAAGCCCATACCTGAAAAAGGGTAATCTTGGATGAGTTTGATGCCGGCTTGAGCAACATCCAGACGACTGCCCACTCTGGCAGGTCCGGGCAATAGGTTATCTAAACTTTCCGTACTTATCGGGGACCTGATCGTGAACAGGATGATCGAAAAGATGGATATAAACAATAATGAAGCGAAGATCAATCCTTGTCGGGCCTTCATGATACGGGCAAGTACTATTGATAAGCCCCATAAAATCCAAATTGTGGCTGACCCCAGCAAAGCGAGAAGTGCTCCACGCGATGAGGTAAGCAGCAGAGCGGCAACTACAACAGCTGCTATTACTGTAGCTAGAATGGCAAGGATGTTTCTCTTCTCTCGCCACATCCGGTAGGTGACCGCGCCTATGATTGGCAGAGTTAGCGCAATTATGCCCGCTACTCGGTTTGGGTGGATGCTCGAGGAGTATATTTGCGGCCGGATAGCAGTAATCCAAGTCCCGAGCCGGTAGATCGGTGCGAATTTAACCGGGAATTCGTTGAAATCGTGGGTTAGCAGGAAGAACAATGCCACCGCGCAGCCGAGTACCGTCAGCAAACCAGCAATGATCCAATGGTTCGCTGCAGGTTGGTTTGCGAGTGTATATAAAAGCAGCACTGCGCCAACTAGTAGCCAGAATTTTCCCCAAGCAGCTTGACGGTCATACGCTACCCATACTCCAACCCCAGCAGTGATCATGAAAATAATGATGGGAATGTCAAATGGTGTCCGTATGAATGAGATATTACCGCTGGCGAGGAGTGGGATGATAGGGATACCAACAATCAACAGCGGCCACCAACCGATGGCTGGGAAGAAATACCATATCGTGGTTGCGCCTATGACAAACCCAAGGGCAATCAGTGCATACTGTGGAGTTTTTATGGAATCGTCAATCCAAGCCTTATTCACCCGTGTACCAAGCCAGATGCTGCAGGCCAGCGTTGATTGCCGATTTGAAAGTCGCCGTCCCGGAGAAAAGCATCTTGAGGTAGGTTATGGCTGGTCCAGGTCGTAAGGCCCACTCTCGGAAAGCCCGTTTTTGCCAGTAGAGCAGCTGTTCAGCTGATAGATCCGGGTAATCCAACACGGTGCCCTTGTCCATATCTACCTGCTCCCAGCGGGTGCCCGGTCGGAACCAGCCATTCTCCACAACTTCAAAGAAGAACGGCGTTCCAGGATATGGGGCTGCAACGTGGAATAGAGCAATATCAAGGGGCAGGCGCTTGGCAAACTCGATCGTCTGCCTGATTGTCTCTTCGGTCTCACCGGGTAATCCGATTATGAAATAGCCCCAGTTTTTGATACCAGCCTTTTTGGCCCAGCGCAGTGCTCTTTCTGCTTTATCTGGGTATGCGCCTTTGCGGGCGTGCTTCAATATCTGTTCATTACCGCTCTCGATACCCCACGAGATCAACCAGTTCCCAGCTCGACCCATTAGTTGCAGCATTTCCTCGTCGACATAATCGACACGGCTGTTACAGGTCCATTTGATGTCGATCTCTTCAGCGATCATGCGCTGGCAAAGGTCCACTACTTGGTCACGGTTTACAGTGAACAGATCTGCGTACATATGGATGTTGTTTAATCCCAACTTCTTGAGTTTCCAGAGCTCCTCCATAATTAACTCTGGCGATCGCAGACGTGTTGAATACTGGTAGCTGACGTGTTTGATGCAGTATGTACAGCCAGCAGGACAGCCGCGGCTTGTGACGATGAAGGTGAATGGCCCTTTGATCATCGGCATGCGGTACTCCTTTAAAGGAAGGAGCTCATGCATGGGCATCGGTAAGTCATCCAAATCGGCGATAAATGGGCGCGGGAAGTTGAGCACGATCTCGTTATTATTGCGCCAGGCAAGCCCCTTTATGGCGTGCAGATCAACCTTTCCGTTTTCTCGAGGGGCAGGCTGATACTGTGGGTCATGGGCATCAAACAGCTTCTGGATTCCGGGGGACCGGTCTCCGACCTTGTCATCAAGGTTGTCAAGCAGATCTCGGATGGCTAGATCGGGCTCACCTACAAGCACATAATCTAGGGCTGGATAGGCACGCAGAGTCTCGCGCGGGATGGGTGTGACGTGCGTGCCGAATGCGATGGTGACGGCACCGCGCGCCTTCGCCAGGAAACAGCCATACATATCATTCTCGAGTGTTGGAGCAGTTACTTGAGTGAAGTAGTAGCGTGGTTGGTATTGATCTAAAAGCTTGATGAATGCTTGCCAATCGATACGCTCGGCGTTAGCGTCGATGATGGCGATCTTGTAAACGGGGTGGAGCAGAGCTGCCATCTGCGCGAGCGAGACCTGGGGCCAGACCATATTTTCGCGCGTTCGGCGCCCGACTCGGTGCTGGGTGCGGATCCATAAGCCACCGTCTGGTGTGGGCGGATTAACTAGCAGGATGTCGACTGCACCTTCTGGACGATTCGCTGTTGTCAGTTCTTGATTAACGATCGCATCCGCGTTCGGGAAATCGGCCATTCGCACTGAGCGGACCGAGCGGCTACCAAGGTTTTCTGAAAAGGGTCTTTTTTTGTCTGTTGTCATAACAATGCCAGTAATTATGTAATAAGCATAAAGGTGTCTATCTTTGTCGAGAACTACCCGTTGGCCATAGCGTTCTGGGTGATCTCTTCACGCTTGCTTATCTCTTCCAGAGCACGCATCAGTATCCAATAGATCACCAATTGTACACTAACCAGTGTCAGCATCGCGCTGCCGAGCAGATACAACCAAAGTCTCGCGATATCCCAACCCTGAATGCCAAGGACGAGACTAATGATTGATATGGTTATACCGAGGATTAATCCAATTAGTCCCGCCAATCCAAAGTAGTGATCGATGGAAGGGTTGAAAATTGGACGACCAAAAAGCCCTTGACGAATTGGCCGTTTGTAGAATAAGGTTACCAGGTAGTTGAATGTCGCACCCAGGGCGAAGATGCTCACTCCACCCACTGCGGTTATGAGGGCTGTATAAAGTGCAACGACGCCCCAGGCACCTATCGTTGTAATCCCCATCAAACGAGCGATCACCAAACCCAAACCGATCATTGCAGCGATGACAACACCGATTAAACCAATTGTGCCAAAGATCCGTACTGGGTTATAGGTCAGGGCTGTCCAGAGAATCGATTGGAGGAATAGTGAACCATCCCGTACGACGCTCAGCTTTGAACGGCCTACTCTCTCGCTGTACGGGATGGGGACTTCGACCATGTTTATCCCTTCGTGCATAGCCCTGGTGCTCATAACCGGCGTGAGATTGAGCCCATCTGGTAAAGGATATATCCGCTCTAGAATTCCTCGGTGGAATACTCTCATACCGCTCGCCGAATCGGTTATTTTTTGAAATCCAACAATCGAAAGCAGGTTCGCAAAGAAGAAATTGCCAATCCGGCGGGTTACTGGCATATCGCTTTTCGCACCCGACATCCGCGAACCGATGACCAATTCACCACCATCCAATGCTGGTTTGACGAGCGCAGGAAAGTACTCTGGTGGATAAGTTCCATCGGCATCCAGGAATCCCAATAGATCTCCTGACGCTTGTGAAAAACCAGTCTTCAACGCGGCGCCGTAGCCTTTATTTATTGGGTGGCGGATCAATCTTAGTTTCTCCGAATGTTGTGCTAATTCTTCCGTGATTTCGGCAGTCTTATCCTGCGACCCATCATCCACAACGATCAGCTCCATGTCATCCACACCCGAGGCTTGCAGATCTTCCCTTACGGCGAGTACACGGTTGACAATTTCTGCGATTCCCGATTCTTCATTATAGGCCGGTATTACGATCGATAGTATGCTCATAATTACTCTCGTTCTTAAAAGTAGACTTGACGATTTTCTCGAGTTCCCCTTTCCTGTTCGTCGATAGTTCTAATCATCCGGGCAGGCACCCCACCGACAACCGTAAAGGCTTGGACATCTTCAGTGACAACGGCACCAGCGGCAATAACAGCACCCTTTCCGATGTGAACCCCGTCCGTGATGATCGACCCTGAGCCTAACCAGACATCATCTTCGATAACAATGCCCTCAGCAGTAATCCCTTGGTTGATGAAAGGTTGGTTAGGATCGTCGAATACATGGTTTACGGCAATGATTTGAGTATAAGGTGATGTGTACACCCGGTTGCCGATGTTGATACCCCCTTGCCCACGGATCACGTTATACTCGCCTATCAGGCTATCATGACCGATCTTGATACCAGCATTGGGCAGATCGCGGAAGTTATAAACATGCAATACTGAGCCGTACATAATGATGGTGTTTTCTGCGATTTGTATGCCGTTTGGGCAAGCGTGTAAATATACATTTTGGTCGAGATATACGCCGTTGCCAAGTTGGACATTGTTCCCAAAACGTAAGCGGACCATGTTTTCGATTGCGGCCCAGCCATTCATCTGAAGGATCAGCCGGTATAAGATACCTCGCACGCCAATTCCGACAATAGTGGGAATCCATCCCACCAGCAGATACAATAATTGCTCTAGGATATACCTCCCCAAACTTGTAGCTTGCCTGCTTATATAAAGATGAAGACCCTGTTTTGTCGATAATGAAGTTTTTTTTATAGGGTGATCCACGAGAAACTAGATACTATAATCGTTCATTAATTAATTCAGCATTTCATTTTTGGATAAATGCTGAATATTCAATTGGCGCGCTCCGCCCTTCCGACACCTCAGCATCTATGGTTACACCATTTGATATAAAGGCCGGTTATTTCCCCTTAAATATGTATTATTGGTCTAGCTGCACACAAAACTTGTATTACTCGAAATATATTTTTGCCAGTAACTAAAATATTCGAAATCAGATCGATGTTTCTGATAAATGTTTATCGTGAAGGTTCATAGCTATTTCTTATCATCGGTCAGACTTGCAAGATATTTACCAAGAGTCACATATTGCTGCAGTTAGTAAGTGAGCATAATTAGGCATAGGAGTCGACATCATTAGTACTCTGTCAAAAAGGCTGCCATTTACAATTGGGCAGCCGATTTCTTTCTAAACTTTTATCCTGATGAAGTGCCCTTACAGTTTCTTGAGGTAGCTAATCGAAAGGGCAATGTCGATATTTTTGACAGAGTGATTAGGGAATTCTCTGTACTTTAATTATTCCATCCGCCTTTTTCATGGTCAATGGGAGCTTTGTACTATGAGAAAAATATTACCGATTTCTTGATGCACAAAATCAAGATGTCATTGTTTATATGAGAGTAAGGTGCATCATCTCTAGCACAAACGACCACCTAAGTAAAAACGCAGCGAGATCGGGTTTAATCGACATATTGCACCACTATCCATTAACGGTGACGGATTGCACGGATGCCTGATAGGTTGGAGTTCATAGTGATTGCAGTCGTGAATATATCCCCTCAGTGCAATCAGCTATGATATGTGGATTATATTTTAGTTTTCTACCTAGATTATAGAACAATGTAGAAGCTATGTCAATTAAAGCTCGTTCGATGGCGAGGAAAAAAGGGCTCGAAAGATTGATCGATGTAAAGTAATCCATCGACAAAGAGACGCATGGTTTTCGATATAAAAAAATAACCGATGTAGATGTCTCACCTTCTTCCCCCATGACAAACTTTGTCAATCCTGGTTCGTGGAAGATGCACATGGACAGGTAATGAACTGTTAATGATCTGTCTGAATAAATGAATTATGATTAATTATTCGTTGTTATCAAAAGGTCCTTTAATGGTGTGATGGATAGTCCAATTAGAAAACGTGAGAGGCAATTTATTATTATTCTGGTAATGGTTGGATTGATTGCCGGGATAAGCTTATTTTTACCAAAAATATTGGATCTTCTTTCTGGTGATACGAAAGTGAATGCTTCGGCAGCAGCTTCCTTCAGGACACCTACAGCTTCAACAACGGTGTCGGATCAAATGGAGATTTCCCCAATTAGTACTGACATTGTGCTAGGGGTGATCAGTACTGATATTAATATTAAGGAAAAATATGGCTGTACGCTTGATAAGAATTCCTGGATCAGCAATCTCGAATCCTGGCCGCTGCAAGAAGTTCTTATCGGAGGTGAGACTTATTCTAGAGATAAGTTGAGATATTTGACCAACCTCACTTCTCCTAACGCTCAAGAGTCTTTGTTGATCGAACTGGTTGTCTATACTCTAAATGTGTATCAGGGTGCAGATGGAGCTTCAATTGCACAAACTGTCGCTGCTGCAATAAATTGGTTGGATGAGCATCCAGAGGGTAGCGGATCAACTAGGGATCAACTAGAGAACGCTGATCGATTAGCCGGTATATTAAGGGATTTTAATCAGGGGAATATTGGACCGGGGCTATGTGAAGAGACTGTAATTTCGCCAGATCCTTCGACGACTTTGCCCAACTTTTTAACTCTTACTTTCACGCCAGTGTTTACTCCGATAATTTCCGAAATCCCTCCTTCGGCTTCAGCTACATTAATATATGTACCTCTACCCACCAGCACAAAGAAACCAGATAATGATAACCCACCCCCTCCCCCAGTTGCTACCCAGCGCCCACCCACAGCGAGACCAAGCGAACCACCTTCTACATCTGCCCCGACTCCAGCGGAAAGGTAACTGATTCCGAATAGAGAGTGATTATCTCCAAAATGAAATAGTTGAGATGATCGACATGGGGATACTTGACTAAGTTAATCTGGCCCATTCGACCCAAATAATATCTGCGGACCTTTTTGCCTCTAGACCTAGGATGGTATCACCAGGGAAAAAGAACCTCATTGGAGCCTCTTATTCATTTACGGAAATTCCAGGTCTTTTTTGAATTAGATGCCTGTTCTTATGCAATATTCAACCATGCTGTTGATCGATATTGAACATCATCTTGCTGATTAACTCTGGCACGTTAAAAGATCGATCATTCATGTTCGAGTTGCGATAGGAAAGATATTTGAAACAACCATACTCATGAGGAACTCGACTACCAGCTACGAGGCATCAGTGTTATGAGTAAACTATAGATTCGTTGCAGTCCCGGATTCTCTACATTAGGGATGAATTAACAATGTGCCTGCTAAAAATGTAGGTTCCGCCCAAAGTCCTTGCATCTGCTAATTTTTCTAGAATCCCGACGAAGTTGTGATGCCTCCATATCATAGTCTCATAGCAATTTTCTGAGGATGGGAAATGTTTGAACGAACACAATTTTATAGCGAGCATTGCCAGCTACCATATATTTGGGATTTATAATATGTTGAGTGGGCGGGAATTCGCTTTGCCCATCAGATCACATCCAAATATTAAACATATAAGGAGACTTACCGATGTTTTCCATCGATCCTGTTTATTTCTGGCTTGTTTTTGTCCCTACATTATTGATCTCTTTGGGTGTTCAACTTTATTTACGCTCTACTTTTACTAAATGGAGTAAGGTAGCCAATAATTCCGGATTGGCTGGAGTACATGTCGCCAAGGCGCTTTTTGATAGGACATCACTGCAGCCTATTCGTGTTGAGCGGGTAGCGGGTACAATGAACGACCATTTTGATCCCAGGGCAAATGTAATTCGGCTTTCTGATGATACTGCCAGGAGAAAATCTATCTCTGCGATGGCAGTAACTGCTCATGAATTGGGACATGTGCAGCAGTACCAAAATGGTTCCGTCTTGATAAAAGCGCGTGGATTTCTGGTTCCTGCACTACAGTTTAGCCCCACAATTTCTTATTTTGCGATCTTGTTGGGTTTATGGTTTAACATGACTGGATTGCTATACATCGGCATCATCTTTTTCGCAATCATGGTCCTTTTCTCGGTTCTAACCCTACCAATTGAAATTGATGCTAGCCGCCGAGGTTTGCAGATGCTGACCGAGGCAGGATTAATGCAAGCAGAACAGGATGCTGTTGGATCCAAAGCTGTCTTACGGGCTGCAGCAATGACCTACTTGGCAGCTGCAATTACTTCAATTCTGCAGCTGCTTTACTATATTAGTATTGCACGTAGACGGAGGTAAAGACTATCGAAAACGAAAATCGCTCTCGTTATTGATTGGCTCTGCAGTGTACTTACTAGAGCTCTGCGGTTGGTGCAATTCTTTCACCCGGATCATACAAGACTAATATTGGCTAATTTTTACATCGATGGACTTGGTATATCGTTACCTTGTGCTGTTCGGTACGCTTGATGGTCTCGTCATTTCCCTGGTGATCAATTCCGGAAATCTAAGATAGGTGCTGAGATCGGTGATCACGGTTGTGCTGATCGTACTCGAGTCTTTCTGAACTAAGGAGAAAAACCTGTTGGGAATTTTCCAAGGAGTGATACTGCTCAAATGAAGAGACCGTGAGAGGAAGTGCTTCTGGCGTAGTCCAGCCGAGAAACCAACAATAATTCCCACCCGTATGCTTGGTTGTCGAAATAATTGATTTCCTGGCTGGAGATTAATAGTGACTAACACTCTTGATGCCGGAAATCGAAATCTCATCGGTCAGTAGCAATTGAATTAATGGATAACTCTGTTTAATTAATTTAGTCAACTTGCTTGTATTACTCAACCAATTTTTGCCAGAGACCAAAAAAAGAATGTTTTTCTATGCTAGCAGACGAGCGGTGGTAACCAAGGGTGTCTTGGGGTCATATATTAATATAAGTTGACACCTTATTGCTATTTTGCTGCTCAGCATACTACCGAGTATTAATAATACGGAGAGTTTCCGGACAGAAATATATCTGTTCTGTGGTCAAGATTCAAAAATATTCGACAAACAGGCTCATCAGAGTTAATTCATGCCATCGTGGCATCACAAACAGAATGAGTGATAGATGGCATAGATATCAGAACCCATTGTACTGTTGAGCAACTGGATTACTTGGGTTCTATCTCGATCTTCTTAGGCATCCCCATCGGCAGTTTATACCGCCTAATGCCATCGAACTGGTACAAAGCATTCGCAACAGCGGCGGCTGTGGGAACTAAACCGATCTCACCAACCCCCTTCGCTCCGTATGGCCCGTATTTATCCGGTACCTCCACTGCGATCACTTCAACTTCAGGCATCTCTTTTGCCCGCAGGATGCCCATCTTGCGTAATCGGGTGGATAACGGGTACCCATCCTCCATTGGCATATCTTCGCTTATAGCATAACCTAATCCCATGTGCAAGGATCCTTCGATCTGACCCTCAAAAAGTACGGGATTGATCACCTTACCTGCATCATGTGCAGCGACCATTTTCTGCACACGGCCTTGCTCATCCAGGATGACTAACTGCGTGGCGTAGCTGTATGAATAGTGCGTGATAACCTCACTCGCCTCTGACCCTGGTTTGGTTGTCCAATCTACCGTCCAGTTCCCTAGGTACTGTTTGCCTGACAAATCGGTGAGAGTGTGGTACTTAAGATCTTCTTTCAGCTCCCGGCAGGCATCGATCAGGGCATTCCCCACGAGGGAGGTAGCTCTTGAAGCCGTGGTCATTCCGGTTTTCTGTTGGGCTGCAGTATCTACTTGCACTTTGATGATGCTTGGATCAATGCCGGTTTCCTCGCACACGATTTGAGCTGCAATCGTGTTGACACCCTGCCCCATTTCTGTCCATCCATGATCGATGATAACTTCTTGTTTATCAACGATTGTGATTCGAACATAAGCAGCATCTGGCACCCCATTACCGACCCCCGTATTCTTGATTCCGCAGGCTATACCGGCATAACGTGCGGAATCGTATTGCGGTTTGATGGCTAGTAGAGTTTCTTTGAGTCCTGCACCTTGTTCGATTACCTGGCCTGTCGAAGTGATCCCGCCGAGATCCAAAGCGTTATTGTAGCGAAATTGCCAGCGGTCAAAACCACCTTGCTCACATAAGTCGTCAATGCAGGATTCAATCGCAAATGTAGCTTGGTTTACGCCAAAACCGCGCATTGCTCCGCAGGGGATATTATTTGTGTAGATTGCCAAAGCTTCGATATCGGCAGCGGGGATATGGTATGCGCCAGCGGCGTGACCGGCAGCTCTTTCAAGGACTTTCATGCCGACTGAGGCATATGCACCAGTATCACCAAGTATTCTTGCTCTGACATAGGTGAGCTTGCCAGAGTGATCACAAGCGACAGTATAGTCGAGCCACATTGGGTGCCGTTTCGGATGCATTAAAATCGACTCGTCTCGCGTCAGGCGTACTTTAACAGGCGCACCAAGACATTCTGCCATCAAGGCTGCATGACCCTGCACAGTTAGGTCCTCTTTCCCACCGAAACCGCCCCCATTAGGGATGAGGATAATGCGCACTTGGTCAGCACCTTTACCTAACAGCGCTGCTATTTGGATTTGGTCTTCATATATCCCTTGTCCTTGAGATAGCACAACGATGGCATCTTCATCCAGATAGGCGATAGCTGCTTCGGGCTCCATGAATCCATGCTCGATGCGCTGTGTCTCATATTTCCCTTTTGCTACAAAAGCTGACTTCTGCTGAGCGTCAACAAGGTCTCCCCGCTGAACATTCGTTCTAGACAGGATATTTCCGCTTGCATGGATGAGAGGTGCATCCGGTTCCATGGCTTGTCGCACATCTGTAAGTGGAGGAAGAACCTGATATTCAACTGCGATGGTAGCAGCGGCTTGCCGGGCGATCTCCTCTGACTCGGCTGCGACTACAGCGAGCACATCACCAATATAACGGGTAGTTTCACCTTCAGCTACCATGAGTGGCCAATCGTTGTTTATCAGTCCCATATATCGTTCGCCAGGAATATCCTCGGCAGTAAAGACCTTGATAACACCCTCAATCGCAGCGGCTAAGGATACATCTATAGACCGCACTACAGCCCGTGGGTGATCACTAAACTTGAGCGCACCGTGTAGCATACCTGGGATATCGATATCATCGACATACTGGTGTTGACCGAGGATGAGTTGTTGGGCTTGGTATTTGGTCTGGCGCGTTCCGACTTTTCCAGACACCTTTGGAGAATGGATTTGCTCTTCACTGCGAATCGCTTCAGCTGCATACAAGACGGAATCGATAATTTTCTTATAGCCAGTACAGCGGCATAAGTTGGGTGTTAGTGCTTGTTTGATATCTTCCCGAGCAGGTGAAGGATTTTTGTTGATCAGTGTGTTGGCCCGCATAACGATACCGGGGATGCAGAAACCACATTGTAAACCGCCTTTCTCCGCAAAGGCATTAGCGAAAACTTGCTGTCGATAACTTCCCAATCCTTCGATAGTCGTTACGATCCCACCAGCTACTTTCCGCATCTTGATGACGCAGGATAAGACCGCCTTTCCATTGAGGTCTACGGTACAAGCTCCACAAGCTGCTTGGGGTGCGCAGCCATTCTTCGGGGATTTTATGCCCGCGTATTCGCGCAAATATGTTAATAGCGGCAGTTCAAGGTCACCTGTAAACTTGACACGTGTGCCATTTAATTCAAATTGCATGCTTGTGCTCCAATTGTTGCTTCAATACCGATTGTACCAACTGTTGGGTCAGGTGATGATGAATATGTCAGACGTGATAGCATTGGTGATTACTGCTCAGGTTGGAATATAGCTTCGATTGTAAGCTCAAAAATGGCTGCCAATTTGAATGCTAAAGGCAGGCTTGGATCATATTTTTCGGTCTCGATTGCATTGATCGTTTGGCGGGATACATCAGCCATTTCCGCTAACATAGCCTGAGACCAGCGACGCTCAGCTCGCAGGACGCGCAGCTTGTTTTTCATCGATATTTCCACATTGTCCACAGTTTGCCAGCCAACCAGCCAAAAACCATCAATGGAAGTAAATAGATCCAGCGTGGCTGTTCCACACCAGCCATGATGTATATTCCGATTGAATAAACACATATTATGCTCCAACCAAACGCGATGGCGAGAGCTTCTAATTGAATCCGGCGCTGCAGTTCATCCAGGCTAGCGAACGCTCGCGCTATCGCATATGCTAAAAACAGGCTGGCTAAACCAGGCAAAGTTGCAACCAGAAGCCTATATGCGGCAGCCAGCTCTTGATTGAGAAGTAGCACTGCCGTTATAGTGGTGACTATGAATATTACGACAGCAACCATGATGAGTCGGATGATGTGGTCTGGGTATCTCATAGGGATCACAAGATACCCTTTCAGCAATCCCCAACTGAATGATAGGAGAAGTGCAATGGTAACCCCAAAGATCCAATCTGCAAACAAAAATTGGCTCAGCAATCCTGCAACCAGCAAGCCTATCAAGAGAACAAGAAAATATTGGCGTGGCGGCTTTTTTTTCAAGGTGTCATCTGAATTATCCATCATGATCCTCCTAGATGAGTAAAGTGTGCTTTACATATATTGTAAAGTATACTTTACAATATGTCAAGTATTATTTCCTTAATGAGATGATTTTTTTCGGGGTGTGGTCTTTACTTTATGAGTTGATCTCTTGCGATATCGATGGATTGCAGGATGAATTAGGTTTTCTTCAAAGAGCACTTAACAACCGGATTACTTGACCCTCTGTAATCGTGATACTACAATACAGGCGTTACAATCTCTTCACGGGATATGCTAGTATCTGCATGAATATATGATACCGAACATTCATTTTTTTCATCAATATTCACCAATTGATAGGAGTTATTAATGACCGATTACTTGTTTCGGGGTTCACTTGCTGATCTTGACCCAGCTATTTTTGAACTGGGACAGATTGAAGCAGAACGCCAGTTCCGTAAGCTGATACTGATTCCAAGTGAGAGCACATCACCACTCGCAGTCAGGGAAGCTTTGAGCAGCGCATTTCAAAATATTTACGCAGAGGGATATCCTGACGAAGGTTCTCGTCAGATGAATGAAAGCAAGATACTGGATTATGATCAGAGGTTAGCACATTTCCGGCGTTATTCTGATCCCCGTTACTACAAAGGAGTCGAGTATGCAGATATAGCTGAAGCATTAGCGCGTCGGCGGTGTGCAGAAGCATTTGCAGCTAACGGCATATCTGCAGATGAATTATTTGTGAACGTTCAGGCATTATCGGGCGGTCCCGCTAATAACGCTGTTTATCATGCGCTGGTCAATCCCGGCGATACCATTATGGGGATGGATTTGCTACATGGTGGGCACCTTTCGCATGGGTCACCAGTTAACCGCTCGGGGAAATATTACAACGCAATTCACTATACGGTCGATCCAGATTCACAGCAAATCGATTACGATGCCATCGAAACATTGGCACAACAAAACAACCCTAAATTTATCATCGCCGGTTACTCCTCATATCCCTGGTCTGTGGATTGGGCACGCTTCCGGGCAATTGCAGATTCTGTTGGCGCATACCTCTTTGCTGATATTGCCCATGTGGCGGGTTTGGTGGCAGCGGGTGTTTATCCTTCACCAGTGGGGTACGCTGACGTGATCACATTCACGACCCACAAATCGTTGTGTGGACCACGCGGCGCTTGCATCCTCACAACAGATAGGCTCTTGGCTCGCAAGATTGATCGGGCAGTATTTCCTGGCGAGCAGGGTGGCCCCCATGTAAATGTATTCCCAGCTATGGCACTCGCATTCAAGCTTGCTCGCACTGATCAATTCCGCAAACTACAGGAACAAGTCGTCCTCAACTGCAAAGCATTCACGCTACGCTTTCAAGATCTCGGGTTCCAGATTCCCTTTGGCGGGACAAATACGCACCTCATGAACCTGGACTGCAGCAGCGTGATGGGTCCAGATGGCACCACATTATCAGGTGACCAAGCTGCCCGGATATTGGACCTGGCTGGAATCGTAGTTAACCGCAACACAATCCCTGGCGACAGATCAGCACTTGACCCCTCTGGGATACGGATGGGTACTCCTTGGGTCACTCAACGCGGCTTCGAAGAAGCACAAATGATCCAGCTGGCTGATATAATTGTTGATATCCTGCGGTCCTCGGAACCATATTTGTTGGAAGGTCGACAGAGGAAGCTGCGCCGGGCAAAAGTGGATTTCAGCACCCTGGAAACCGCTAAAATCAAGGTGCGCGAATTGGCTGGAGCGGCTGGTATTGATTTTGAACCCAGTAAGCATGGCTATCCCCATTTTTACTACCAGGATGAGAAAACTGATGGCATAGATGGTTGGGTGGCCTATGAATTGTATGGAGAACATATCCGTGAGTTCCTTGATTACGCAGTTAGCTGCGATTTAGCAAGTATAGCAGCGGGTGAAAGCGCACCCACCTGCCTGCATACTACGGAAGGGACTGTCGAGGGCGCGTTAACTTGTCTAAACGACGCTAAGTTCAGGTTGAGCGTGCCTGCTTGGAGTGCTGCATTAGCTGCCAATTGGCTGCGCGGGCTAAGTGATGGGTATATAAAATTTGACTCCGACCTGCTCAAGAAAATCCCCGGTCCTGTGGTAATTAAAGGCACGGATGCTACTCCAGTACAGAAAAGCTGTGCTGATGAACCTGTTTTAAGTCCTGCACGGGGATCAGTGAAACCTTATATTGTCGGTATGCCTGAAGGCACTGGAATTGCTCTTCCAGATTTTACCTGGACTGAACCAGAGAAGGTCGAGCTGAAACGTACCCCAATGTATGAATTACATAGACAGTTAGGTGCCCGGATCGTTCCCTTTGCTGGTTGGGAAATGCCGGTCCAGTACAGTTCGATTCTGGATGAACATCAAGCGACCCGCCAGGCAGCTGGTTTATTTGATGTTGCTCATATGGGTGTTTACCAGGCTGAAGGACCTGCAGCAGCCGCTTTCCTGGATAGTGTCTGTGGGAATGACATCGCCGGACTTCAGGTTGGTGAATCTTGTTACACTCATTTCATGGCTCCTGATGCGAGTGTGATTGATGATACTTTGGTCTACCGACGGGGTCAGGAAAAGTACTTAGTCGTTGTGAATGCTTCCAATGATGATAAAGATTGGACTTGGTTGAATTCCGTCCGCGAAGGGCAGGTAAAGGTGGATAAATCTCGACCTTGGGTGCAAGCTTACGGGCGAGGAGTGAACCTGCGCAACTTACGGGCAGAAGAAGCAGGGGAGGATATGCGCGTAGATATCGCTTTGCAAGGTCCAAAATCGCGCGAAATCTTGCTGGCATTGGGAGTAGATGCTGCAAACAAGCAGCGAATCATGAAGTTGAAACGCACTGAACTATGTGATGCCGTCGTGGGGGGCTTCGATTTGATTGTCTCACGCACGGGTTATACCGGCGAGAAAATGGCGTTTGAATTGTTCGTCCACCCTGAAAGGGCTGCTGAACTGTTCGAGAACCTATTGAATGTTGGGCAAATTGTGGGGCTTAAACCGGTGGGATTAGGTGCACGCGACTCGCTACGTACCGAGGCTGGTTTACCCCTCTATGGGCACGAGATGGGACTTGGCTCTGGGAAGCGTGGTCACGCCGATCTGGGTGTGAACCATGCCGGTTTTGGGAGCTATGTAAAAACATACAAACCATGGTTTATCGGTCGGGATGCTTACTTGGCAAGAGAGAACTCGCGTGCAGGTGTGGTTGTTCGATTCCGCTTTAATGAAAAGGGAGTCCGGATGGCCCACCCGGGTGATCCAGTATTGGATAAGCGCGCCAATGTTGTCGGATGGGTAACAAGCTGCGCGGCAGATGTGGCGGGCTACTTACTGGGGCAAGCGTTCGTAAGTTTAAAAAATACGGCGATCGATACCCCGCTGTTTATCATCCAGAGTGCACCACCGAAAGCCGGTAAAGCACCCGCAGAATTAGAACTGGGTGACCGTGGGATTCTCCCAACCCAGGCAGCAGTCATCCGCCGCTTTCCATAGGTATCCGTAGGGAGATAAAACAAAAGGTCTGGTAATCAAGCCAGACCTTTTGTTGTTGATCCATGAGATCCTATTACGGAGATTCAATTTCGAGAAGTTCGACTTCAAAAATTAATGTGTCACCTGGTTTGATCAACTGCCCGGAACCCCGCTCACCATACCCTAACTCTGCCGGGATGATCAAACGGCGTACGCCGCCGACTTGCATGCCGGCAACACCTTCATCCCATCCTTTGATGACTCGGCCTGCACCTAGGGGAAAGCTAAAGGGTGTCCCACGATCTAAAGATGAATCAAACTTCGTGTTATCAGATAACCAACCAGTGTAATGCACGGCAACGACATCACCTGCTTGTGCTGCAGGACCTTCACCGACAACTAGATCCTGATACTGCAAGCCAGATGCAGTTGAGATGGTTTCAACTCCCTCTGGTATCGAAAATGCATCACTACTTGTAGTAGCCCTATTCGATGCATATTGGTTGTAAATAATGAACACGGCAATAGCTAGAATGATAATGACGACTGCAGCTATTGCGATACGTTGGTTCCGTTTCTGGGCAGCCCGCTTCGCACGACGTTTTTCACGGGTTGATCGCGGGGAAGAATTAAGCGACATGCTCATCCTCTGTATGTTGATCGTAGTTCTGATTCGTTGACATAATAATACATTAATCCGCTGCGTGAACTTGAGTCAGAAATCAAGCCAAACCAACTCAATCGCCCAGATTATTCGGCTGCTTTCTCATCTTCGACATCATAATCAACCCACGCCCTTTTTAGGATGATATCAGCACCTTCCCTGACTCCTGCCATGCTGACTACCTCCCAACCCTCTTCACCAACCCCTGAAAGATATTCGTGCAGTAGCGTACCTGCAGGTTGTGATCCGACCATTTGAGAGACCTCCTGGCCGTTAACCATCGTGACAACGCCACTGTAGGATCGAATGACCATATATTCCCACTTATCCATGTGATACCTCCATATATGTAACTATTCCCAACTTTGTTTTACTGGCTCGGCTCAAGGATAGCACTGCCTTACAACGTTGTCAATTCATAACCAAGAATAAGATCAAGAACTGTGATTTGAGAAGAGCAGGGGGAAGAAAACACCTTCCGATCCTAGTGTTATCGGCTCTATGTAGAAGAACTCTGCTGTGAACGGCCCCCAATTCCCATTGCTGTCCTGTCACCGCAGAAATAAACTGTGCCGCCCAGCTGATAATCCTTGAGTATCAATCTCCCCAAGGGCTGACTCAATGGCGGAATCGAATTCTCCATCAGCTGGCAGCAGCGGGACAGGTATGGGGGATGCCTGAGTTGAATCAGGTGGATTGTCCAAGTAGAGTTCCGCTCTATTTATACTCTCCCCAGGTAGAGTCCCATTCTCAGGCATGAAGCGTGTATCATCCAGCGTTGCCCTGATTTGGATCCTCCCACCTTGTATCGTTGTTGTTTGCGATAAAGTGATCGTAATTACATCGGGTCCATATGGCAGCATGTAAGGTGCCGGTATGGTTTTAGCTGCGTAGATTAACGCTGGTATATTATCTGGCACTATTGCTGATTCGAATGTGCTGCAATCTTGGAAAAATGATGTACCAATCTCGAATGTATATGCGGCGACGCCAAGCTCTCCGTAAGCGAAATCGATCGTAGAGCCATCCGTAGGGTAGAGCTTCATTGCCTGCTGGGGAGTGTAGTCATTGAAGAAAGCCAACTTCCTTCCCAAGGTTTCCAAAGCAGTAGAGTTTGATGTTAGCGTTGTTGTGAAACCCCACGGCCAGAGGATAAGCCCGCTGTAACTATGCAGATCAATGAAGACTCCGGTAGTTGTTATCGGGGCTGTGGCGTTGAGTGGTTCCTGCCGCAAATCAGGATACTGCGATCGTAAATAGGTTTGGATTGCTAATGTCTCGGGCTCTGAACTGGGGTTGGGGCCGCGGTATAGTTCGTCACAGACATTACTGCTTGATCCTCCACAGCAGCCCCACTGAAAGGAGAAATTGCGGTTTAAGTCTGCGCCACGATTATCTGTATCTGTACAATAATCGTTATTGGTGTTTTTTCGCCAAAATTGGCCTGTTTCAGCATGCAGCCTGCCATCCGGGTTGGCTTGCTGCAGCAGGTGAATCTCGTTGTAGTCGAGCAGCCATGTGATATCCGCATTTTTGTTGTAATTCACCAACAGATATTCGGCGAAGCGGGTAGACAATTCGGCCGGGGCCAGTTCACGGGGGTGCATGGAGGCCATAATGAACAGCTTCGGTTTTGTCTGATTCCTTTGGGCATTCGTTAATTTCACGACTAATAGGTCGTGCCCGGCTTGAAGAGCGGAGTCGGTTTTTTCCCACGAGTCGCCGATATCGATCAGGCTAACCAGTTCAGGATATTCATCTGCCAAGTTATTTGCTGTCTCGAATGTTTCGGTCAAAGTGCGGTAGCATGGATAGCCTGGTATACCGCTGCTCTGGCCTGGCAGCTTGGAGAAATCTCGGCTTGACAGGAGAGTGAGCTGATCATCAATCACTACCTGAAAGCCAGATACCTCCAGCCATTGTATTTCTGCCAGGTCTGCTTCCAAGACGGCGTAGCCGAGTTCCTGGTTGATTTCCCACGGCTCAATTCTTCCAGCTAAATTTACCACCATTTCTGGGTCGCTGTAATAAGCCCTAATGACCCAGGATTTCTCCGCTGTTGTTTGTGTGGTAGGTTCATCGTTCGCAGTAGAATGATGAGATACCTGGTCAGCAGGGTTTGTGGCCCAGGATTTTGTGATTTCCAGAAAACCTGTCAAAAGGATCAACGCAAGGAGGCTCGTCCCTACGATTACCAACCTTCTTATAGGTTTACGAACAGGTGTCATCTGGGGCTCATATCTAGGCTAGTAATCCGACCGAGTGTGCGAGGCCAATCTTATTTGTTTGATGGCTCGTATTGTTAGTGGGTAGAAAGGGTCTTCAGGATGACTGAAGTCTGCTCCATCGCGGTTGTGCCTAGCATTGCTGTGCCAATGGTAAGCCTTAGATCAGTTCCCGCCATTATGATTCTGCCAAAGCGTGAATTGCTTGAGAATCGAGCCGCCAACAAATTCCCGTAAGATCGAGTTGTCTGGGATTAAATCCGTGTTTAATGGTAGGAACCACTCTAGCAAGGCTAATAGTCGCTTTGCTTCGACATATTCATGGGTGCCATTTGGCACCTGCCGTAGAAGCGGTTCCACGAGCGGCTTTAGTACTGATAGCTCGTATACCAGAGCTGAGTTGAACATCAAGTCTGCATTTTCTTGGTAGGGGAAAATATAGCGCTTCTCCCCGCGCCTGACCGACTCCCAGCGGCTAATGGTCTCTTGCGCATTGTAGCCACGCTCCCGGGCATCGCGCACGATGCGGCGGATCAATCGGGTATCGGTTGTCGATATGCGGTTGTGGCTGTCTAGGTTCAGCTGGGTGAGCGCTGAAGCAAAGATACGAAAAGTATATTGCGGGTCGATACCGGATACGAGAGCTGGATTTAAACCATGGATTCCTTCGAGGATGATGATTTCCCCAGCTCTTAATCGGACAATATCGCCTGGTTCACTTGACCCGGTAACAAAATTAAATCGCGGCAGCTGGACAGTTTCCAGGGCAATCAAGCGCTGGATATCGTGGGATAGGCGGGCATGGTCTACAGCTTCTATTGATTCGAAATCGAGTTCGCCGTTTTCATCCAACGGTGTTCTTTCACGATCGATGAAGTAGTTGTCCATCTCCAAATTGTAAGGTGTGACACCGCGTGCCACCAATTGAACCGAAAGGCGTTTTGAAAAGGTTGTTTTCCCTGAGGAAGATGGACCTGCAATGAAAATGATCCGCAGGTGTTTGCTGAATTTTGCTATCTGGGCGGCGATTTCAGAGACACGCTGCTCGTGCAATGCCTCCGAAACCAGGATGATCTCAGGGGAGCGGTCTTCTTGGATGGCATCGTTCAACGCTCCAACACTTGCAATGCCGAGGCGGTCCAACCAACGACCGTACTGCCGGAATGTGCTTAATAATGTCGGGTAAGATGGTGGTGCGAGCAGTTCGGTCGGAGCGTGGCGGCGCGGGAAACGCAAGGTAAAGCCTTCTCCGGTGAGCATCAGGGCAAACCACTTCAAGTAGCCTGTGGATGGGACCATGTAACCATGGTGGTAATCCCGGTGGGATTTAAGGCTATACATTGTCAGGTAGTTCTTTTTGCGGTGGACTAGCAAGCGTACTTTCTCTTCAGCACCTTCCTCCTTGAAGAAATCAATTGCTTCTTGGAGCGGTACTTCCATGCGTGTAAAAGGGATATCATCAGCAACATATTTATGCATGTAAGCTTCTATCTCGGCCAACTCATTAGCACTCAATGGAGGGCGTCCGGTGATGTGACAGTAGTACCCTCCCGACGAAACAGAATGATCTATCCGCAGATTGATGGTGGGGTAAAGATCGTTAAAGGTAGTTTCGAGCAGGAAGGTTAGTGAACGGCGGTAGATTCGCATGCCATCGGCATCGCCCATTGTGACAGGTTGAGCGCAAGCATCCATCTTGATGCGAAATGTTAATTCACGCAACTGACCATCCACGATTGCACCGATGATTGGGGGGATGTTATCGCTCTTGAGTACATCAAAAAACTCGCGGATCTCTGCTCCACGCGGTCCAGAGATCACCCGACCATCTGACAAGTGAACTTCTACTTGGTGTCTCGGTTCAACAAATTTAAATTCGGGTGTGCTGGTCGCAGCCATAAAAAGACCTGTAGATCAAAATTGGATAGCAATTTTATCATGTCCATGATTTGCAAACCGCAATTACACTTGACAATATTATCAGTAAATCCAAGCAGAGGGCGGCGATACCAAGCGTATTTGATTTAAGGTGTTGATGCTGATATTCATATTGTGCACTTCATTTTATGGAATCGTGACTTAGAAGTAGAAAATCCCACCCTGTAGAGGTGGGATTTTGTCTTTTATGGGTATGTTTCTGCTACGAATCGGAATCTACAGCACAGCGTAAAATCAAATCGCGTGCCGCTTTTACTTCATCGAGCCGTCCGAAAGGTGTAACAGCTGGAGCGTTGCGGAGCAGTTCTGGTTCTTGCTGAGCTTCTTGCGCGATTTTGATCATCACATCGGCGAAGGCATCCAGGTTTTGTTTGCTTTCAGTTTCGGTCGGTTCGATCATAAGCGATTCGTGTACGATCAGTGGGAAGTAGTTGGTCGGGGGGTGAATACCGTAATCCATCAACCGTTTGGAAATATCGAGTGCGTGAATATCTGGTATATCGGACCAACGGCCTTCGGCGACAAACTCGTGCATGCAGACCCGGTCATACGGGACATGGTAGCTATCGCGCAATTTGGCAAGCAAATAGTTAGCGTTCAGTACGGCATACTCAGCGATCTGGCGCAGCCCTTCTTCACCATGCATACACATATATGTAAATGCACGCACCATCATACCGAAATGCCCGTGGAAGGCTTTCACTCGTCCGATCGTTTTTGCAGGGGACACAAGACCAAACAAAGGGGCCATTTCATCATCCCCATCTTCGATCACTGTAACTACTGGTGTCGGCAGGAAATCGACTAGATGGGGGGCAACACCAACTGGACCTGATCCAGGACCGCCACCACCGTGGGGAGTTGAGAAGGTTTTGTGCAGGTTATAGTGCAGGATATCGATCCCCAGATCGCCTGGACGGACAATACCTAACAGAGCGTTCATGTTCGCCCCATCACCGTAGACCAGACCGCCTGCTTGGTGAACTATATCCGCAACCTCTACTACATGTTCGTCAAATAAGCCAAGAGTGTTGGGATTGGTGAGCATCAAGCCAGCTAAGGTTTCATCGCATTCGGCGCGCAGTGCTCCGAGGTCGACATTGCCGCGATTGTCTGATTTCAACTCAACCACGTGCATACCGCTCATTGCAGATGTCGCAGGGTTGGTGCCATGAGCCGAATCAGGGATCAAGATCTTGTTGCGCTGGCTGTCGCCACGATCAGCATGATACGCACGGATGATCAATACGCCAGTCAGTTCCCCCTGTGCTCCAGCTGCTGGCTGTAATGTAACGCCAGCGAAACCACCAATCCTGTTGAGCCACTCCTGTAGCTGATACATCAGAGCCAAGCTGCCTTGGGTCGTAATCATCGGCTGCAATGGATGGACATGCGCAAATCCGGGGATCCGGGCAGTTTCTTCGTTGATCCGGGGATTATATTTCATCGTACAAGATCCCAGGGGGTAAAAACCGATGTCGATACCATAATTCAGCTGTGAAAGCCGGGTATAGCGGCGGATCACATCCACTTCATACAGTTCTGGCATGGGCAACTCTTCCCGAACCAAATGATCCGGAAGTGCTGCTACGGGTACATCTAGAGCTGAATATGAAAATCCTTTGCGACCCGGGACAGACAATTCACATAATCTGGGCTCAGTCATCCGACACCTCCGCCAAAACCATGACCAGGTCATCGATCTCTTCCTTCGAATTCATTTCCGTCACAGCAATCAGCATGTGATCTGTGAGCTCAGGGTAGTCTTGCCCAAGATCGTAGCCCCCCAGAATATTGTGCTCCAGCAGATGCTCATTGATGCTTTCAACCGTAGTTGGGCAGCGGATAACGAATTCGTTGAAGAATGGCGTTTCCGACCAAAGCTCGTAACCATTCAGGGATTGTATCTGTCGGGCGGCATAATGCGCTTTGTGATAGCATAGGGAACTAACCTGCTTGAGCCCATGCTTTCCTAGCAAGCTCATGTAGACCGTTGCCGCTAGAGCCATCAAACCCTGATTCGTACAGATATTTGAAGTGGCTTTCTCCCGGCGGATATGCTGTTCACGGGCAGTCAAAGTGAGTACATATGCTCGCTGGCCGCGGTTATCCACCGTTTCCCCTACCAGCCTGCCGGCCATTTTTCGAACCAATTTTTCGCGCGTAGTGAAGATGCCTAGGTAAGGTCCGCCATACGCGAGCGGAATTCCGAGTGTTTGCCCTTCACCAGTAACAATATCTGCGCCGAATTCTCCTGGAGGTTTAATCAGCCCCAGGGCAAGTGGATTTACCGACACCGCCAGCAAAGCTCCTTGCTCGTGAACAGCATCAGCAAGTTCAGTGAGGTCAAAAATCCGGCCAAGGAAATCAGGATATTGGACAATAACTAGCGCAGTTTGATTATCGATCAGCGGAATCAGTGCCTCCGGTGGGTTATTCAGCGCTGAATCCTCTCCATCAAAAGTGATATCACCGGCTGGATTGTAAGTGTGGATGGTTTCGCGGTAGTGAGGATGCAGGGTGGGGGAGAGGATGACCTTGCTGCGTTTGCCGCGGAAATTCGCGATCGCCATACTGACAGCTTCTGCTGCTGCAGTGGCGCCATCGTAGTGGCTGGCGTTGCTGACCTCCATCCCCGTCAATGCCGTGACCAGACTTTGGTAATCGAAGATTGCTTGCAAGGTGCCCTGGGATATCTCCGGTTGGTACGGAGTATAGGCAGTATAAAACTCACCGCGCCTAAGGATTGAGTCAACCGCAGCCGGTATATAGTGAAGGTATGCTCCAGCACCTAAGAAGCATGCCAATTCATTGGCTGAATCGTTCGCCCAGGCTAATCCTTCCATCTCATTCAGGATTTCCATCTCTGACAGAGCAGGTGGAAGCCCCAGGTCTGGGAAGCGGTGCTGCTCGGGGACCGCTTCGAATAGTTCGTCGATTTGGCCAACGCCAATCGCTGCCAGCATCTCTTCCCGCTCAGTTGGTGTGTGGGGAAAGTACATTGCTGCTCCTTAACCCGGTCGGTTAATTTCTCCGCGGCGGGTCACTAATATTTCAATAGAAATGGATTAACTTTTCTCAGCGGTGAATTTCTCGTAAGCGGCGGCGTCCATCAAACCTTCAAGCTCGGAGCTATCGCTCAATTCCAGTTTCACCAACCAAGCAGCACCATATGGTTCACTGTTGACGAGTTCCGGTGTATCAGCCAGCTCTTCGTTGGTGGCAATGATTTTTCCACTGACCGGCATGTAGACATCCGCTGCGGCTTTGACGGACTCTATCGTTGCACAAGTATCGCCTTGCGTGACAACTTCACCCTCACTGACTACTACTTCCACATAGACGACATCGGAGAGCTGGTCCTGGGCGTAATCCGTGATGCCTACAGTTCCGGTGTCACCTTCGACGCGAACCCATTCATCGTTGTCGGTGTACAAAAGATCTTTGGGGAAATCCATCTTGATCCTCCTAATTATGTTATTCGTTATTTGGAAACCACACTTTGCTAATCCATCGAATTAAAATAAATAAAGGCGCACGCGTAGCATTGCGTACACCTCTGTCGTTGACCTGAGAGATTCGTGCCTATAAAGGCACTTGCCCCTTCGGTGCTGGCAATTATGCCAACGATTACCAGCTTTCCAGAGTTCGACTGCCCCAGGGTCCATTTACCTGAGAGTTTCACCTGCAGTAGCTGCTGTCAGGTTTGCCCCTTCGGTGCCCACAGCAATGGGACTCTCCCCTGGTACAGGTAACTTTATGGATTGATTCTAAAGTGGAGTCGGACAAAAGTCAAGCAAGGTGAATTCCGGCTCCTAATTAAATCTCAATCTCCTGGCTCTGCTGTGGGTTCGTAGATACTGCGCACCCAGTCACCGATCAGCCAGTACTTAAAATCTTCTCCTTGGCTGAATTGGTTGGCTGCGATTGCACCGTACACCAGCGCAGCTAAGGGTAACAGCGTGAAAAATAGAGCGGGAGGCATTACGAGGCAGCCCAGGCACACCAATACCAGCAACAGGCTGCTGATGAGCCAAAGGATAGCTGCTATGATCGCTGCACCAACCCAGAAGATGAGCTGGAAGACCAAGGCTTGCATCGATTGGTAAGCTATGTATCGGGAGCGGTCCCTATAGACCAGGTAGATCACCAGGGCAATGAGTGGGCCTAAGAAACCTGTTACGAGATTGGCAAAGATACTGAGATGAGCGAGCATCGCCCAGGTGTGCTCATCATTCGAAGACATTGATTCTGGGGCTGGGAGTGGCAGCGGTTCAGCTTCAGCAGCCATGATTTCCTCCTATATTAAGTCATCCCGCTCCGATTTTCTGTTCTCGGACCGGGATGACGAATACGCATGTAGATGATTTAAACCCAGCCTTGCTTCTTAATAAAATTGGTGATGACGGGCAGTTCAGTGTACTTACCCTGGAATGAATCGTAGGCTGGCCAGAAGGACACCAACCAAAGCAGGGGCGCGCACAGTGCGCCGAAACCAAGCGTCACCAGACTGACAATGAAGATCAAAACCCACAGCACGACATTAAACGCCAACGCCTGAACAGCATGGAAGCGGATAAATGGGCGGTTCTTCTTATCTTCGATAAAGAGGACGATAATGGCGATGATTGGAATCACGTAACCTAACGCTGACCAAAGCTTATCATCACTGGTGATCTCGGGGGACATTTGTTCGGACATGAGTACTACCTCCTTGTTGATGCAATAGTATTTTTGTAATCGTGGTTTCTGGTTCTTATCTATCCAGTACAATTTCCATGCCGTTTGTATATCACTTATTGTTCCACATAGGTTAACCCCACAAGGAGTGCGGCGTTACGCGCCATATCAAAAATAATAGTTTGGGATATGTGAACCCAATTGGATTCGAATTTATCTAGACAAATGCCAGGTTAATATGAAAGTTAAGGTAAATACCGTACTTACGATCAATTGTCGCAAGCCGATCCGGGTGGGTTTAACGCCGATAGCAGGGAAATACGACCCCCATAATGATTCAAGCCACTGGATACTGAATGGCAGCCAGATGAGGGTGGGCAGTACGTTCCAAGCCAAGAGTGCGGAAAAAAGCAAGTTGAATGACGTGTAGAGGAGCGCCCGGCGCGCCATCATAAAACGCGCACGGACGGTAGGTGTCTTGGTGAGATCACGCTGGGCCAGTCGCAGATAAGCATAAACGATAGAGGCCGCTGACTGCAGCCAGACCAGCAGGAAGAGCCACCATCCGGTTGGATCCACCGAGCCGACACCTACCCAGTACACGGCAGGAGCGGACAACGCTAGGACACCGCTGCCGACGATTTCAATCCCGGCTTGCCTGCGCTCCTGGCGTTTGCTCACCAAGTACAAGTGCCAGATAAAGACCGGGATGCCTGGAATGGCTAAGATGAGGATATATGCGTACCCGAGCCCGATTAGACTCAGGGTCGCGACGATGATCACCACCCCGTAGATAAGCATCCAAAACCGGGCCGCAGGCAGATCGCGGCGTGAACGCCTGCCGCTGTAGGCCTTGGTGGCGATCGTGACCGGCTGGCGGATTAGAAAGGCGGCCATCACAGCTATAACCAGGACCG
>JBFENN010000020.1:0-30003 GCA_041551115.1 Anaerolineales bacterium
AATGTTGGCTCTTTGGATCAATTCATATCCCCTACGTCAAGTATTAGTTATCCAAAGAACAAAATCCTGTAGGGAACGCAGTTTATGACAGCCAATTTACAGATTGAGATCAGGAAAACGCAACATTGATTGTTAGATGTTCTGCAATAAAGGCTGATAGTAATCTGCAAAAAGTGCAGGTGATCCACCTGTATGCCAGAATAGCACTTTTTGACCCTGATAGAAAAATCCTCTTGTTGCCAAATCTAACAAACCGCCTGCTGCCCGACCGGTATAAACCGGGTCCAATAAGATACCTTCCATTTGGGAAAATGTTTTAATAGCATTGATCTCCAGAGCTCCGGGCTTCCCATAACCAGCACCGAGATAATCTGCTGTGACATGGACTGCATCTGCAGCAATTGATTTTTTGCTGCCCAGGAATCCCGCCGTTTGGGTTGCCAAATCAGCTACGTGGAGACACAATTCAGCTTCCGGTGTATCGATACTTATCCCAAGGATTTTCCCCTGGAAATTAAACAGCTGTGCGCCAACGACCAACCCTGCTTGTGTACCACCAGAGGAGGACGCGACCACGACCCAATCTGGATGTTCGCCTTGTTCCAACACTTCCTTCATTGCCAGCGCAAAGGCTGCTGCACCAATTGGGTTTGATCCACCATAAGGGATTAGGTAAGGTTTCCGGCCATCAGATTGGGCTCGCTTGACGATCTTTCGCAATGATTCATCTCGCTTTTCAATTGATGTCCAGGATAATTCAGCCCCTAAAAGGGAATCTAGCAGAAGATTTCCGCTCATTTCCTTTGGCGATTCTCCGACGAGCACCAGAATACAATCCATCCCATATCTTGCAGCTACAGCTGCAGTTTGCCGGCAGTGGTTCGATTGGAGAGCACCAGTTGTTATCAGGGTTTTTGCACCTGAGGCTTGGGCATCTGCCAATAGAAATTCCAATTTTCGTGTCTTGTTACCGCCAAACGCCAGTCCGGTTAAGTCATCTCGTTTTACAAGTAAGGAAATTCCCAACTCTTTAGATAGATGTTGCATTGATTCAATAGGAGTCGGGAGATGAGCTAGATGAACGCGGGGGATATTTTTCATTTACAGCTCCTTACTTCGCTAGTGTCTTCATTGATAAGATAAATTGAATATTTATGCCATAGATTGTTCTGTTGATTTTCGCCCCATGCGCCGCATTAGAGCTAATCCCATAGGCAATATATTGCGGTAGAGCCAGAATGCAACTGGATGAGCTATATAATCCCACGCACCGATATGCCTAACAACCTCCCCGCCAAATCCTTGCTTAAATCGGTACACATTCCAAAGGGGATCTTTTTCGGAAAACTCGTCTGGCGCGCCCCACATGTCATAAACGCTACAACCAGATTGCTTTGCCCGCCTCATTGCTTCCCACTGCAATAAGTAATTCGGCATCTTCTCGCGATGTAGTAAAGTAGACATACCTTGAAAATACCAGGCTTTCTGGTCGAATCTCAAGATCATCACTCCAGCAATAGGGGAGCCATTAACTTCAGCAATTAATGCTTCCAACATCTCTCGATCAATAAATGTCTCCCAAAGTCTTATGTAATAATCCTTCTCCCTGATTGTGAAACCATCTCGTAATGAAGTTTCCGCATACATGGAATAGAGCAAATCAAAATCCGCTCCATCTGCTGTTCTGATTATCACGCCTTTGCGTTGGGCTAATCGTATATTGTAGCGAGTCTTTTGTTTCATCCTAGCCAATAGCTCATCTTCCGTTTGGCACAAATTAATCGATACCGTGTTTTTAAATTGGATCTGTTCTTTTGAAAACTGCCAATCGTGATCCCGGAATGACCCAATAACCGAGTCGGTAAGGGAATTGGTTTCTGCATTAGTGTCATTGGGTTCGCCAGATCCGACAGTGAAATCAGGATCAATCTTGATGAGGATCGCTCCTGTTCGATGTGAGAAGTTTGCGAGATCTGTAAGAACAGCCGGTAGCAACTTGCTATTGCCCCAGTCATCTAACATCGGTCCTTTCGGGACATATAGAATACAAGCCTTCGAATAGCGACCCAAAATGGGCATCTTGCGCTTGAGTACCATTGCTATTGCGCTAGGGGAATTGTGGTTATGTCCTAGCCTACCGATGTACTTTTTCATCTTGTATGTATCATCTTCAGCGATCCATACCAGTGGAATCGGTGACCAGCTATAAGCGCTCTTTACCGAAGCCCATTCTGTCGATTGGAGGAAGTGCGAATGTTTCATTTGAGCAACTAGTTCATCCCACTGATTAGTGAAATATTCCATTATTAACACCTCAACGGGGAGCAATTCGGTAGAAATCAGGAGCTAAAAAAGATCTCGGTGACATAATCAAGTCGCATCCAATATTCTGCGCCTAGTCCACATAGCATACATCTTATAAAACAATGGCGAATAGATCCGATCCCAAGCTCCTGCCGAACGCATCAGTTGTCCACCCCAGCCTCGTTTGAATCGGTATACCCCCCACAATCCGTCTGATCTCTTGGTAAAGTTGGTCTCTAAGTTCTCAATATCTTCATCGGGCACGCCCCAAAGATCATATACCTGACATCCATGTGATCTAGCCCATTTGATGGCTTCCCATTGCAATAGGTAATTCGGCATCAAATCCCGATGTTCACTACCCGAGGCACCATAAAAATACCATGCTCGCTTCCCTTGGATAAAAACCATTAAGCCAGCGAGAACATCACCCGCAAATTCTGCTAGTAATAATTGGCAGCGACCCGATGGTCTGAATGCATCAAATGTACCTTGATAGTACGCCTTGGTATGAATACCAAAACCATCCCTGATACTCGTTTCTTGTACCAGTCTATAGAATCTATTGATATCTGTACTTTCAGAGACGGCGACATCTTTACGCTCAGCCAAACGTATGTTGTAGCGTGTTTTCTGCTTCATATTGGCCAAGATATTATCCTCAGTATCGTTTAGATTGATCAATATTGTTGCAGCAGGTTGAATGTTTTGTGAGCTCAATATGAAACCTGTCTGGGTAAGCAAATCTGCTGTGTGCGGCATATTCCAATTGTCAGGCTCAACTTTCAGAAAAACGACTCGCTGAAACCTACAAAACTCATCAATTTCAGCAAGCAATGCGTCCCATCTTTCTAACTTCCCGATTGGACCCATCGGGATATAAGCAATTTTATACCCGAGTGGGAGATATCTAATCAGTAACTGCGCTCCACAATCCTTATGGAGAAAATGAACTGGATGCCAAGCAAAATTCGATTTGACATCACCCCATTCAGGCGTCTGAAGGATATGGGAGTTTGGATAGTTCGCGAAAAATTTCGCCCACTCCGGCTTTGTGATCTCAGGCATATGATCCTAAGGTAAAATTCAATATTTCAGATTGGCTCTATTATACAATCGCGGTAAGATCTGGCGGAGGAGTACTGCGTACCGCAGCACCAGGAATACATTCATCTAAGACGCGGACTATCGAGGTTGTATCTCCTTCGCGGGCAAGGTGAATTAAATCATTCACAACACCCGTGAGAGCATTCCCCGATAGGATATCTTCGTCGGCTAAGAGTACAATATCAGGATGATCTGTTGGTTCATATTGAGCCCATTGGTCCCAGAGCTCTTCACTTAATTTTTCACCTGGGCGAATTCCCGTGAAGACAATTTCAATATCTTCTCCGGGATCTAAGCCAGCCAACCTAATCAAATCCTCTGCTAGATCAAGTATACGCACCTGTTCGCCCATTTTCAAGACAAATACTTCCCCGCCCTGACCCATCGCGGCTGCCTGCAGTACCAAGTGAACCGCTTCTGGAATCGTCATGAAGAAGCGCTCCATATCAGGATGCGTAATCGTAACCGGGCCACCACCGTCTATTTGACTCTGAAATGTCGGGATAACACTTCCTCGGCTACCTAAGACATTGCCAAACCGGACAACGGAAAACAACAATCCCGTGCTATGAGCGGCATCCAATACCTGTAATTCTGCGAGCCTTTTTGTAGCCCCATAAACGCTAGTTGGGCGGATTGCTTTATCCGTTGAGATCATTACAAATTGCTCGATCGTAAAATTCGCAGCAACTTCAACCATGTTTCGCGTCCCTAAGATATTATTCGAAACTGCCTCTTCAACATTGAGTTCCATTAATGGGACATGCTTATGAGCGGCAGTATGAAAGATAACCTGAGGATAATAATTTTCAAAGATAACATTCAAGTGATCGATATCACGTATATCCGCAATTACAGGATGGACAGGCATGTTCGGGAACAATTTCTCGAGTTCCAATAGAGTTTCATAGATGCTGTTTTCTCCATGACCCAGAAGAATCAATGCTGAAGGACCCCACCGAGCCACCTGTCGACACAATTCTCGGCCAATTGATCCACCTGCACCGGTTATTAGAATACGCTTTCCAATGAGGTTGCTGCCTATCTTGCTTTCATCAATTAGCGCAGACTCCCGGCGCAGCAAGTCGGTGATTTGGACTTCTCGTAAACGGCTTACATTAACTGTCCCACCGATCAACTCATATATTCCCGGCATCGTCCTGAAAGGGATGTCTTTCTCACGACAAATATCAGCAATTTGGCGAACAATACCACCAGGTGCACTTGGTATAGCAATAACAACCTCGCTGATCCGCAACACGGATACTAATCTAGCCAAATCATCCAAATTCCCCATCACAGGGATACCATGGATTTGTTGTTTCTGTTTGCTTTGATCATCATCAAGAAAACAGATTGGTTCCAAGCCAAGCTGCTGGTTTTTCTGCATTTCGCGGACGACCAATGCCCCAGCATCTCCAGCACCAACGACCAACACCCTACGGCTGCGTTTGCCATACGATTTGGTTTCACCACGTGATTCGGCTAGTATTCTCATTGAAAAACGTGAGCCACCAACCAATACAAGGGATAACAACCAATCTATTGGCAAGGTGCTCCGAGGAAAATAGGGAATTACTTCAACTGCCCGGAGGAATACAATAATGATGGAAACCAATACAGAAGCAGTCGTAACACTAACAGCGATGAGCTTTAATTCCTGAATGCTAGCGTATGCCCAAAGACGCCTGTAAAATCCAAAGAAATAGTACACAATCGGTTTAATCAGTAATGCGACAACAACTAGTGTGATTGCTTGAGGTAAATATAGGATAAACAAAGGTCCTAAGTCCAAACGCAGTGCAAAGCTACCAAGAGCAGAGATAACAATGATGATTATATCTTCGGCGAAGATAATCCAGTTTCTAGGGAATCCCGCGATCTTATCAAACGCGCTGTTGACAATTTCTTTTAGTTTTCGCATAGGTTGATTAATATTTCCAGAAAGTCTATCGACCTCGGAAACCGATCACCGTATTAGGTGTGCGCAACAAAATGATGATATCCATCCATAGATTTCGATTTTTTATGTAATATAAATCGCATTCTAACTTGGTAACCGTTTCTTCAATGGTAGCAACATAACCCAAGTTGACTTGCGCCCAGCCAGTAATACCGGGTTTCACAAGCAACCTTGCACGGTAAAACGGCACATGCTGCTGGAACAATTCGACTAATTCCGGTCGCTCGGCTCTTGGACCAATTAAGCTCATCTCACCAGTTAAAACATTTATGAACTGCGGGAGCTCATCCAAATGAGTTTTTCTGAGAATCTTACCAATTCGAGTCGCACGCGCATCATCTTCTTTGGCCCATTGTGGGTGTCCATCTGCTTCGGCATCTCGTCGCATTGTTCGCAATTTATATAACGTATATGGTCTGCCAGCTTTTCCCGATCGAGTTTGCGAATAAAATATGGGCCGCCCATCATCGATAATGATTAATAATGCCAAAAGGGGTAACAATAACAAGAATAAAAGCATACCTATTCCCCCTCCTAAGATATCAACAAACCGTTTTGTGGTTACATAAAAACGGCTAACTCGAGCTTCATCAACAAAAGATCGTAAGATCCAATCAGCTTCCAATTCCTGAATGGGGATACGTCCAACAAGCTCCTCATACGCTTTGGGCATTCTCGTGATCTCAACGCCTTGCTCTTGAGCATCGATCAAGGCTTGGAACATGCTTACGCGCATTTCACCGGAGATCGCTACGATGATATCAGATACATTTTGCTCCACTATGATATCAGTTAAATTTTCGCTGGTTCCGATGATTGCGTAATTCTCAACTTTTCCGCCTTGTTTGCTCTCATCATCATCAATCACGCCGACGATGAAAAATGGTGGTGGCCACAAGTCGTTGGCAACATGCAGTAGCTTTTTACCTGCTTTTCCACCTCCTACCAGCAGGACCCTGCGCATTAATTGTGGTGCAGTAAAAATCTTAATATATATACTTCTCCAGATCAGTGTTAATATTGAGGCAGTGATTATGAAACTAGCCACTCCACGGCGTGGGAGCAGTGAGCGGGGAGGATCAACATAGTAAAAATAAAGCACCAAATATGCAATAAACCCAATGATCGCGGCTGAAGCAACACCTCTTATTGTTGCAGACCAATTACCTGCGGTTTGCGCGTCATATAGTTCAATCAGCAACAAGAGCCAAATAAAAGGCAGTAGATAAAACCATGCCGGAACGCGTTCCTGTAAAAATATTAAATCGAAATCAATGAACCGAACACTGAGCCCCCAATAATATAATGCAATGACCATGGATAAGAATGCCATCAGAAGATCGCCAAGGATTAATACCCCTCTCCGCTCTCCGATTCGCAACTTCCATGTGCTAGAACTTTTGAGATAACGCTGTGAACTCATTTTTGAATTAAACTATATAAGAAAGCCGTACCCCAGGCTAGGTGCATTGCAATGATTGCCAGCGGTAATCCTAAAGCAAAGCCGCAATATTTTTTCTGGCTCGACCTAATAATTCCTACCAGCAACAACACGACCAAGTATACTCCAATCTCAAATGCCAGCAGAATCCAAGCATGATGGGAAAGAATCCCCACAAGAAGCAAAATAATGATTGATAGAACAAAGGTTGGAGGTAGTAGCTGCCGCCAACGTAATGTACGGGGGTATCTCATAATCATGCGCGCCTTCCAATATCCATAGCGCCAGTACTGCCGGACTAACTCCCGAAGATTCGAACGGGCGATATACGTGGTCCGTATTTTTGGATCAAACCATATTAATCCACCTTCTTGACGGATGCGCACATTAAATTCATAATCTTCATTGGTAAGAAGACTTTCATTATAACCACCAATTTTGTTGATTAACTCCCGGCGATAAGCCCCAAATGGTACTGTATCAACCTCTTGAGCTTTACTACCAAGCCGATAGTGAGCGTCACCGACTGCAAGGGGATGCGCGGCAGCCTCTGCAATTGATTTTGCCTGCCAGTTATCCCTTGCGGGTTTGATTATCCACATACCACCGACATTGTCCCCTGCACCTGCTTCAAGTAAGTCTACACAATTCTTAATGTACGTATTCTCAGGAATTGAATGCGCATCGAGACGGATAATATACTTCCCCGAACTGCTTCTCACAGCGAGATTTAAACCTGATGGTATGGTACGAGAAACATTGTCAACTATTTTTAGCGCCAGATCAGGGTGATGTATTTGGAAATCCGAGATAATTTCGCGAGTAGAATCTGTACTCAAACCATCAGCGATAATGACTTCCAATTGAACCCTTGGAAATGTCTGCTTGAATAAGGCATCCAACACTAATCCAATCGTTGTTTCTTCGTTAAAACAAGGAATGATAACCGACACAGCTACGGTCATTTTACGTCCATTCGAGATGAATTTTGGCAAACTTATTAGGGCAAATTATTGCTTCCGTCAACATTTTGTGAATTGCTAGATTCTGAGACCTATTCAAACTCATACTGCTCTCTACATCTTCATTAGAAACTCAAGGAGAGTGCGTTGACACTTCGATAACGGTTTTATTTGTTATATTTGAGAATCGTATTTATTCCACCGGGATGAATCTCTGCCTTGGAAAACCCCAGATTAGTATTAACCAATTCTAACCATCGCAGAATCAATTTTTGTACAGAGAAATTGAGAGTAATATAACTATTCAAATTTCAAAAGTTGTAAAATATCTAATAATGCCGTGTCAAATATTTCCTGCATAATATTCTGGCTAACAGCATATGGACCTCCAAAAGAGCCATCACCAAATAGATCACGAGTTTCTTGGCTGCTCAACATATGAGGTACTTCAAGAGGAATTTTATCAGCCGCTGGAGGTTCTCCGATTTGAGTGAAAGGGAAAGCCTCCACCCAATTGGCGTGGGCAGGCTTCAAATCGTACTTAGCTGCAATGTCTAGAACTGAGTGCGATTGATACCACGCATACCATTTCAACTGTAGTAATTCCAGTTGGTTCGTAAGTTCATACAACCGGTTCTTCAACGGATCATTTCCTCCGTGTCCATTGAGCACTAATATGCGTCGGAATCCTTGTTGATGGACAGAACGAACGATATCTTCAGCAACATTCAACAATGTTGTCACACGCAGGCTGATTGTTCCCGGGAATGCTAAGAAATACGGAGAAACACCAAAATTAACCACTGGTGCAACCAAGACATTACTATCATTACTAGCAGCATCTGCCAATGCAAGGGGAATTTTCACATCCGTTAGGAGGCTTAAATGCGCATGCTGTTCACAGGATCCGAACACAAGCATTAAGCGGTCATCTGCTTCCAAATAGTTTTCCACATCGAACCAATTTAGTTCTTCGTAACGCATTGTTTATGAAACTCCACGGTATGTCAATGGTTATCGATCAATGCTGCGATTTGTCCATCAGAGAACCTGTGTATATACCAGCAATTGAAATATTAATCAGTCGGCACCGAAATTCGCCAGGTTTTTTCTCTTAGTAATAGGATATCGGATAGGTGTCAGAGTCCTTCCGATAGAATTAGAGCACAATATTGACCAGACGACCTGGCACATATATTATTCTCTGGGGATTCTTACCCGAGAGATACCCCTGCACAACTTTGCTACTCAATGCTACCATCTCTGCTTCCTCGGCTCTGATGTTTAGTGGAACTTGTATGCGGTCACGCAGTTTACCGTTCACTTGAATAATCAAAGGGATAGTTTCCTCTACCGCTGCGTCTTCATCAACTTCAGGCCAGGATTGAGTGTGGATTGAATACTGCTTACCGATGAGTTGCCACAACTCTTCTGCAATATGGGGCGTCACTGGTGCCATCATGCGTAAATAGATATCTTCCATCTCCCGCCATTCATCCGAACCAGCTGCACCTTCATCACGCGCCTTATAAATTTCATTCAACAACTCCATAAGTGCAGAAATGATGGTGTTAAATTCAAATTCTTCGAAATCATGGCTCACTTTTTGCAGGGTTTGATGGACTTTACGCTTCAAATTCCGTATTGTGTCAGGATCATAAGCATCAAATTCCTGCTTTCCAAACGAAGGATCTTCACGGACTTCGTGGAATAATATCCATACTCTGCGCACCCAACGGACAACGCCTTCAATGCCGCTGCTATTCCAAGGACCACCTAAATCCCAGCGCGAGAAGAACATCAGATAAGCCCTTACCACATCGGCCCCATAGCGATTCACCAAGTGATCTGGTGCAATCACATTACCACGACTTTTTGACATTTTTTCTGAATCTTCTCCGAGGACAATGCCCTGGTTGCGTAGCTGCAGCATGGGCTCTGACCCTTTCATGATATCCATGTCGCGACCGGCTTTGTGGAAAAAGCGCGTGTAAATTAAATGCATCGTAGCATGCTCTATCCCGCCGGTATATATATCTACCGGCATCCAATAATCATATTCACGCTGATCAAAAGGACCAAGATCATAATCAGGACTCAAATACCTCAAGTGGTACCATGATGAGCACATAAAAGTATCCATCGTGTCGGTTTCACGCTTGGCAGACTCTCCGCACACGGGGCAAGTGGTATTTGACCAGATCGGGTGCAGTTTCAAGGGAGATTCCCCTGTTGGCAGCCATTGGACGTCTTCAGGGAGAAGAATGGGAAGTTGATCATCAGGAACAGGCTGTACACCACAGGCTTGGCAATACACCATGGGAATTGGTGCTCCCCAATACCGTTGCCGGGAAATCAACCAGTCCCGTAAGCGGTAGTTTACCGCACCAGTTCCAATCCCCCTCTCCTCCAACCACGCAATTACGCTTGGGACAGCAGCATCGCCTGCTGTCCCACTGAACTGACCAGAGTTGATCATCCTTCCATACTCATGGTGGTAAAGAGTATCCCGATAAAACTCACACAGCCACAACATTTCCATTAAACTTCTGATGTCCTCAATCGCAGGCTTCAAGCTTTTACAACGAGATAAAATATTTCTATCGGTTCTAACTGAGTCCCATTGGATAATCTCATCTTTGAAAACAAAAAGCCACTGAGCCCCAACGACTTCACTCCAATAACCGGGGAATAAGTTCGTCTGGGCAATCTGTAAATATTGATCCATTTTCTCCAGCGGAATAGTTACTTCGTAACCAAGATCAGTTAAAACATATGGGATGTTTGCCTCGGTTAATGCAGCGGGAAATCCAGACTCCATCGACTCCAGAGCTGCAAATGATTTCAGCTTGCCATCACCACGGTCAATCACTGGCAAGATGGGTAAGCCAAATTTCAATGCAAATTCGAAATCCCGCTCATCATGCGCTGGGACTGCCATAATTGCACCCGTGCCATAAGTCATCAGAACGTAATCGGCAATCCAAATAGGTATACGTTCATTATTAACTGGATTCACTGCATATCCACCCGTGAAGACACCAGTCTTATCCGTCTCTATTGACTCGCGCTCGATATCTGTTTGCCTTGTTGCTTCTTGAATATAGCTTTCTACAGCTTCGCGATTGATATCCGTTGTGATTTTGTGGACGAGTGGATGCTCAGGAGCCAAACCATAAAAGTAGCTCCCCAAAGTGTATCTGGACGTGTTGTAAATACTTCAATAGGGTCTCCTGATTCAGTGTGGAAAACAACTGAAGCGCCCTCGGATCGTCCAATCCAATTTGTTTGTAGTGCCTTCACCCGATCCGGCCAATCAATTTGAGAGAAATCCAAGAGTTCTTCGGCATAGTTAGTTGTCCGGAAAAACCACTGTTCGAGATCTTTTTTTATTACTGGAGTGTTGCACCTCTCACAATGTCGATCCTCACCCCAAACTTGCTCACGGGCTAACGTAGTATTGCAATTTGGACACCAGTCAACAGGTGACATTTTGCGGTAAGCAAGATCGTGTTTGAAAAGTTGAGTAAAGAACCATTGGCTCCAATGATAATACTTGGGATCTGATGAAATTGCTTCACGCCGCCAGTCGAACATTGCCCCCATACTTTTCATCTGTGAGCGCATACGGTCGATATTGGCGTAGGTCCATTCCTTGGGGTGGATGTTTCGTTTAATGGCCGCATTCTCGGCAGGTAATCCAAAAGCATCAAATCCCATTGGAAACATAACGTTATAACCCTTCATCCGCTTAAAACGGGCACGCGCATCCGCTGGAGTCATTGCATACCAATGCCCGATATGCAATTCCCCCGAAGGGTAAGGTAGCATGGTCAGGGCATAATATTTCTGTCGAGTTTCATCAACATCAGCACGATAAAGATCATCGCGCTCCCACCTATCCTGCCATTTTGGTTCAATCTCTTTGTGATTATATATTGGCACCATCTGTGTTTTCCTTTCTGCATGTTTATAAGCAGTATGAAAGATTCTATCAAAATCTGAGCAATTTTCTACACGGCAATTTGTATCTAGAATCCCATCAATGGCATAGTCATTGCAACATTGGGACTCCACCTACCAATATTGGAGTTTCAAAGCCATGGCTTACAGCGCCGTCGAATGGATACAGTTTCTCATCAATCTAACCTGTTACATCGACTCCCAAGTTGCCGATGGCAGCGGTCACAGCGGTAAGGTCGCTGATTGGGCTAAGACCATGGCCACAGAATTTGATTTCTGTGAGGATGAAACCCAATCCATCTTTTGGGCAGCTATGCTGCATGATATTGGCAAGATTGGTGTTCCAGAACACATACTCAGTAAGAACGGACCTTTAGACTCGGCTGAATGGGAGATGATGAGGTTGCACCCAATCGTAGGAGCAAGCATCGTTAGTTCCCTTGAAGGGATAAACCATATCGCACCGATCATTTACTCTCATCAAGAGAAATATGACGGGACCGGCTATCCCCAAGGACTGATGGGGGAAAGCATCCCACTTGCAGCCAGGATTGTATCCGTCGTCGACGCATACGAAGCAATTACCAGCAACCGTGTATACCGAAAAGCTCGAAGCCATTCAGATGCCATTTCCGAAATCGAGAGAATGGGCGGGAAACAATTCGATCCGAAAGTGGTTGAGAAATTTCTCGAAGTCGCCGTTTGATAATCGATTGATCCTTCCTTCCATAAAAACAAAAATCCCTTGCCACCAAGGGACGAAGAGATACTCCGCGGTACCACCCAGTTTGCTTGACTTGAACTTAAAACTATAAGGGGGTTCTGTCAAGCCACTTTATACCACTCTAACGGGTGGTTTTCGCCAGCGGCTAATTGATATTTGCATAATCCTAGTATCAATTCACCGCTAGGGTCTGCCCGTGCAAGGCTAGCGGGTGAGTTCAGCTCTGGATACTCTACTGTGTTCTGCAAACACCATATCGGGCTCACACCTCTCTCTCCCGACTCGCTGGCAGATAGCTTACTACTCCCACCATGACTTATTTAGAAACCCGGTTCTATCAGAACCGGGCTCTGTATATGTTGGTGGACCCAGTGGGATTCGAACCCACGACCTTCTCAATGCCATTGAGACGCGCTCCCAACTGCGCTATGGGCCCAGTCTGCTGCATCGACAGAATTATAACAGGAATAAACATCCAGTCAACGAGCCATTACACCTTGAATGTGGACCTGGCGGGATTCGAACCCGCGACCTCATCAGTGCGATTGATGCGCACTCCCAACTGCGCTACAGGCCCTACAATATTCTGTGAAGATTATACCACTTGCTCTTCCAGGCACCGTCAAAATCTTATTTGTCCAGAGGAAAAAATCCTCAGAATGCATCTATGCAATGATATATGTCAAAAGTAGCGTTTCCCGGTTGTGTGTCAATCAAGTACTTTATGCCCGAGTACTTATGTCCAATATTATCTTCAGATATAATTCTGTTCTGTGTCATGTTATTAACCAATAACTTTATTAGATTCCTGATCTATATTTGTGGGAGATGCTGAGATGAGCATTAATACACCGTTCACCGAACGACAAAAAAAACTTAAGGACATACTACGCAGGTCTGGTTTTAATGCATTAGCTTATAATCCCGGTCCCAGTTTATATTATCTTTCTGGCCTCTACTTCCACCTCAGCGAAAGGCCGGTTGTGGCCATTTTTACACTTGAGAGACCTCCTGTCATCATTTTGCCAGAACTAGAAGCCCAGAAAACCAAAGGTCTTGAATTCGAGATCGATGCAGTTATGTATGGTGAAGATCCTCTCACCTGGCCTGGAATTTTCACTGATGCAGTTGCCGAATTAGGTTTATTGAATGATGCAAAGATTGGTATTGAAGATCGGCGTTTGCGCGTCCTGGAATTGCGCTTGCTCGAAAATGCAATTCCGGAACGTGCGAGAATCCTTACCGCCAATGAAATCATCACGGAACTACGTATCATAAAGGATGATGCCGAAATCAAAACGATGCGCGAAGCGGTTGATATTGCCGAACATGCCTTAAGAACAACTCTGGATATAATCCGTCCGGGTATAAGCGAACAAGAAGTTGCCTCAGAACTCACACTGCAGCTACTGCGGAATGGCTCACAACCGGAACTGCCTTTCTTCCCGATCGTGTCCTCGGGAGCAAATAGCGCGAATCCACACGCAACTCCTTCAGAGCGAGTACTAACTCCAGGCGATATGTTGGTTATTGATTGGGGAGCAAGTATGAGGGGTTATATATCTGATATCACCCGCACGTTTGCTATCGGGTATATTTCTCCGGAATTTAAAAACATCTACCGATTAGTCCTCGACGCCAACACGGCTGCCCAGGAATCTGTACAACCGGGATCAAGAGTTGAGCTAATTGATAAGGCTGCCCGCGACCATATTTCAAAGGCAGGATACGGAAAATTATTTATTCACCGTACAGGTCATGGTATCGGTTTAGAAGGTCATGAACCACCATATATCAGGCAGGGAAATCAGCGAGAACTTTTCCCAGGGATGACTTTCACGATTGAGCCGGGTATATATCTGCCGGAAGAAAATGGTGTCCGGATCGAGGATGACATCCTCGTTACCGATGATGGTGGGGAAAGTCTGACAACTTTCAGTCGCGAACTGACGATAATTGAGTGATACATGATCATTCCGACTGCTGAACCCTTTTTCTTCCCGGGCAATGAGATTGGCTGTCTGCTCGTGCACGGATTTACCGGTACACCTAAAGAAATGCGCTGGATGGGTGAATACTTGGCAGAGCAGGGCTATTCGGTTCATGGTGTACGCTTAGCTGGTCATGCAACAAAAATGGAAGACCTGAAGCGTGAAATTTGGCAAGATTGGGTTGCATCCGTTGAAGATGGTTATCACCTACTCAGAGGCAATTGCAAAGTTGTATTCGTCATCGGTTTATCAATGGGTGGCGTACTCGCCCTCTACTTTGCTACGCAGTTCCCTGTTTCTGGAGTCGTTGCCATGTCAACCCCTTATAAACTACCCTCCGACCCAAGATCTCGGTTGCAACGCCCGTTGAGTAAGATTATTCGTACGATCGCAAAAGGACCTCCAGATTGGCATAATCAAGACGCGGCAGAAGATCACATCGATTATCCTGCCTACCCAACAAAAGGAATTATCCAGCTTGATGCATTGTTAGCGAAGTTCCGACGTACTCTGTGTGATGTCAAAGTTCCAGTATTGTTAATTCACTCACATAAAGACCAGGGGGTTGCACCCGAAAATCTGAACCACATTTATGATGCATTAGGTAGCAAGGAGAAATTTACTTTATGGCTTGAAAATAGTGGTCATGTAATCACACGTGAACCTGGACGAGAAACTGTTTTTAGGACCGTGGCAGAATTTATTGAGCAGTATGCTGTACACATCTTATGAACCGTAATTTATTGCTCATAGCTTTCTCGCTATTCTTCTGGGGGATGGGTGAAACATCGTTCCTCGCCTACCAGCCACTATACCTTCAAGAGCTAGGAGCCACCCCGATCCTGATCGGAGGAATATTAGGGGCTTTTGGATTTGCAAATGCAATCTCCCATCTTCCTGCTGGGATTCTAGCAGATCGTTTTGGTAGACGCCCTATTATGCTCAGCGCCTGGATTATTGGATTAATAGCAACTGGGATCATGGCCTTAGCGACAAGCTTATCTGGGTTCGTATGTGGCGTACTTCTATATGGAATCACAATGTTCGTAATCGCACCACTTAACAGCTATATTACCACTGCCCGTGGACGCTGGAGTGTAGGACGAGCGCTCACAGCTGTTTCAGCCTCATTCAATTTAGGCGCCATAATTGGGCCATCAATTGGTGGCTATCTCGGAGATAATTTTGGTTTTAAGAGCATCTTCATCTTCGCAGCAATCTTATTCATTGTTTCCGCCGGTATCATATTCCAAATTCAACCTCAACCAATCGAAACACATACTCAAGGTCAGAATTTTCTACGTCTAATTGACAACCGTAGATTTGTAACGTTCTTGATAATATTCTTTATTGCTGTCCTGGCAATGTTTCTGCCGCAACCCTTAACTCCTAACTACCTGCAAGATCATGCAGGATTCTCATTCCAATCTATTGGGCGAGTATATTCCTTAAATAGCTTAGGAGTTGTTTTGTTGAATATTATTCTCGGCATGCTGGATGCAAGAATTGGTTTCATTCTCGGACAGGTATCAGTGGGGCTGTTTGCTTTGATAATCTGGCAGCAAGAAGGTATCATGTGGTTCAGTCTAGCCTTCATTCTACTTGGAGGCTATCGGGCTGCACGAGCTTTAGCTATTGCTGTATCAAACGACTTGATTGATTCCGCCAGGATGGGTGCGGCATACGGAGTAAGTGAAACTGTCGGCTCGATCGCTACTATTTTGGCACCATTGCTCGCTGGTTTCCTGTTTGCTATCAAACCCGATTTGATGTACGCGTACAGCGTAGTATTGATTATTACTGCAATCACAATCAGCGGCATGTTTTTGATGAGAAAGCAAACCTTTGGTACGGTAAGATGATAACTGAGATTTGGGAGTGATCTATGGAGATGATCTACGAGAGCGGTATCAGTTTGATCTACACCCTTCAGGATAATATTGCATGGTTAATACCCATAATGCGTTTTTTTACTTTCATGGGCAATGAAGAGTTTTACCTGCTAATTGCACCGGCACTTTTTTGGTGTATACAACCTAATCTTGGGTTAAGGTTAGGCATATATTTAATGTTAAGCGCTTCGGTAAATTCGATCGCAAAAATATTGATTCATACGCCTAGACCATATTGGTACGATAGCCGAATTCGAGCCTTTACTATCGAGTCATCATTTGGATTACCTTCAGGGCATGCACAAAATTCGGTGGTTGTTTGGGGCACAATCGCCAACTATATCAGCAGATGGTGGGGATGGTTACTATCTATCACAATTATATTAATGATTGGTATCTCGAGAATGTTCTTAGGAGTCCATTTCCCAATAGATATCCTCCTTGGATGGGTAATTGGTGCAATCTTAATGGTAACACTGTTGAAATTGGAGAAACCGCTGCTCAGGTGGTTGGCCCCTTTCTCCTTTGGGATCAAAATTATGCTTATCTTCAGCGCATCCATCGGGATAATCCTTTGCGGTTTAATTGCTCAGAAGACTCAGTCATCCTGGCAGCTGCCGGTTCAATGGATGCAATTAGCATACATTGCATCTCCTGATGGAGAATCAATAAATCCATTTGCTCTTGAAGGCTTGGTATCCAATGCTGGTGCGTTATTTGGTTTAGCTACTGGCGGGTACTTTTTGAAATCTATGGGGGGATTAAATGTTCAAGCACCATTTGGAAAACTTATCCTAAGGTATGTCTTAGGCGTTGTTGGGTTGCTGATTTTCTGGATGGGATTAAAAGCGATATTCCCAAGCGGTGAATCTACTCTAGCCCTAATTTTCAGGTATCTCCGGTATGCTCTGGTAGGTCTTTGGGTCACGGCCATCGCACCACTTCTATTCGTTAAACTTTCCCTTGCCAATCACAGAGATGGATGAGTCAAACCATCACTTTCATACTTGAGATTGGGAATAAAAAACTATCGATCAACCGTTATGCTGAGTAGTTTTTCGGAGTGAGTCCATTTAGATTTACATGTTCAAGTGCTTAGCACTTGGATAATTGGGGAAGACATAACAAATAGCTAAAAGATATTTTGAAGAACGATCAGTTGAATATTTCCTACAGTGGTATTTAGTTCTCGATACATCTTATCATCATAGGGATCAAAGAGACTCCATACCGATGTAAAGAAACTCAGCCGAGAATCGTGTTTCGATTGATATTAATGGAATCTTTGCAACGACAACCGAGTAATCAATAAAAAAGGTCCAGTGTGTTACCATCGCAACACTGGACCTGGTTTATGTGCATGTCTTACCGACTTGAGCTTAATCTTCCTTCGCGGCTGCCAATTCCTTCTGCCGGGCATCCAAGATATCTTGAGTGAGGTGGGCAGGAACGACTTCGTAATGCGATAGGTCCATAGTAAAAACACCTCGCCCACCAGTAATCGATCGCAAATCAGTGGTATAACGCTGCATTTCTGCTAAAGGCACTTGAGCAGTAACAATTGAGCGTCCTTTCTCACTATCCATCCCTTGCACCCGAGCTCGGCGAGTATTAAGATCACCTAGTACATCGCCCATATTTGTCTCTGGAACGACGATGCGAACGTTCATGATTGGTTCTAAGAGCACAGGGGAAGCATCTTTAACCGCTAACTTGAACACCTCTCGTCCTGCGATTTCGAAAGCAACCGGTTTGGAATCGACCGGATGCTCTTTTCCGTCATATACAGATACCTTGACGTTTTTCACTGGATATCCAGCGATAACACCATCTTTCATCACACTCTTAACGCCTTTATCTATTGCGCCCATGTAGCTAGAAGAGATCGCGCCTCCAAAAACATCATTTGAAAACGAGTATTCTTCCTCCTTTAACGGCTCAACCTTCATATGCACCTCTGCAAATTGACCTGCACCGCCAGTTTGTTTCTTATGCCGGTACATAGCATCACCCATTTTTGTGATGGTCTCTTGATAAGGAACTTTGGGCAATTCCACGGTCAGCGCAGTCTGAAACTTTGATTCAGCTTTCCGGATCGCGATATCTATATGCTGACCACCCATCCCTTGTAATATTGTCTGCTTAGTAGATGGTTCCTGATGCCAAGAAAGGGTCATGTCTTCCTCACAAAGACGTGTCAAGGTTGGGCTGATTTTTGCAGAATCTGCTTGAGTCTTTGGAGTAACCGCAACCTGGAAAAGAGCATTTGGATATTCAGGGGTTGAAAGTGTCAATGGATGCCCCTTATCGCAAAGCGTGTCGCCGGTTGAAGTAATATTTAGTTTTGGAACAGTCGCGATATCACCAGAGTGAACATTTTTTACCGCAATCTGCTCCCTGCCTCGCATGATATTTATCGTCCCTAATCGTTCTTCACCATCTTTGGTGTTGTTCCAAACCCTCGTGTCTGAATTTACCATTCCTGAGTAAACCCGGAAGTAGGTTATTTTACCGACAAACGGATCGGCAGTAGTTTTCCAAACATATGCAGCGAGCGGTCCACCATCCGATGCTGTTATGGTTTCCTCTCCACCCGTCCCAAACGCAGTTACTGCACCAGCGTCCGCTGGTGAGGGCATCAGCTCAATAATTCCATCCAATAAGGGACCAATCCCAATTTCAGCAGAACCAGCTGCGACAAATACCATGACAAATTCACCACTGCAGACAATTTTTTTCAGACCACCGATGATCTCTGCCGAAGTTAAGTCTTCCCCCTCAAGATATTTTTCAAGTAATGCATCCTCACCCTCTGCCGCAGCCTCGATCAATTCCATGCGGGCAGTTTCTGCATCGTCGTAGAATTCTGCGGGTATATCGACAGCCTGTTTTTCATCCCCAACATATGCTTTCATACTTAATAAGTCAATAACGCCGGAAAAATCCTGACGTTCACCTATCGGCATCTGGAGTGGGAGAAGGCGGCTATCAGATATCAACTGCACAGAATCCAACACTTTTCGGAAGTTTGCATTATCGCGATTCATTTTGTTGATAACGACGAAACGCGGCAGTTTGTATTCTTCACAATAATTCCATGCAATCTCTGTCCCGACTTCAACTCCTGCGACAGAATCTACTGGGATAATTACACCATCCGCAACCCTTAGAGCTGAAATTACTTCACCAACAAAATCAGTATATCCAGGTGTATCAAGAATATTGATTTTATGATCCTTGTATTCGATGGGAACGATTGCAGTCGATAAAGATAACCCCCTGCGATGTTCTTCTTCCTCAAAATCGGCAACTGTTGAACCATCTTCCACTTTACCTAAACGAGTTGTAGCTCCCGTGAAATGCAGGAACGCTTCCGCAAGCATTGTTTTTCCTGAACTGCTGTGAGAAGCAAAGGCAATATTGCGGATTTTATCCGTTGTGTATTCTTTCATTTGCTAACCTTCCTCAAGAGAATTGGAAATATCAAAAAGCAACTCATTTTACGTGATATCCGCATCCTTGTCAAAGCTTGTTAGCTTATTTGCGTGGCATCAAATAATTTCACTAATCTCACCGACAAAACTACTCCAAACTGATGAAATTTTTGGTTTCTTGGTATTGAAACCTACGATGTATCACTAAACTTACCAGAAAGTTTTGATACAATCTAAAGCCACAGTTGATTGAAATCCATAACCCGAACGGAAACGACATAAATAATGGAAATTACAAGAAATCCTCAGGACTCACCAAGTGTAATCCTCTTCTCCAACAATGAAAAACATCTTTAAGTGGTTTTTCTACAATTTATGGTATTTGGGGAAACCACCCTGGGATACGGGTGTTTCGCCGCCAGAATTAATCGACTTCATAGCTTCAAACCCGCCTGCAAGGGCACTGGACCTAGGCTGTGGAACCGGAACAAACGCAATTACATTAGCTCAGAATCATTGGCGGGTAACTGGTGTGGACTTTGTTCCAAAAGCCATCAGGAAAGCCCAACAAAGAGCCCAGGAAGCAGGCGTCGACATCAAATTCATCGTGGGAGATGTTACCGATTTAAGTACAATAAACACTGTGTTTGACCTCATACTTGATATTGGTTGTTTTCACAACCTAACAAAAGACGGGAAGCTGAAATATATCCGGAATTTGAAACGCTTTCTAGCCCCCCACGGAAAATTTTTGCTTTATGCTTTCATACGCTCCCTTGATTCAGATAAATCCGGAGTGAGCGAAAATGATTTAACAGCTCTTGCGGATCAGCTCGCATTGGTCTCGAGACAAGATGGCAAAGACCATGGTGTGCGATCTTCCGCATGGTTGATGTACACAAATAATAATGTTGACAACGATTAGCCAACTACAAGCATTGCTGGGAAAAACTCAGATATGAATTTGCTGTTCTTGTTTCTTGATGGCATCGGTCTTGGGGGTGACGATTCATCAATAAATCCTTTGGCTGGAACAACTTTACCAACCATCCGGAAACTATTAGGAAATCAAGAGCTTACGTATGATAGTGCACCATACGTTGGTGAACACGCTAGTCTCCTGGCAATTGATGCGAGCCTCAGTGTTGAAGGACTACCACAATCCGCGACTGGTCAAGCGGTCATTCTCACCGGCAAGAATATTCCAGCGATTATTGGCTATCATTATGGTCCAAAACCCAATCCTGAGATTACGCAGTTCATCAAAAAAGGCAACCTGTTTTGTGCCCTTGATAAATTAAACCTGCATACCGGGTTGTTGAATGCATATCCACCGGCTTACTTCGAGGCGATTAATAACGGGCGCAGACTGTACTCTGCAATCCCACTCGCAGTTAGTACAGCCGGTGTAAACTTAAGGAATGAGCTTGACCTAAGAAACGGACAGGCAATTTCAGCAGATTTTACCGGTCAGGGTTGGCGGGAACACTTAGGTTATGACAATATACCAGTACTCTCGCCATACGAAGCCGGTCAGAGACTAGCCCAGCTTGCACTTGAACTCGATTTTGCTTTCTTTGAGTACTGGTTGAGTGATTATGCCGGACACCATCAGGATTTTTCCCAAGCCAAGCAGCTATTAATAACCATTGATCAGGTATTAAATGGAATAATTGATGAATGGAATCACAGCGAGGGTTTAATCCTAATTACTTCTGATCATGGAAATATGGAGGACTTATCCACTCGACGCCATACAATAAACCCCGTTCCAGCTATAGTTATTGGCGATTTGAAAAACCGTTCAGAATTTATGAGTTCGCTTAACGATCTAACAGATATGTATCCCGCAATCTTAAAGTACCTGGTACCTGAGCCCAGCATACTATGATTCAGATATGATTTTTTATTGAATTCAACATTAATGGAAGGGAACTTGTCAAAAGTAGCCATAATCACAGATAGTTGTGCCTGCATACCATCAGAACTCATCGCGGGTTTGAATATCCATATCACCCCATACTACATACATTGGGGAAAAGAGGTATGGCGTGACCTTGTATCAATTCAACCAACTGATTTCTATGAATGGCTTCCAACGGTTCTGGTTCTACCGACAACAGCCTGTCCGGGGCCGGGTGATTATGTGAACATGTACACTCAGGTAATAGAAACTGGTCATGTCTCTGAAATTGCAAGCATCCATATGACGTCGAAGGGTAGTGGAGCTTATCAAGCAGCAAGGACCGCCAGGAAAATCGTTCAGGAGAATTTCCCTGGAATCGTCATCCGAATTATCGATACGTTGAATGTATCCATGTGTCACGGATGGATGTGTATTGAAGCTTCCAGAGCGGCGCTGGATGGGGCTTCAGCAGACCAGATTGTGAGCATCATAAAGCGAATGATACCGAAAACAATTATGCTGCAAACTGCAGATACCCTTAAATATCTATATTTGGGAGGACGCATCGGGCAAGCAAAAAGATTGGTTGGTTCGCTGTTAGATATCAAGCCAATTATCAGTATGCAAGATGGGATTATTGTTTCACTCGGACAAGCGAGAAGCCGCAAACGTGCTTATCAGATGATAGTTGATTACATCGAATCTGTAGTTGGAACATTGGGCGGATTAAGGTTGCTTATGTCCATGCTGCAGCTTTAGCTGAAATCCAACAGCTTATAGAAATGGTTGAAGCTAGATTCGATTGTGCTGAGAGTCTCATCGCTCAACTCTCTCCAGCATTGGGGGTACACACCGGACCCGGAACAACAGGTGTGTGCTATTTCCCTGTAGACTCCTGATAATTGGCTGATCCTTCAAGGAATAGCAGCCCGCGTTTCCGCTCTATTCTTTTTTAGTTTTAAACCGTACCACGGTTAACTATCAAGTACCTGATCACGTAAACCTGCTCAGCACCAGTCATAACACATCGGATTGCTTCCCAACATTATGCAGATCACCCGTAATTAGTGCAATCCATGCTTTCTATAAAACTCATTTCCTAATTGTTACGAGACTTACACCTAATTTGTGCAGCTGCTTGAAATTAGCCCCTTGAATAACCCCCATGAGAACCGAATCAATATCATAGACTTTTGCCCCAGAAAGAATCGTAATCCGGTGATCAAAAAGAGCTGGTGAGAGAGGTGTGCTTGGACCCAGCAGCATCACATGAGCGCTAGATGAGCATAAGTCAACAATACTGGAAAAAGACCCATTGGTGATTGTTAGACTCGTGATCGCAACTACATCGGCTTGTGGGACTATTAGCGGAGCATCTTTTTCTGGATAATCACCTTCTCGTGGTTCTCTTTCTAGTACAAATAGTTCCCCGACATCTGCCCGTAAGCGCTGTACAAAGGGGAAGTGACCCACCAGTACAACTTTCTTCTGCCTACCCAAGCGCGCAATTTCGTGCTCTGCGTTGAGTTCCATCGGATATTGTATTGAATCTGGAAGCAGTGAATTTATTGCTGCAAGACCAATGCTTCTTTCAAGTGTATTCGACGACAGAATATAACTTGCCAGTTCATAACTATTGATACCAGCAAGGAGGCCGGCTTTTTCTACTAGTGGTTTGGCAGAGTGCTTGTTTTGTGTTTGCAGTGTAGAGGCTAAACCACACTTTCTACTTCCATCGACTATAGACACGACAGCTGTCCAACGTATTCCTATGCAAACATCCGTAATTTCCCCATGATTGATCTGTTGAAGCAGCAGGCTCTCTATACTTATTCTGGATTCGATCTCTTTGAGCATAATTTGCTGATTTTCAATATTGCGAATATAATGAAAACTAGACATTGATTCAACCTATGTCATGCCTAGATTCACACAAGCCTAACAAATGCCTCGTAGCCCCGTCGACAGTTTGCTTGCGCCAAGTACCCAAAGATGCAAGAAACTGATATCCAGCTGAGGGAAAATATTACTATGCCTGAATGATGAAGTGATCAATGAAATAATCAAACCAAAAATACTTTTGGTAGATTAGGTTTATTAAGATCGCTCACCGGATTCAAGTTATTCGTGGTAGATTGTGAGCTATCGGCAGGCAATCTCCCGTCTCCTTCTCAGGTTTTGAACTGCCACAATCTCCACGGACCGCACATTCAAGCTAAAAACTCCTGAAGGTCATGTTCAAATAGGAATACATACATGGTAAGACCTCACCCTACCATGTACTAGCACCATCATTTTGGCATCAAATCATGCTTTTTCTTTGTGCTCCCGCACTAATTCGCGCCGGAGAATTTTACCTACTGTGGTCTTGGGCAGTTCTTCACGGAATTCAACACTGCTAGGCACTTTGTATGAAGCGAGGTTCTCGCGGCACCAATCTTTCACCTCATCTTCGCTCATTGCCTCGCCAGGTTTTACAACTACCCAAGCCTTTACAGTTTCTCCTCGATAGGGGTCCGGGATCCCTGCCACTCCAGCTTCTAAAACTTTGGGGTTGTCAACGATGACTTCTTCTACCTCTCGTGGCCAAACCTGATATCCCCCAGGTTTAATCAATTCCTTTTTCCGATCGACAATATAAAAATATCCATCCTCATCAACTCGTGCAATATCGCCTGTGTATAGCCAGCCATCGCGGAGAGCATTTTTCGTTTCGGTTGGCATGTTATGGTAACCTTTAAAGATTTGGGGACCTTTCAAAATTAGCTCACCAATCTCTCCCGGAGACAACACAGTCACCTCATCATCTAAACTTACAATCCGGCAATCTACATCTGGTAACGGTAAGCCAATTGAACCGGTCCGATTCTCACCTAATAATGGATTACAGTGTGTTGCTGTTGGTGCTTCTGATAATCCATAACCCTCAAATACGACCCCGCCAGTCAATGCCTCAAACTGCTCCTTTGTTTCCCGCATCAGTGGTGCCGATCCTGATATGCAAGCTTTGATTGTGCTGAGGTCATATTTCCCAGCCAAAACATCCGGATATATATTGATGGCATTGTATAGGGTCGGGACACCTGGAAATATGGTTGCCTTGTACTTTTGAAGATTTGCCAGTAGGTCAGCTAAGTCCCTCGGATTTGGAATCATGACCATCGCAGCACCAAGAGTCAGTGCAAACAACATCCCGGCAACCATGCCATAGACATGGAAAAGTGGTATCGCCATGAGCATGATCTCATTACCCGGGTCAGCAGTAACCATCCAACTGCCAATCTGTAGAGCATTTGCTACGAGATTCCGGTGAGTGGCAATTGCACCTTTGGAAATCCCAGTTGTGCCACCACTATATTGGAGCAGGGCGATGTCATCCGGGCTCACATCAACTATGGGACGGTCTTCTGGGGAATGTTTCTCAATGATTTCCTGCATCCATTGATCACCACTCTCTAACTCGACACGAAAACCATCTTTCTTCTCTTTGGTTAATGTGAATAAGAAAGATAGTATTGGTGGTAAAGCCTCTTTGATATTCGTAACGATAATTTTTTGGATTTTTGACTTGGGTTGAACTTGTTTAATAATCTTGTAGAAGTTGCTCATCACAAGTATGACTTCTATCCCGGCATCATTGACTTGATGTTCGATTTCACGGGTGGTATAAAGTGGATTAATTGCCACTACTACAGCGCCTAATTTCAATAACGCGAAGTACGCCATCACAAATTGGGGGGTGTTTGGCATAAAAATCCCAACACGATCTCCTTTGCCAACTCCACTCTCTGCCAATCCGGCTGCTAGTTGATCAGTTATTGAATTCATCTCATGATAGCTAACTTTTGCTCCCTTGAAGATAGTGCATGGGGCTTCTGGAAATTTCTTGGCATTCTCTTCAAGGTAGAAAAATAGTGGGACTTCAGGATAATCTATGTGATGCGGGACCCCCTCATCATATCTCTTAAACCATACTCTGTCGTCCATGTCTTCCTCCAGTTCGATAGCGCTTTTCCCAATTATCATCCCAATACAATTAGTATAGATATAACTTACACTTGTGTCAATTAGTGATTGTGCGGTGTCCAGGACATCCATCCCATGCCACATGATCTGGTTACGAGTCTTGATTAAGTTGCCAGGAGACCGATGAGAGAGTAGAATCACAAAAATCTTTAATCGTCGAGGAAAACGGATTGGATAACGATAGCTATATTCCCCAGAGTGCCCTGGCAATTTATGCTCACCCAGATGATATTGATTTTTCCTGCGCCGGAACTTTAGCCCGTTGGGCTAAATCAGGCACACGAATCGGTTACCTTGTACTTACCAGCGGGGAGGTCGGCATCGCCGAACCGGGTATGTCAAAAGTAAAGGCAGCAAGTATCCGTGAAGCAGAACAGCAGGAAGCTGCAAAGATAATTGGTGCAGAAAAAGTATTATTTCTCAGAGAACCAGATGGGTTACTAGAGCCATCAATCGACCTGCGCAGAAAAGTTGTTCGCGAGATACGCCAGTTCCGTCCAGAAGTTATCATTTGTGGTGACCCCACTGTGGTTTGGTCAGGTGAGACGTATATCAACCATCCGGACCACCGCGCTGCAGCGACGATTGCTCTTGACGCTACATTCCCGGCGGCAGGTCAACCCAATCTTTTTCAGGAACTAGAACAGGAGGGCTTGAGCGCCCACAAACCCCGTAAGGTCTATGTCTCAGGACGACAGGAAGTAAGCCAATATATCAACGTAACAGATACGATAGACCTAAAAATTGGCGCATTACGGGCACATACAAGTCAAATGAAAGACTGGGACCCTGCTCCAATGGTAAAGGATTGGGCTGCCTCATTGGCAAAAGGTAAAGAAATGCGCTATGCTGAAGGCTTTCGGGTCATAACACTTGTCAATGATGAAGATTGGGAAAAAACTAACGGGCGCGTAACTGATCTGAAACCTCACGAAGCACAACGATGATCAGATAAAATCAAACCAATGTCAGAATACTCCCCCAAATAGACTAACACTCAGACAACCAATTTATCTCAATCTTTGCTCCTTCCACAAATTAATCTCATCTACCAAATCATCAACAACCGTATCAGTAAAATCAAACCAGCGGATATCTGGGTCGTCAGATTTAAACCAATTTGCCTGCCGGCGGACATACTGACGTGTCCTTCTTTGCATCAGCTTAACTGCTTCTCCTAGCGTAACTCTGCCGGCTAAATATGCGCTTATTTCATGATATCCAATGGCAGACATCGATGGTAAGCTGGCATCATAACCAAGATCCAACAACTCTTGTACTTCATCGATAAAACCATTGGCTAACATCGTGTCTACTCTGCTGTCAATTCTCTGGTAAAGCTCACTTCGAGGTCTGCGTAATCCTAACTGCAGGTAATCAAAAACGGGTATCCCTATCTGTCTCAATTCAGAAAAACGTCTCCCTGAAGAAAAAATAACCTCAAGTGCACGGATGGAACGACGGAGATTGTTAGGTTCAATTTTAGCTGCTGCGATTGGATCCAGTGCTAACAGTCTCTGGTGGAGTTCGCGTGGACTAATCTCATCAGCCCAGTTTTCTAATACCTCGCGCATCCTCTGATCAGGTATGACTGGTGGTGGTGACCAATCCTCAACAACCGCACGCACATATTGCCCGGTTCCGCCTACAAGCAGCGGGAGTGCACCAGTTGATAAAATCTCTGCTGCTGCTTGTCGAGCAGCTTTTTGATATTTCACCAAGCTCCACATTTCATCGGGGTCAGCGACATCAATGAGATGATGCGGAACACGCAATCGATCCGCAACCAAAGGTTTTGCTGTCCCGATATTCATACCGCGGTACAACAGGCGAGAGTCTGCTGAGATAATCTCTCCGCGCACGCGTTCTGCAACGGATATAGCAATCTCAGTCTTCCCAACTGCGGTTGGTCCCAAAATCACGACGATAGGTGGCGCAGGCATTCCCTGTTCGGTATGGTTTTCTTGCATTGACTACCCACTTACCGCATTAGGGAAATGGGTGATTGCGGGTTGATTCTCTGAATCAATATTTTCAACAGCTACCACATCAATCCGCCAATCACCTACATAATCCGGAATTGTCTGTAAATACGCTTCAGCGGAGGCGATCATGTGATCGATTTTCGAATTGGTGATCGATTCTTCTGGATAGCCGTATGCTCTTGATTGACGGGTTTTGACCTCAACAAAAACAAGCACACCCTCATGTTCAAATAGAAGATCAATCTCCCCGTGTCCCGTCTGGACATTGTGATCTATAAGATGGTATCCGGCATTAACAAGATATTCGCTGGCAATTTTCTCTCCCCACTCACCAATGTCCTTGGATTGAATTTTCATTTTCTCCGCGAGATAAGTTTTTTTGCCAATCTTATATGAAAAGGTTGCGATAATTTGTCATCCCGCTCAAGCAGTTCATTATACTTATCACACAGCAATCCCACTGTCCGCTCGATAGCATAATTGGAGGCGTCGAGTCTTGCTCGTGCACCGAGGCGATCTCTCAATTCACGGTCTATAATCAACCGGGTTAATTTCGCGGAATAAGCAGATATGTCTCCTTCTGCAACTAGCTGACCATTGATCCCATCTTCGATGATATCGCCCACACCAGGTGAATCAATACCTATCACAGGTAAACCCGATGCGAGGGCTTCAATTACTGAAAGTGGATGAACTTCTGAAGCAGAAGCCGTTACAAAAATATCTGCCATCGTATGGAACGCAGCTACTTGCTCATACGGGATTCGACCTACAAATGTGACATTTTTATCTAGCCCCATATGGTTAACTCTGTCTTCCAAATTTTCCTTTTCAGGACCTTCTCCGACTATGATCAGCTTTGCTTGGTCTACTGCTTGGACGGTTCCGGCAAATGCTCGAAGTAAAAACGGCAAGTTTTTTTCTGGTCCAAGTCGACCGACATATTCGAGAACAATATCATCTTCTTCATAGCCATATCGATCTCGCTTCATTGGTTGATCGCAATCCATAAAGGGTTGGATGTCGACCCCATTAGGAAGCACTACTACCCTATCAATAATCCCGTAACCGGCAAGGACGCGCTGTATCCCTCTCGATGGGGCAATAACAAGATCACAGGAACGACAAAATGACGATAGATAAGCATCCAATGCAGTATCACTAATTACTCCTGGTAAATTCGGTAGATATGCTTGAGCGTATAAATCATATCGGGTATGGTTAGTGAAGACAATCGGGATTCCGCGTGGTCGGCAAAAACGCATTATCAAAGAACCACTGATGAATGGATGGTGAACATGAACGATATCCATTGTTTGGAGTATTTCGCGAGCAGGGCGCGAATAAGAGAAGTTTAAATGAAACCCTGTATCCGTAATTGGTAAACCAGGGGAACGGATAATGTTTTCTTCATCGTCTTGATAATCGAGAGATCCGAAAGTAAAGACATACACATCATATCCAAGGGATTCGAGGTGCTTTTTTGTCAGTGCAACTACATTCGTTACACCGCTGATATGAGGTTTATAGAGATCCAAAACCATACCTATACGCATAGTACACTTGCCAAATTTCTAACTTTTTGCGTTTGATATATCCCTACCATAATCATGACCTGGTATTAATCATAATACAAAACTTGGCAGTTACTATGAGGAAAGGTACAATCAAAATGTGATGAAACGCGGGCATTTACCAGAGCTGAACAAGTTGAGTCTTTTGACAGCAGTCATACTACTGGCATATGCTTTGGCTAGATATATTGATTTACCCGCACGCGAGATATCGCTTCAACTGCCTGGAATATTTCTCTCAATATCAATTAATATTCGCACAGGGGTAACATTATTAAGTGCCTTAATCACTGCGAGTGGTGCCGACTGGCTTTTTAGAAGCCATCCAAAAATCGGGCAGACGACCACGTATGAACATTGGTTGCTCCCCGCATTAACTGCTTGGGTTATCGGGATCCCATTATTTCAAATCCCTATTGGATTGACTTGGTGGTTCGGATTCTTCTTTGCAGGTCTAATGTTGGTATCAGTACTTCTCGCTGAATATATAACCATTGATCCTGACGACATACGTTATTCGGTTGCTGCTTCGGGGTTGACCGCATTATCCTTCGGTCTATTTCTTACATTAGTGATTTCTTTGCGTTTTTCCGGGTATCGATTATTCTTGGTCCTTCCTGCGGTAACAATCGCGGCTTGGTTGGTTTGTTTAAGGACACATTTTCTTAGAAATCATCGCGCTACCGCTCTCTTGTATGCATCCGTAGTGGCAGTAATCACTGCACAATTAA
>JBFENN010000021.1:0-29597 GCA_041551115.1 Anaerolineales bacterium
AGCATTACAACCCTAGCACCACGCTTCGCCAGCGCGATCGCAGCACCACCGCCAACGTTACCGGTCGCTCCGGTAACCAGAATTGTCTGCTTGTCCGTCATTGTGTTAATCTCCTTTGAATGGATATGGATCAATTAGGGTTGAAGCCTCAGTAACCTTTTAGTCTGGGAACAGGGAAAACTGAAACTATCATATAAACACACCAAGACGATCAATCATCAACAATAAGCCTAATCATCTGGGAAGAAAACCCGACTTATAAATTACATACCCAAGAAGAAAAAGCCAAACAACATAAAATAGCTGAATGATAATAAACCTATATTTGTAAATGAACAGAAATTGCATTGTCAGAGCTTGCTTACGAGTTGCTAGAAACGCTTCCAGGCAGTCAGCACCGCTCAAAACCAGAAGGGGAGCAAATTGATTAAGCATCTTCATTCATTGGAGAGCGACACCACCTAAAGTTAATCTTTCGACCAGTAAAATGAGGTTGTTACCAATCGGTTTTTATAACATGTTACTTGCCCAGGCCGATACAAGAAAAAAACTGCGGAAAGCAGAGATTTCTTAAAACCGATTCGGAATAGCCCCGAAGACGCTGTCACTTTCGTGGCGGTCGCTGCACTATCTTCGAATACAAGAAGTGTATAGCGGACACCTTACTCAGCAGAGATCAGCGTTGCCAAGTATATAAGAGAAAAGCCCACTGCCATTCTGGCAGTTTTCTTCTTAGAACACAATGTTTCCCTCCTTTTTGATCCTTCCGCGATAAGTGAAATCTTATGATTACATATTAGCAGTCCGGTGGTATTAGTGTCATACCCCGAAGGTGTTATTCAGAGGGTTAAATGCGGTCTTGATGGGATATAAAAAAGGGCGATACCTGTTCGCCCAATAGTTCTTATGACATTGTGTCTGGTCGAGACCGATATCGGAATTCCAGGCAATCATTGTGGGGGCAAGACACCTAAGGCGTTTGCCCTGGCAATCGCTTGTGTCCGGTTGTTGACATCAAGTTTACCGAATATATTGCGAGTGTGCACCTTGACTGTGTTTAGTGAGAGGTAAAGCCGTGTAGCGATCTCCCGATTGGTAAGTCCCTCACCAATGAGTTGTAGCACTTCAATTTCACGCTCGCTCAACGGTTCGATTAACTCGGTATTGGATGCTTGAGTTGGTGATGTAACAGCTTGCCGAGGATCGGTAGCATGGAATGCCGCCAACAACCGACTGGTGTAATCAGGTGAGATGCCTCGAGAGAGTGCATCATATAATAGACGAGCCATGGGATCGCCTTCATCAACAAAGGTACGGATGTATCCTTCTGGCTCAGCTAAGGTGAGGGCTCGATCCAGTGTAGCATTCGCACGGGTGGTTTCTCCTAGTGCTTGAAGAGCTAGGCTCTGGAGCGCGAGGATTTCGATCACCTTACTCTCCCATCCATTATTAGCAATTTCAAGTAGGTCCTCTAAAAGGTCCAGAGCATCCCTGATCCTTCCGCTATCGTAGTGCTCTCTGCCTAGTGTGATCAATATCCTGGCGTGCATGGTATAGGTTAATTTTGTTTTGAAAAGCGTGACGTTATGGAGATCTACTCGAGTTTCTTTTAGCCAAGCATCAACTTTTCTAAGCTTGTTCTCCCTAAGCCATAAACGGATCCGGGAGTATTCTCCTCCGCGCAGATCAAATGGAGTTCCTGGGCTGGGATCTGCTGCTTCTGATTTCTGGATCGATTCGAGAGCATTAGCAAATTGCCCCTGTGCTGTTCGAACTCGTGCCAAAAGACAGAGACCAATTTTTTCAGCTCGTCCATCCGCTAATCGCTGACATAATTTGATGCCTTCTCGTAAATGTTGGCTGGCAAGATCCAGATCATTGAACTCATATAGTACCCTGGCGAGATCAACGTGGACGTAACCCGCAACAGGTAGTACTCTTCCATCCTGCTCTGCCAGTTGAAATGAGTCTTGGAGTAGTTTTGCTGACTGCTGCAGGTGCCCTTGAAGTTCTAGCACATAGGCAAGGTTGCACACACCGCTTACCTCCAGCATCTTATTGCCGGTGGCTTTCCCAACGGTGTATGATTCTGCATAGGCATCTCTAGCAGCATCTAGACTGCCTTTTCCCCATAAACTTGATCCCATGACTATTGCACAATAACCACGAATCCAATTGTCTTCCGGTAAATTCTCAAGAGCTTGATTGGCAAAATCAATGCCATTAATATAATCACGCTGCCAGAGAGCTAGTAATGCCTTCAATCCAGCGATAAAACCCAACATCTCCTTTCTTTGGGTTTCATCAAACTCATCAATGGCATTTGATAACCAGGCTAGATTCTCCAGCCTTGAGCTAACAACTTCTACCTGTCCAGTCAATATTAGTGCCCAAGAATGGTAGATAAACAACCATGGAGAGCTTTCCAGTGCAGAATCTGGAAGTCGATCCACCCAATTCAAAATAAATCTTAACTCGCTACGTATAAAGGCTGCAAGGGCCCCATTTTCTATCAAACGGGTAGCTGTATTTATATCTTCAATGGCCAATGCATGATGGATAGCTTCAGGAAGGTGACCATTCGTTTCATACCAGATCACCGCTTTTGAATGCAGATCATTGATCATTTTTGGGTGGGTTGTCTGCAAACGCTGACGTAATAAATCGGCAAATAAATGGTGATATCGGTACCAATGGCGTTCTTCATCCAGTGGTACGATGAACAGATTGGCTCGATCTAGCATTTCCAGGATGATCTGGCTGTTTTCCTGGTCGGTTCTTGATTTGGCTTCATCAAAACGCACAGCATCGCACAAGCTGCCGGTCAAACGAGTTAAGATAGAAGTCTGCAGTAAAAAATTTTGGATTGTTTCCGACTGTTGGCTTAGAACTTCTTCGATCAGGTAGTCCAGCACAAGACGGTGGCTGCCAGTAAAAGACTTAATGCGGTTATCGGCATCATCTTGCCCCTGCATTGAAATGGCAGCCAATTGCAGACCAGCGACCCATCCTTCGGTGCGTGTCTCCAGCGCGGCAATGTCTTCCTTTGAAAGGTGCAAACCCATCACCTGATTGAGAAATTCGGCGGCTTCAGATAATGTAAACCGTAAGTCTGCGGCGCACAGCTCGGTTAATTGGTCTCGGGCACGCAGTCGAGGCAGAGGTAGGTCGGGATCTACACGAGTGGTGATAACCAGATGAAGCTGTGGAGGCAGGTGGTCGACCAAGAAGACGAGGGTAGCATGGATTTCTTGGGTTTCAATCAAGTGGAAATCGTCAAGGACCAGGATAGTATTGTTGGAAAGCTCCGTCGTATCATTAATCAATGAGGTCAGGACTGCCGCAGTTGGTGGTGGTTGTGGGGATTGGAGCATGCTGAGAGCATCTTGCCCAAAAGCAGGATCGATGCCCTCTGTCCGGTTCAATGCGGTGATAAAGTAAGCCAGGAAACGGGCGAGATCGTTATCACTTTCATCGAGAGAGATCCAGGCAATTCTGCAGCCGTTTTGATTTTCTTTTTCGGAATCAAGGTAAGATTTTTTTACCCACTCGCTGATCAGCGTGGTCTTGCCAAAGCCAGCCGGGGCAGAAATGAGCGTCAGTTTATGGCCTGAACGAGTGCCCTCATTCAACAGTTGTATCAGGCGCGAGCGATGGACGAGTTCTTGCCGGGTGGGGGGGATAAAGAGCTTGGTCTGGATGATCGGCGCGGTGTACTCCATACTTGTAATCTAGTCTCCAAGTCAAATTATACTCTGGTGATTGACTGATCTGCTTATCTGGTTTTGTTTGGTTCCAATTTTCATCCGCTGCTACCTCGTAAAACTAAATATTATCATCGGCGCTTCAAATATATGTCATAATATGACATATATACGATCTATACTATGATCAAGAGAGTCATGTCCACACCTGCTACCCGTCTCATTACCCTGATCATGCTACTTCAACGCCAGCCTAACCAAAAAGCTGCTGACCTGGCTGATAAACTGAAAGTTTCCATACGCACTTTACACCGCTATTTTGGCATGCTGGAAGAGATGGGTATCCCAATCTATGCCGAGCGCGGCCCGCAAGGTGGTTTTTCTCTCGTGCGCGGCTATAAATTACCCCCCTTGATCTTTACGCCCGATGAAGCCGTGGCAATTTACTTGGGAAGCAGCCTAGTAGGACAGATCTGGGGGCAGCTCTATCTGGGCGCCGCTCAAGGAGCCATGGCGAAACTGGATAATGTGCTGCCAGATGAACAGCGCGAAGAACTTGCCTGGGCGCGCCGGTCGCTGGTCGCTACTCGGATGCAGCGTGCTGACCCTTCCACCCTTGCACCTCAACTGGAAATAATTCGCCGCAGTACCCGTCTGCATCGCCAGATCAAGATGACTTATCAGAGCAGCAACGACCCGGATCCAACCGAGCGTATCGTAGATCCATATTCCCTGGTCTTTCGGAGCGGATGGTGGTACCTGGTGGGATACTGTCATCTGCGTGAAGCACTGCGCACCTTCCGGGTAGACCGGGTAAAGTTAGTGGAACTCCTTGGCAAGCCATATCGTGTGCCCGAAGGGTTTGACATCCATGCCTATTTGAAAAGGACATTCGCAGATCAGCCAGGTGTGCAGGCGCGTTTACGCTTTGTACCTGAGGCGGTGCATATTGCCAAGGCTAACCTTCCAGGATGGGAATCTTCTGAAGAACATCCGGATGGCAGTCTGGATGTGATCGTTTCGGCTCCAGATCTGAACTGGTTGGCATCCTTGGTCCTGAGTTTTGGTACCTGGGTAACCGTATGCGAACCACTGGAACTTAAGCATCTCGTAAGGGATTGGGCGCTGGGGACGGCGGCTCTATATCAAGAAAAAAAACAGCAAGGAAAAAAAAGGAGTGGAAATGAAGCGTAAAATTCTACTGATCCTGTTGGGGTTTATGATTGTCTTGATCATAATTGCAGCCGGTGGGTTCTGGTATCTATCCACCCAACCGTTATACAAGCCTGGAATGGTGCGTGGTGAGGAAAATTTGAGTGCACCCCTAGTCCCGCCTGTGCAGCCTGTAGGGCTCCAGGCCTGGTTGGTTGAGACAGGAATAGAATTAGCTCATTTCGCTGAAGGCAATGGACGCAATGTGCTCCTGATCCACGGCGGACCCGGAGCCCCATTCCCCCAACCTCTGAGCGGATTGGATCCCCTAACCGGTGCATACCGCTTCCATTATTATGATCAACGCGGTGCTGGGGAGTCAACCCGTCCGATTGACCGGTTCGAGTCTGACAACATGTATGCGAACATGCAGGAGCTGGAACGCACGCTAGGCCTGAGCGCCCAGATTGCTGACATTGAACGCATCCGTCAAATCCTAGGTGATGAGGAGCTGATCGTGATCGGCCATTCCTGGGGCGGCTTCCTGGCTTCACTCTACGCAGCAGAGTTCCCAGATCATGTGGCCGGTATGATCCTGATCGCCCCGGCAAATGTGCTGGTGATGCCGCAGCCCGATGCTAGCAGCGATTTGTTTGCCAGTGTGCGTGCCAAACTACCGGTAAGCCAGCAAGATGAATTCGACTCGTTCATGGATGAATACATGGATTTCAACGGTATATTTGAGAAGTCTGAAGCTGACCTGGTGGCAATGAATGATAAGTTTGGCAATTACTACCTGGGTGTTGTGGACAACCCAATGCCACAGCAGGCACGTTCAGGTGGTTGGATGGTGTGGGCGCAGTATGTCAGCATGGGCAGGCAGCATGATTACCGTCCGGCGCTTGACAAAGTTGGCGTGCCAGTGCTGGTCATCCATGGCTCCGATGACTTGCAGTCAGAATCTGCCAGCCGTTTGTACGCTGACGCTTTTCCTGATGGGGAATTTGCCATCATCGAGAATGCAGGGCACTTTTCGTACGATGAGCAGCCCGCAGCGTTTGCCAGTTTAGTCCAAGATTTCCTGGAAGATCTCGAATGACTTTATTCACCATGGGAGTGTACTCATGCAAAAGCTCGATTTGAAAAAGGACTTAAAACCATACTACCAGCCCTCCATCAAAAAAGCTACCCTGATTGATGTACCGCGCTTCAAATTTTTGATGGTCGATGGGGCTATCGAATCCGGCCATGCGCCGGGCACATCACCTCTTTTCCAGGATAACACAAGCGCTATCTACGCAGCAGCATACACCCTAAAATTTATGCTCAAGAAGGATACCGACAAACCGGTGGATTACCCCGTGATGCCACTTGAGGGCTTGTGGGATGTAACCGACGGAGTGTTTGACATCAGCGTCAAGGACAATTGGATTTATACGCTCATGATCATGGTACCAGATATGATCACCACGGCGATCTTTGAAGAAGCCCTGGCTCGACTACATTTGAAGAAAGGCGACCAGCCAGGGTTCAGGCGACTGCGTATAGACACGTTTGAAGAAGGATTGTGCGTTCAGATGATGCACATTGGACCTTATGCCACAGAACCCGAGACGATGGAGAAAATGCAGGCTTTCATGAATGAAAAGGGTTATAGCGATCTTGTCGGTGAGGGTGGTAAACATCACGAAATCTACCTCGGTGACCCGCGCAAAGCCGCACCAGAAAGACTCAAAACCGTGCTCCGTCACCCGGTAAAAGCCGCTCAATGATCATAGATCAAGCCTATCGCTTCTGATGGCAATTGTGTTATGAATAGCAGACAAAACTGCCCATATGTTTTGAAAACTTGGAAAAGGCAGCCCTCATCTTGTGACGGCATTACGCTGGATGGGAAAGTTTCATTGTTAGAAGTGTGAGACACCTTCGCCGTTATCCAACAATCCGAGAAATGTTCTAATATTATTTCAGGATTAGATGACTTCTATAACGCAAGGGCTGAGAATTGGATATGGCGATCAGATTTATGGTGTGGAGTATAATGCCAGCACTACTTCCGTGATCGAGATTGGGTAAACATGTTACCGCACTTCGTTTACATATTTCTGATTGCCTTCTGACTTCCTACAAGGAAATGTCACAAAATAGAATATTATTCAGCGACTTATAACACTGGGAGATTGAACGATGAACCTGAAGAACATTTTTACTGCCAGCGCCCTGGTTGGGATATTACTTGGGCTGGGGCTTATCCTGGTACCAGAACCATTAATGACTGCCAGGACTGGACAACCACCAGATGTTTTGACTGCTCATGTTGCCAGGCAGTTCGGTGTTGCTATGCTCGCCGTAGGGGTTATTTCCTGGCTGGCGCGTCACTCCAAGGAGTCGACTGAGCGCAATGCTATCGTTGTCGGTTTAGCGCTGCTTTATGTGTTGTTACCCATCGAGACTGTTATATCAATTGTGCGTGGATCTGAAAGTGTTGAGGGCTTATTATTGGTAGTCGTTTTCAGTCTATTAGCGGTAGGATTCATACTGGTCGGAAGACCCAGATTAACTTCTAAGAAGGTCACATAATGGAAATCACCGGAAAGACAAAAGTGTCCGATATCCTGGAGCGATATGGTGATATTGCCGAAGTAATGGAGATATTTGGTATCAAGCGGGTGGCGCGCTACTCTTTCCGTAGAATGTTGACCAAGGCACTAACAGTTGAGATGGCAGCGCGCATACACAGAGTGCCACTTGATGAGTTCTTGGAAGTCCTGAATAACGCGGTCGCAATGCAATCGAAAAACTTAGAATCATGAGAACAAGCTGAAAGCATCCTGATTAAATAGTTCTAATGATTTGGTGGCGTTTTTTCCTTCATTAAGGGCGGGAACCAGCACCAAATCTATAAAAATCTCTCACGCAACTTAATTCAACCACAGCCTTCTATGTCGTGACAAATCCTCGTCATGTTCACAGCCGTTTCGGCATGCTGCTTCGGTGATACAATCTGGGCAATGAACGGGGAAAAATGAGTATTTGAACGAAGTGGGCGAAATAGGTGCAAGTCATGTAAGAATCGTTTGCGCTTGGCGAGGCGAGGAAACGAAAACTTACCACAGATTTATTTTACCTGGACGTACCGATATGATATCCTGAAGCTCAGGAGCAGTCTTATCCAAATCTCTGATTTGTTTTGCATACCATTTCGTTCCTGGGTAGGCGGTCAAGCCGTGGACAAAGATGCTGATAAGCACTGTTGCTGCTACAACGAGAGCAATGGTTGATTCATAATTCAATAGCGTCTCGTGTTCTAAGAAAATTAGACCCAAGACAATGGAAGCCAGGCCGCGTGGACCGAACCACCCCAGGAAAAGAACTGAGGCGGGTTTCAGATGGGTGCCAATCATCGATATGGCTACTGGCAGCATGCGGATCATGGTAAGGCTGAGTGCAGCATAAAAAATGATTAAGTTATCGAAAGCTGGAATGAGTGGGGTAACAATCATGCCGAAGATAAAGAATACAAAGAAATTTAGGAACTGTCCCCAGGCTTCGCTGAAATCTGCGGTATGGAAATGGGCATCCTCAAAACCGCGCTTGACCAGCAAGCCTCCCAAAAAAGCAGCAATAAATCCATTCCCGCCGATTGCATCGGCACCGCCATAACAGAAAATCGCCAGCGTAAGTAAGCCTAACTGCTGCAGAGATTCGTCGATCCAACCGCGCTTCCCCGCTTCACCTATCAACCAGCCCCCCAACCATCCAATTACGATCCCGACCAGAATCCCAAGACCAATTTGTTCAACGCCGTAGAACAGCCAGCTGCCAGGTCGGAATGGATCTGCGCTAACAGCCAGACTGAAGAAGAGGGTGTAAAAAGGCATTGCTAAACCATCATTTAACCCCGCTTCTACACCAAGCGCCTGCCGGATACGATCCGGTACTACCCGGCTTTTGACAATTAACTGCCCTAACCCGGCGTCCGTGGGGGATATGATTACAGCCATCAAGGCCGCTTCCCAGATGGAAATCTCTCTGAAGAGCAGCACTGCGGTGAGTGTGCCAACCAGAATGGAAAGGGGCATCCCAATGCCCAGCAAACGCAACGGCAGTTTCGTCTCCTTAAGCAGTTTTCGCAGATCGATATGGGTGGCGTCGGTAAAAAGCAGTAGAGCTAGCGTGAGCTCTGCGATTGCTAAGACGATCACATTAGCAAGCTCCCGCTCTGCGAGGCTGGGCATGACCAAATACACACCCATCCCGGCTAATGTAAAAATCATCGGGGCAGTGATTACGGTTTTCTCAATCCGTTTTGAAACCAGCGTAAAGAAAAAAGTTAGGATAATGAAAATCGCAATAGGAGTCATCCTTCAACCTCTGCCATTCAAAAATCGATGCTGGATAATGGAGCCCGGTTGTTGGCAAGATCTACGTCCTTCAAATATTTAGGCGCATTATAATCGAAGCGAGGACCTTCCCATTGCTTGATGCAGTTATTGACGATTTGCATTTATTGTAGAAGACGAATGGAGGATACAGGAGGGGTGATCAATATGCGGATGATATATCTGGGATAGACCTGTCTGATATCCGCGCGAGGTTGATGATATTAGAAGATGCAGGTTTATTTGCGCGCGATGTGGACTTACGAATTTTGTGAGAGATTCAATGAGATTGTTTTTTCGGGTCTCTACAGATGGAGATGGAACCGCATGTTATTAGAGTTATATCTTCCTGGACCTACCATGCGCGGCTTACCAATTGAGGATTTCGCAAGTGCCTTAATTGCTCACAGATAGATTTACCAGCAGCCTAAATTTTGGTGATCAACTTTTCCTGGTTTGCTCTAATCCCCTATCCATATCAATAATCATTATTCAAGGCCGGTCAGAGTTTCAGTTTTCCACAACCCGCTTCTCTCTAGCCAGGGTCCGATCAGCAGATACCTGAAATCGTGCCCCTGCCAGGTGCGCACCCCCGCCCATAATCCGTACACGGCGAATAGCACCACGTATAGTAATGGAATGACCATTGAGCCTAAAGATATCCAGAAAATTGCCGGAGGGGCAGCATCTGGATTTGCTTCCGATAGTTGGATCAGCGGGATCATGCTCAGACCGTAGAAGACTCCCCAGACCAGCCACATTCCCATCATGATGATGAAGTTGATCAGCTGATACACAGCCGCTTGGAGAGCCTGAAATGCTGCGAAGCGGGATTTATCGCGCTGGGTTACATATACAACTACACCTACCAGGATACCAACGCCTTGGGCTACGACGGAAGCATGTGCCAAGGCGGCCAGCAAGCGATTCTCAGTGTTTACAGTTTCGCGGTTCATGATTTGCTCCTTGTTCTACATAGATTATATATCTTATTTGGCATTCAAACCCCAACCAAAAATGGGGTAAAGGTGTGAAGCCAATTCTATTGACAACCGCTGGCTAATGATATAAGGTTGAGCTAGCGAGTGTTGTCATACCAACGCAGCCGGAATAACTTCGAAGCATCTATCCGGATATCCAGAGAATCTTTACATTGAGTGGACGGGCAATACATCAGTCGCCATCCTGAAACAGCGCTGGAGAGACATCTCATGAACTGCATCCTGCACTGACATTGACATCGATGCATCGGCAATCAGCTTGATTAGCTTAAATGGCTGTTGACTTGGGCTTTCTATCTAAAAGGTCACTCGAAAATGAAGCTGGGTAGGTATGGATTGTGGATCACATGCAGCGCTTTTTTGTTAACCGTTATCATATCTGTTGGATGTGCTGCTGCACCGCCGGCGACAAGCGTTGAGCTTGAACCCCAAGCTACTGAAACTCCCACAAGCTCGAAAATACCGAATCCGAGTTTGGAGCCAAGTCCTATGGCGACTCCCTCAGAAACAGAAATTCCACCTAGCGAGACCCCGTCCAGTGATACTGACGCCACTCCAACAGCTGGGCCCATTAGCTTGCTGAACCCGGGATTTGAACTTCTTGATCCAAGCGGTTTGCCATCTGGATGGGATCATGCGGGCACACTGGAGGCCATTTCCATGGAAGATCGCGGTCATTCCGGTGATTCTCGCCTCACGCACCAGAGCTCAGAAGCATACCAGGTGGAAACTATGCAAACGATACCTGGCCTGGAAAATGAATGGTACACCCTGCGTGCCTGGGCGCGTTCGAGCGGCGGACAGAACGCAGTCTATATTGCTCTCAAGTGTGGGGAGGAAGAAAGGCGGGTCTATGTGCCGCCGACTACACCGGGCTACCGCTGGATCCAACTGGTGGTGTCAAACAAAGCCCGGGACGGCGAGTGCACGATCAGCCTGTACTCGGATGGCAAGCCCGAGACCTGGGCTAGTTTTGATGATGTAGATTTGGTTCCCGGCCGGACTGCGCTCTCCATCCTTGGAGCAGACATTTCGAGCTTGAAGAAATCCGAAGACCTGGGAGGAATCTACCGGGACGTGGATGGCACCGCAGGTGATGCTATCCAAATCCTCAAACTGCACGGTCTGAATTACGCGCGTTTGCGGGTTTGGGTCGATCCCGCGGATGGCTACCACGGAAAAGAAGAGATCTTGGAGATGGCTGCAAGACTGAAGGACGAGGACATCAAGCTGCTGGTGGACTTCCACTACTCGGATAACTGGGCTGACCCTGGCAAGCAAATCAAACCGGCCGCCTGGGAGGGCTATGATCTCGAGCAGCTCAAAGCGGCTGTGTATGAGCATACGTTTGATATCTGCAGCAGCCTGAAAGCCCAGGGCACACCCCCGGATATGGTCCAGGTGGGGAACGAGATTAACGCGGGAATGCTGTGGCCGGATGGAGATTATACGCACATGGACGACCTGGCCGCGCTGCTCAAAGGGGGTTACCAAGCGGCTAAGGATTGCTCCCCAGCCACAAAGGTCATGCTGCACATCGCTGAAGGCGGTGATAATGACCTAGCGCGCTGGTGGTTCGGCAATATCGTTCGGAATGAGGTGCCCTTCGATTTGATTGGCATCTCGTACTACCCCTACTGGCATGGAAGCCTGGCGGAGCTGCAATACAACTTGAACGATATATCCGCACGTTATGACAAAGATGTCATCGTAGTCGAAACCGCGTATGCGTTCACCGATGAGGAAAACGACTTCCTTGAGAACATTGCGAGCCCCAGCATGATGATCCCGGGCTACCCATACACGCCAGCAGGCCAACGAGCGATGCTGCGGGATGTCATGGCAGTTGTGCAGGCTGTACCGAATGGACGCGGGTTAGGCGTTTTCTACTGGGATGCCACCTGGACAGCCGTCGCAGGGAATGGGTGGGAATCAACGGATCCAAGTTCAGGGAATGCATGGGAGAACCAGGCTTTATTTGATTACGACGAGATTGTGCTGCCGGCATTGGATGAGTTCATGAATCCTTAAACAGCGGTTGCAATTTCTTGCTAAACGTTATTACGCAGATTGTCAATATAAACAAAATTACCATCATAACAGGTTGAACAATGAAATTAGGCGTGTGCTACTACCCCGAACACTGGCCGCAGGAGCGCTGGCCGCTGGATGCCAAGCTCATGAAAGAGGCTGGGATATCGCTTGTGCGGATCGCAGAATTTGCCTGGGCAGTTATGGAACCACGCGAGGGCGAGTTCAACTGGGACTGGCTCGATCGAGCGATCGATGTGCTGGCTGAAGAGGGGCTGCAGGTCATTCTCGGCACGCCAACAGCATCGCCACCACCCTGGCTGTGCCGGGCACACCCGGATATCCTCCCGGTTGATGTCCAAGGACGCCGCCTGCGCTATGGATCGCGGCGACATTACTGCGCCAACAGCACGAGTTATCGCCAGCACACCGAGCGGATTGTTACGGCGATGGCTTCCCGCTACGGGAGCCACCCAGATGTTGTCGGCTGGCAGATCGATAATGAGTTTGGCTGCCACGGCACCGCCCGCTGCTACTGCGGTACGTGCGCCAGTGCCTTCCGCCAGTGGTTGAAGGCAAAATATGACTCGCTCGATGAGCTCAACCAAGCCTGGGGCACAATTTTCTGGAGCCAGACCTATGGAGATTGGGATGAGATCGAGCCGCCCAATCTTACCCCTGCCGAACCCAATCCCAGTCATGTGCTTGACTATTACCGTTTCTGCTCAGACACTTTTTACAGCTACCAACAGCTCCAACTCACCACGCTCAGAGCCCTCGTTGGGGAAAATCAAATCCTCACGACTAATTTTATGAGCCAGTTTACAGACCTGGATTACTTTGATCTTGCCAAACCTATTGATGTCGTGACGATGAGCTCCTACCCGACAGGACATGCCGAATCCACCCCCTCGCTGTACATGCCCGGTAGCTTGCGGCCGAACCTTGCCTTTGACGTCGGCGATCCGTTCATCACTGGCTTCGGACACATGCTTATGCGCGGTTTCAAGCCCAAGCAGCCATTCTGGGTGATGGAACAGCAGTGCGGCAACGTCAACTGGGGTACATACAATACCGGCGTACGACCTGGGACAGTGCGGTTGTGGACATGGCACGCCCTAGCGTCAGGTGCTGATACGGTCGTTTACTTTCGTTGGAGAGCCGGCTTGTATGCCCAAGAGCAGTTCCACTCCGGTCTGCTGCATCATGATGGTTCGCTCGCGGCAGGGTATTACGATCTCGTTTCGATGAGAGCGGAGCGATCGTTAATGGCCGAGATTGCGGTTGAACCGTATGAAGCCCAAGTTTCTTTCCTGCTCGACTACGATTCTCTCTGGGCGCTGCAGCTCCAACCGCACCACCACGGTTTTGACTACCTGCGGCATATCTTCGTTTACTACCACGCTTTGCAGCGGCTTGGACTGTCAGCCAACTTCGTCACTTTGGACGCTGACCTCAGCCAATTCAAGTTGGTGATCTCGCCGACAGCTTTTGTTGCTACAGAAGGGCTAACCGCCAATCTCACAGCTTACGCCGAAGCTGGGGGTACGGTACTGCTTGGTGTTCGATCCGGTTTCAAGGACACCTGCAACCAGGTCACCGAACAACCTTTGCCAGGGCTATTGCGCAATCTCACCGGCATTACCGTACGTGACTGGCACTCGCTGCCACCAGGAACCAACTACGATCTACTCTCAAACATCCCTGGCTTGACCGGACCAGCCACGGTTTGGGCTGAAGAACTTCATCCTATGCCCGCTACCCAACATAATCTCCCCGACCTGCATGTGCTTGCCCGCTACAGCTCAGGCGCTTTCAGTGCCTCGGCAGCCCTGACTGAACACAGGCTCAGGTCTGGGAGAGCTCTTTACCTCGGTTGGCTACCGAACGACAAGCAGGCTGAGGCCCTGCTGGCCTATCTAGCTGCTCAGGCTGGCATTCCTACCTTCGCCTCATTACCAGACGGCTTGATCGCCACACGTCGGGGACCGCATACCATCCTGCTTAATTTTACCGAGGAGCTGCTGCAAGCAAATATTCTTGGACGAACAGTTACGGTTGAGCCACGGGATGTGCAAATTCTCAATACACTCGAGTAGAGTGGAAAAATATATAACCTCATGCAAAGCGTACCTTTTGTTATAATGGTAGTGTCACAAAAACTGGTGAACGGACCACTTCGTTATAATCATGACATTCCTTCTCATATGGCTATTAAATATCTAATCTATCAGGCCTGGAAGGAGAAATATCCCTGTTTATAAAATAAATATTGAAAACATGATTGGCGGCTAAATAGAGCGAAATCGACATAGAAACGCTGTTAGGTGACTTATTTGTCATTCAAGATTCGCTGGAGCTAGCATTAATACAAATGCTAAAAGGAGGTGGTAAAAGGAAAACCCAAGGAAACGATCTGAAATAAAGAGGCTGGATCTGACCAGAACCTCTGGTCTATGATGATTTTATGATCGATAACATAGGAGAAAATTGAAATGAAGAGAAATTTGTGGATCCTGATGATCCTTACAACGGTTGCGATTTTTGCAATGGCAGCTTGCGGCCCGAGCGCTACCCCAACGGAGGAAGTTGTTGCGCCAGTTGAGGAGCCCACCGAAGTCGTGGAGGAGCCTGCTGCCCCTGAACCCACCGAGGTCATGGAAGAGCCCACTGCGGTTCCAGAACCGACGGAAGAAGTGATGGAACCAGAAGCGACCCTGAGAATCTGGGCTGACGACACCCGAACGCCCATTTTGGAAGGGCTAGCGGAAGACTTCCTCAATGATTACAACGTGGAACTCGTTGTCGAAGACCTGGGCAGAGTTCAAGACATCCGCGCCCAAGTGCTTATTGCAGTACCAGCCGGGGAAGGCCCCGACATTTACATCGGCGTCCACGACTGGCTTGGAGCGCTGGTTGAAAGCGGTCTGGTTGCCCCGATCGACCTGGGTGAAAAGCGTGATGAATTCGTTGAGTCGAACCTGGATGCTTTCACCTATACGGATGGTCAACTCTATGGCCTACCGTATGCATCTGAGAACCTTGGATTCTTCTACAACACTGATATGGTCCCCGAGCCGCCCACGACCTGGGAAGAGGTGCTTGAAATTGGTCAGGCTCTGAAAGATGAAGGCACTGTTGATTATGCCTTTGCCGTTGCTACTGGACCGCTTTACAATGCATTACCCGTCCAGACAGCCTTTGGCGGCTACATCTTTGGGGTAGATGAGAACGGCGCCTGGAATCCCGACGATGTTGGTCTGGACAGCGAAGGTGAAATCGCTGCGGTCACTTATATGACCGATGCGGCCAAAACAGGGCTCATGCCGGAAACCTTTGACTACGAGACAGCCCACTCGTTGTTTGAAACTGGAAAGATCCCATTCATCATGGCTGGCCCCTGGGCGCTTGACCGCATACGTGCTTCCGGAGTACCCTATGCTGTAGCTCCATTCTTCCCCGATGACGGCGCGCCGTTCCTTGGTGTACAGGGTTTCATGATCAATCCGTTCAGTGAAAATACCCTGTTGGCACAGGCATTCCTGACGGAATTCGTCGCAACCGAAGATTTAATGCAGCTGCTCTATGAGACTGGGCTGCGGCCTTCTTCGTTCAAGTCTGTCTTGGCGACCACGGACGATCCTGATCTGAAAGCGATGGGAGAAGCTGGTGCTAATGCGATGCCGATGCCGAACATCCCCGAAATGGGATCTGTGTGGAGTGCAGCGGATAATGGAATCGCTTTAGCGGTGACCGGTGAACAGACGCCTGAGGAAGCGATGACAGATGCGGCAGAACAGATCCGCGCATTAATCAAAGGCGCTTTGGTCGGCATGGTCAACCTGCCTGGCAGCTACCAGGATAAGGCTGGCTGTGGTGCTGCGTGGGACCCCGCCTGCACGGCAACTGCCATGGAAGAAGGTGATGACGGCATGTTTACCCTCACCGTTGAACTACCAGCCGGTGACTATGAATATAAAGTTGCCTTGGATGGTGACTGGACTACGAACTACGGTTCGGACGGTGCACTGGACGGGCCAAACTACGCCTTAAGCCTGGCGGCTGACGGTACTGTTACCTTCACCTATGATCCAGAAACCAATCTGGTGGAGGTTGTAACCGAGTAACATATCGATTTAGATGAAGGCCGGGAATTTCCCCGGCCTTCATTTTTTTTTCTCTACCACTGCATCATAGTATGGAGGTGAAACCGTGCCTGAAAGTGCCTCCCAGTTAATCTCGAAGACGCGGGCTCCCGCTTCGAAAGTGATTCTGCCGCGCCTACTGCGCCTGGCGATTCTACTTGTTTTAGACACGGCAACATTTTGGTTTCTCAGCAGATTAGTTCTGTTGGGATACTATCCTCTGGCAGCTGCTGTTCTCATTATTCTGATTTTCGTAAACGTTGTGTTTTTGCGCCAGGCGGCGTACCCGATCCGTTGGATGGTCGTTGGGATAGTTCTGATGGGGTTATTCACAATCTACCCAATCCTGTTTACGATCTGGGTCTCTTTTACGAACTATGGAGAAGGTCATCTCATCACAAAAGAACAGGCCGTAGACCAGATTTTGAAAGCGAAATATCTGCCGGAAAGCGGAATAGCTTACACGTGGACTGCATTTAAGTCTCCAGAAGGTGTTTATGCCCTCTGGCTACGGGGTCCGGAAGGAAATGGATACTTAGCAATCATGGGTGAGCCGCTCACCCAACCGCAGCCAGGAGAAATGGGGATCGGGGAGCTTGATGATAAGGGAATCCCCAAGGCCATCGAAGGTTATCAAAGATTGAACGCGATTGTAGCCGCAACGGATAAAAACCTTACCGAAATCCTGTTTGGTGAGGAGGGCAAAACCATCCAAGTACGATCCCCGTCGGAGGCAGCGGAGCTAATGCCGCTTTATATTTATGATCCGGAATTAGATACCATGACCAGCCAAGAGACTGGGGTCGTCTACCAAAACATCCGTGGCACCTATTCTTCACCAACAGGCGAACAGCTACGACCAGGTTTCATCGCCCAAATTGGGTTTACCAATTTTAAGGAGTTTTTTACCAGCCCGGCCTTGCGTGGTCCCTTGGTAAGGATCATCGCTTGGAACTTCGCCTTCGCTTTTTTAAGCTTGCTGCTAAACTTCTCACTGGGATTAGCCATTGCGATCATGTTTAACGAGCAGAATTTCCCACTCAAACGGGTCATCCGCACCTTATTGATTATTCCTTACACCCTCCCCGCTCTGCTGACTATTTTAATTTGGCGCGGCATGCTGAACCCCGAGCTAGGGGTGATTTCCAGGACGCTAGAGGCCATCTTTGGTTGGGCGCCGCCGTGGTTCACCGACCAGTGGTGGGCAAAAGTCGCCATCCTACTGATCAATCTCTGGTTGAGTTATCCCTACTTCATGCTGATCTGCAGCGGAGCGCTGCAGTCCATTTCGGACGATTACTACGCGGCCGCAAAGGTGGATGGTGCGAACGCCTGGCAGCAATTTCGGAATATTACTTTACCCCTGCTGTTGGTGGCGGTTGGACCATTGTTGGTTGCCTCTTTTGTCTTTAACTTCAATAATTTCAACCTGATATACATATTCAACGCGGGTGGACCGCCGATAGCAGGAACGCCCACACCCGCGGGGCACACGGACATCCTGATTAGCTATGTGTACAACCTCGCCTTTACGGGCACTCGCGGCGTCAACTATGGGTTTGCTGCAGCCATCACGATCATTATCTTTCTAATCGTTGGTGCCATCACGCTCTTCCAGTTCCGCTATACACGTATGTGGGAGGAGGTCAGCGAAAATGTCTAGTACAACTTCTTTTCAACAGCTACGCACTTCGATCAAGGTACAGCACACTGTCAGCATCGTCATACGGCTGATCATTGCGACATTCCTCATCGTCTTCTCCATATTCCCGATCCTGTGGATCATCTCGGCTTCCTTAAACCCAACCGGTTCTCTAGCCACCCAAACACTCATTCCGGAAAACCTTGGTTTTGAGAATTACCGCACTCTCTTCGAGATAGTACCGTACTGGACTTGGTTCTGGAACTCGATCAAAATCGCTTCGATCTCATCTGTGCTGTCGCTCGCCATCACCACGGTAGCGGCTTATGCGTTCTCGCGCTTTCGCTTCCGCGGCCGCCAGACAATGCTCAAAGGAATCTTGCTCATCCAGGTATTCCCCGCGCTGCTGGCACTGGTGGCAACATTCCTCATGATTTCCCAGATCGGTGATATTTTTCCCTTTATGGGTTTAAATACGCACACGAGCCTGATCCTAGTGTACTTGGGCGCTGCGATGGGTATCAATATCTGGCTGATGAAAGGTTTCCTCGATACCATCCCGCGCGATATCGACGAGTCAGCGATGGTGGAAGGGGCTACGGACTGGCAGATCTTTACCCGGTTGATCATACCGCTGCTGCGGCCGATCTTAATCGTTATCGCTATAATCAACTACATCGGTACATACAGTGAGTTTGTCCTGGCACGGGTGCTGCTCAAGAGCAACGAACAGTACACCTTGATGGTCGGTTTGCAGGTCTTTGCAGGTGCACAAATTAATCAGCGCTGGGGATTATTTGCGGCGGGTGTATTAATTGGCGGGCTTCCGATCATGATTATTTACCTTGCATTACAAGACCAGATTGTAGGAGGCCTAACAACAGGCGCCGTTAAAGGATAATTCGCACACCGCAGGAACTAGGGCACGAGGCAGGCGATCTGTTTATCTCTGCTAAGCGCCCAAATATGCACACGCCAATAAAAATAAACGCTATTAAAGTTGATTGGACAATTCACGCCCCTACGCATATACGTAGGGGCACTCATTTAAACCGCTGCATGGAGCATGAATTGGCAATAGCGCTATCCTCGCCCGAGAAATTCTAACCATCACTATAAACCCGAGGCTTTTGTTTCCAAATCGAGCATGCCAACAAATCAATTTCTCACTAAACGGGTAGAATTGTAAGCCCGATTTAAGAGTTTTCTCCATATATACGATTCCGATGAAGACGCTCGCTGTAATTGTTGGTAGGTATGGCAATCATAGTCTCCAAAAAGTGATTTTAACCTCATCGTGTTTTCCTGCTTATTAATTTGCTGAATGATTGCATTCCATATCCATTACTGCTATGATTTAGAAGGCTCACCGATACGCCAAAGATCGAAGATAAATGCTCAATAGCACTGGAGATTGCTATGGATCTCATGCTTGAAATCCAATCCGCAAAAAATGACCCTCAAAAATTGGAGCAACTCTACCAGGATGCTCTGCAAGGAGGTCAGATCGAGGCTTTCCAATCAGCCATGCTGACCTGCTACCAAGAGACACCCGACAACTTGCTCTACACAGCCTGGTTTTACAGGTTGCAGCAGACAGCCGAAACCATGAAAAAACCCCGTCGGGCGGTAAACTGGGTTTTGGCAATACCGCTGAGCATACTGACGGGCTTGATTTTCTGGGCGCTATCAGATATTGAGACACTAATCTATCTTGATCATCTCCCTCACTTGGTGCTTTGGTGGTCGCCCATCGCGACGATGAGCGCGCTGATATTCATGATGGTCACCGCAAAGCGAAACCTGGTCTGTGCGATTGCATTGGGTCTGGGATTATTCACTCTGACCGCTTATGCCATGCTGCTCGCACCTGGGTTAGAGGTATCCTGGAAAATCAACCACTATCTCGATCTGGCAGCCATCCACCTACCATTGTTATCCTGGATTGCATTGGGGATATCGGTGCTCGGCCTCAAATCCAGCCGGGAAGACCGCTTTGCATTCATGATCAAGTCCATCGAAGTGATGATCACCGCCGGTTTATACCTGATCGCGGGGGTGGTCCTTGGGGGTATTACCATTGGTATGTTCGCAGCATTAAGTATTGAAATCCCCGACATTTGGCTGCGGCTAATCGCGGTCGGTGGATTTGGGTTGCTGCCTGTTATGGCAGTTGCCAGTGTTTATGACCCGACGGCAGCTCCATCGGAACAGGATTTTGACCAGGGATTAAGCAAGTTCATCGCCACGATGATGCGCTTGCTGCTTCCGCTGACTCTGGGTGTGCTGGTGATCTATGTTTTCGTGATCCCTTTCAATTTCATGGAGCCCTTTGTGAACAGGGATGTATTGATCGTCTACAACCTGATGCTGTTTGCCATCATGGGGCTGCTGCTGGGGGCTACTCCAATTCGGGGAGATGACCTCTCTAATCAACTTCAGAAGTGGCTGAGAACAGGCATTATCACGGTAGCCATCCTAGCGGTATTGGTCAGTATCTATGCTCTCTCCGCCACGGTTTACCGTACAATTGAAGCCGAGCTGACAATCAACCGGTTAACTATCATCGGCTGGAACAGCATCAACATTGTCATCCTGTGCTGGTTGATTTTCAAGCAATTTAAAGATGGTCATAAACAGTGGATTGAGTCCTTGCAAGCCGTCTTCAGCCAGGCGACGAATGCCTATCTCGTTTGGGGATTATTTTTGGTGATAGCTATTCCGTTGTTGTTTCGATAACGTCCCAAGAGCACGATGATAAATCCTATATCACAATCATTTCATTTATCAGAGCAGCAAACGAAGAGTGGCAAACTAATTGCTTGAATGTATATTTCCAAAACAACTGAACAATAATTACCAAGTCAGTTCGATCGCTAAGTGGGGATTTATCGAAATTAAAACGGTGACTATTGTGCGGTCTCTGATTCATATGTTTGCCCCGGATGGCGGTGCACAAAGCATCGCAACCATCCCTTTCGAAAGTTTCACAACGCAGGACGTATCAACAGTTGTCCTGTTCTTTGCAATGTGGGGATTATCATAACTTTTTATCGGTAATATCTACATCGTAGTGCTTTGGCGATATCAAGCCATGATTCCTTTCATGAACCTGCTGATTATTGTTGAGTATGGGATGCGAATCGTTTTTGGTGTATTGAAACCAATCAAAACAACGGCCACAGCACCTGGTGTCATCGGCAATATCATCATTTTGCCGCTCGCGGTCGTAATGTTTTCTTATCCCTCAGGAACCGATAGGGAGCACATATAGCTAGTGACACGCAGATCCCCGCTGCTCCTGTAGCCAAAAAAACTTAATCGATACCGATCCATTTATCTCATGAAGGGCGGCAATTAGCAGAGCAGGAAATCTGGGCTTTGAAGGATTTTGCCTATATTTATTATTCAGGCTTGATTACCATACCGGCTGGCATGGTGGTGTTCTTAGGGATGACGACGATCCCATCGCGCACAATCCAGTCCGCCCCGTCGATCTCTGTGCCGGGTTGGAAAGGCAGGATGCGTACGCCAGGACCTAGACGGGCATTTTTGTCAATGATTGCGCCTTCGATGTGACAGCCCTCGCCAACGCCCAGCGGGGTCCCGCCAGGATGCTGACCAGGCGGGTCGTAATAATCAGCACCCATCAAGACCGTATCACACATAAAAACATCATCACCAACCAAGGAGCGCAGACCGATTACACAGTCTTTGATTTTGGCTTTGCCAATCCGGCAACCATCAGCCACAAGGACTCTATCCAGTGAAGCGCCTTGGATATTCGCCCCTGGCAGGAAGCGCGGCCGGGTATAGAGGGGGTGGTAGGGGTCTTGAAGGTTGAAGGGCGCGTCATGACGGGTGAGACTGAGATTGACCTCGTAAAACGAGCGGATGGTCCCAATATCTTCCCAGTAGTCATCAAAGTCAAATCCGACTACCTTATGGGAGTTGATGGCGCGAGGGATTACTTCGCCGCCAAAATCATCATCGGTTGTGCTTGTGAGCATATCCACCAACACCTGGGTTTTGAACAGATAGATTCCCATCGAACCGAGGAAGGGGCGTTCTGGATCAGATCGGCAGACAAACGTTATCTGCTCAGCTGCAGTCTGGGGTTTCTCGACAAAATCGAGAATACGCCCTGTATCGTCACGTTTGAGCAAGCCATACCGGAATGCCTGTTCGCGAGGAACAGGCTGGACAGCGACAGTGATATCGGCGTCCTGCTGCCAGTGAAAATTCGCCATGTCTTCATAATCCATGCGATACAGGTGGTCGCCAGCCAGGATGAGCACGTAGGGTGCGCCGGTGGTTTGGATTTCCAGGAGCTGTTTGCGGACGGCATCTGCGGTTCCCTGGTACCAAGCATCAGAACCGGGTGTCTGTTCGGCAGCTAGAATCTGTACCCAGCCGCGGTGGAATGGATCAAATACATAGGTGCCGGCGATGTGACGGTGGAGCGAGACTGAGTTGAATTGGGTCAGGATGGCGATGCGGTTGATTCCCGAGTTGATGCAGTTGCTGATTGGGATATCGATCAAGCGATATTTGCCGGCTATTGGCACGGCCGGTTTTGAACGGTCGCGTGTGAGTGGGTACAGCCGCTGGCCACGCCCACCCCCCATGATGACACCCAAGATTTCATTCATAGCCGACATATTTCACCTCAGCAATGGGATTCTAGAATAATTATAAGGTCAGTCGCGCGTGTAGATCTACCAGATAAGCATTTGGAAATTATGAACAGGAACTTAAGGAGAGAACCAGTTGTGTTTTCCAAATTGGTTCTTTTGGACTGGTTTTCCCGTGGTGATAAACCACTCAAACCCTTTTACGACTACCTCAAGATAATTTCGCAAAGATGGTTGAAGAAATACGTGATGCGGTATCCACCGGAGAGCTGCCGGTATAGTTTGCAGGACGTACGGGTAGATCGTAATACTCAGCGTACTTAGCTTTTCTGGTCCTTCAGTAATCCGCCACGAAACAAAGGACTTTCTTCCCCCTTCCCTGCCAATGGTTAGATCATTACCGGATCCATCGATCCAGCCAACGAAATCCCGCTGCATAACCCAACCGCTGTAGTAATGGACCTGATCTCGTGAACCAACCCCGGGCCATCCGGCAACCGGGTTTTTTCGCAGAAAGGATGGCAATCTTCCAGATTTACCGGTCTTGATATTGCTCGCCATACCTTTTCTGCGGGAGCCTTGATTGCTCTGCTAACAGATATGGGCCACTTAAATTGCTCGGTTTTTGCTATTGTTACTTGGATATCGGTCACCTATCGAGTACCCCTTCTATTTATAACCTATTATACATTTCCGAGAGGTTTTGAACCAAATCCCTTCAATATTTACATCGAATAAATTCTACCCATAGAAAAAATCACCCACAGGGCATTGGTTCCGTTAGATATTTGATCTGTAATGGTTTCGTAATCAATCTGTTAGGGTTTCATAAACTCTACTCGATAAACTGTATCTATTATTGAGAAAGAATTGGAGGTGCTTATTGGAAGAAAGTATGTATATGTACAACCATCGGTTTCCAACTTATTAGAAATGGAGAGAAAAATGAAACAGCGCATTGTTGTACTTTTTATCGTTGCAACGCTTACTATACTGGCAGTTATCCCGGCATCTGCTAATCGTGGTGATGGTGAACTGGGAGTAGTATACGTCAGCAGCCAGGGGTTATATTACGACACCTTTGTAAGTGCGAAAAGCTTGCCGCTGCACGGTCGCTTCCAGAAACTTGATAATGGAGTGACCGAATTTGGCCCCGGCGATCAAGGCTATGTGGGTGGACGTTGGTGGATAGACGATGGGAATGGCTTCATGGATGGAAACGACACATTCTTGCTATGCCCACTGCTTGGTCCCGGTCGAACAACCCCGTAAGAAATCTTAAAAATTTAGTAGACAAGCTATCCCTGGGGTATTCGAAACCCTAGGGATATTTCGATGTTGACACCTTAGGTATTTCGCTAGGTTATTGCTTAGCGATGAAATGTAGCGGGAAACTATTTGACCGGCAGCAAACCAACTATAAATAACTCTCGATAATCTGCGACATGTTTTCGACGTACTTTTCCATTTCCTTTACCAACTTGAATTGCGTTCGACAGCGGTCAACGTTATGGTTCTCATGTTTCGTGCGGAAGTAAATATCTCCATTAATGTAGTCAGTAAGGAAACGCATACCACATTCCAGTGTCATTAACCGTGCAGAAAAAGCTAAATTTTCGATTTCCATTGGTTCAAGAGTATCGCGGGTAGCATCCAAATAGCCTTGCGTGTATCTCTCAAAGGTTTCAAGGCTGAAATGGACCATAGATAAGTCCCTTTCATCCTCTTCGGCAGTGTTCGTTATGGAGCGGATTGCATCACCATAATCGTACAAGAGTGACCCTGGCATAACGGTATCCAAATCGATTACACAGATTCCCTCCCCGGTTTCGTCATCGATCATAACGTTATTGAATTTCGTGTCGTTGTGGGTGACTCGAACCGGTAATTTGCCTGTCTCTACCAAATCAACCAAAACCGGCATATCGTCTGCGCGCTGGAGGACGAACTCAATCTCATTTTTTACACCCATGGCTCGGTTGTGTTCATCATTTTCAAGCACATGAATAAATGTCTTATAACGCAGCGATGAATTGTGAAAATCAGGAATCGTCTCATGTAATTGCTCTACTGGGAAATCGCCCAGCGATTGTTGGAAGCGGCCATATGCACGAGCAGCGTTATAAACGTGTTGCGGACTCTGCGGAATCTGGTAGGTGAGCGCATTATCGATGAAAATATATGCACGCCAATAATCGCCACGATCTGTGCGGTGGTACATTGAACCATTGCAGGCTGGGATTAAAGTCAATGTCTCGCGATAAGGATCGCCCCCTTCTACTATCGTTTTCTCATGTAAATGTGTGGTGATCGCCAAGATATTTGCCATCACCTGCTCGGGTTTCTTGAAGACAAAGTGATTGATACGCTGCAAGATATAGCGGAGCGTCGTGCCATCTACCTGGCGGAAATAGGCAATGCAGGTGTCGTTGATGTGCCCAGATTCAATTTGTTCTGCTCGAATAAACTCACCCTTAAACTTAAAATGGGAAACTATCTTATCAAAATCAAGCTCAGGATGCATAAATTCTCTCATCGTATTTTTGGGCTGCAGGCAATTATAGACCAAGTCGGCGATGTGTTCAACCTCTAGCATTACAGAGCCAGAGACGAACCCAATCAGGAGCGTACTGGTTGAGTTCACATGCCCCGGATCTGAAATGGAAGTCAGGAAGTGGAGATTTTCGAGGACAGCATCAGTCCTTTCACTAAGACAATAAGATCGATCATGTGCTCGCTGCGAGTACTCAACAGCAACGTCGTAAAGCGACCAGCGAGTCAGCTTGTGGACATTTATTCATTTGAAGTTTGACCAAGCCCCTGGTGGTTATTACCAATATTCAACAGATACCTGGGCGTTTGTTCACAATAGAGTGTGTACTCTTCCCTGAGTCTCGCTCGCAGGTGTCCCTCTTCAGCGGTAATCATCTAATGGCCAATGATCCCAGATATGATGATCCAACCGGGGGCATACCATGAAGGTCTCTGAACAGCGGTTTCAATGACGAATAGGTAACCGCCCAGAATCTGGGGGTTCCTTGGGATACGATACAGCTCGGTTCGTATCAATCCACCCACTTCAAAGCCAAATGCCCGTCGAAAACCAAATCACGCCATAGTCCCAAAGGCGATGATCAATCCTAGAAGAACGGGTACAAATCCTAATCGTCGCAGATGGGAACCGCCTGGTCCAGTAAGCCTCCAAAACCAAGCCATACAGATGGATTGAACAGGTATGGGCTACCCATGAGCCCAACGAATACGAGCGGCTGGCGTGAAGAAGATAAGAGCGTTAGGTGACCTCTCTGCAGGTAATCTCGAATAAGAATCCGCCTGAACACTACATAAGCCACGATGAGCAGCATAAAAGCAAGTAGAAGATAGACCGTGGGAGGTATTTCCGGACTAGTCATGCTACAGTTCTCTCGTCATACCTGGTGCTCCGTTACCGACCAGACTTTCCGATCGGAAGCAGGATGGGATGCATATCCGAGAATAGGCAAATCCAATGGAAATACCCTACCATGAGAATGAAAACACCAATCTTTTGGATAGATGAGTTCCATGAATTTTCAGGGAGTATAACCAGGGAGCGACCATGTTTATCAAAAACCAGGTAATCTGATCTTGGCAGGGTAGGAACATGGTCCTCTCATTATATGCTTGGCAGCAAACCAGGTAGAATAGGTGGGGTCAATAATCCTATACTAAAGGTATACATTGCCATATTGGAAGTCAACATGCCAGTTTTTACACTGACCAACAATAGAAAGCGATTGAGTGGAGCTTTGCTTGTAGCTATCTGCTTGATGATCGTGTTGACAAACTGCGCTGGACGAGATTTATCAACTCCGTCCAGCCGCTTGATTGGTCATTGGATCAACGAATATAAGGTGCATCACTATTTTGGTGCGATTGATCCAAAAAAAAAACTGGGAATTTCGTTGCGTATATCAATGGAGAAGCCACTTATTTCAATTACCAAGTAATCAATGAAGATTTGGGGGGAGAAACGATTATTATCGAGATATTTGGTGACGAATACCCCCAATATCCTGAATTCACGCTAACCAAGGATGGAGCCATCAAGGCTGGTTATGGTGGTATATTTGCTTACGTTGATGATAAGACAACACCATAGAATTACTGCGTTTTGGGATCCAAAAACTGGTCGCTTACCAGCTAGGTTGGAGCATTACAAAATGGGATATACAAGCGGCAGTGGTTGGCAACGGATTCAACTACGCACTCGGCTTGAACTGCGCGTACGTAGGTATCACCATCGGCGGCACAGAAGTGGTAATTGCATTGGCTAGGCTGATACTGGTTAAGAGGAAGACGCTGGACGTGGTCAAGATCATTGCCTTAAACGGGGCTAGTTACTTTAAGCTGATCCAGAATTTGTAGCGGGCGGCAGGGAATCACATTATGCCTCCTTTACTGGCGCTGTTGTGAAAGTCCTTTGGATATCCTGATATCGCCATCTTTTGGGGCACTATTCGTGTCACTAAGTACGGAAGTATTGGCTATAGATTCTCAATTGCTGCGATGAGCCCTTTTAGCTGTATATAAAAGAAGTAAGATATGCTGGAATTTGGATTTCTATTTATGCCGCTTTTGATCGCGCTGCGTTTTGCTTCTCAATCAGGTGATTTCCTATCCGGGATCTGATTGACTGATTCTTCTAGCAAATGAGTAATGAAGCAATATTGTCAGGCTTGATCCTTCCAGTTCTTACACTCGCGTAATAGCACCATGTCACTCGAAAAGTGATTTCCATGAGGTGATTCCCGGTAAGAATGTCACTGCTCCATATAAGCTCGCTGCCCAACACTGATTGCCAAAGGCATTCCCTTCCCGGGGGAAGATAACGCTAAGTCCTGGTACGACCCTGGCGGACTGCGCCAAATCAGGCTGAAGCCCCAACCGTGCCAGCCCCAGATCGTGACGTAGCGCTGCCTACTCGGCTCGGTCGGTGAGTTTAATGGTGATTCTATCGCCAGCAACTCTTGCACACCATCGCCGTTCACATCGCCCAGTTCAACCTCATAGATCGGATCACTAACGGGTGAGCCGCCCCATAGCAGGCGATAGACGCCGCTGCGATACCCCAAGATAAAAGGATGGCTGGTCGACTTCCCATTGCTGTCCAACTTTTCAATCGCCAGCAGCAGCTCATTGCGTCCGTCGTTATTTGGATCGCCAGTCGCCAAGTCAAGAACATGCCAATCGGGTGGACTGCGCCAGACGGCTTCTCCATCCTGGAAAATAGTCACCGATTGGGCTTGGCGGCGGATGAGCTCTGCGGTGCCGTTGCCAGTCATGTCGACCCAGCCGGAGAAGAAGAGCCCTGAGCGATGCTCCTGCGGCATATCGGTCACGCGACAGCCTTGGGAATTGCAGGTAAAACCGGTTCGCTTTACAGAGAGGATGCGGTCCAGCAGGGCAGAAGCCTGCTCAGGTGCCATCCAGCGTGGGCGAGGTGTTGTCCAAAGGGGCAAGGCTTGCGCAGCGCGCAGTCCCTGGCGGTCGAAGAACAGGCGTAGTGCCAACCCCTGAGCGGTGTCGTCCCAACCTTGATCAAAGACGAAGTTGCCCAGGCTGTAGGCAACCAGTTTCGGTCGATTTTCCGGTTTTACGATTGCTAAATCCTGGACTACGTGGGAGTGGGTTCCCAGAATTACATCAGCACCAGCCTGCAAAAGCTGCTTGGCAAGCCTGCGCTGCGCAAATGACGGATGACGTTCGTATTCCCGGCCCCAATGTACCATGACGATCACGACATCCACGCGCCGGCGGACAGTGCGTATTGCTTGGAGCAACCCGGCTTCTTCGGTGTGGAACGAATCAGCAGGGGTGATCTCATTCCAGGTCAGGAAGGCGATCTTTAGTCCCTGGATTTCACGGATGAGTGGGCTGGGGTTTATTATGGTCTGGATACCTGCTTCCCGCAGGGTGCCAGCCGTCTTAAACAAGCCATATGGGCCGCGGTCTTGGCTGTGATTGTTGGCTAGACCGAGCAGATCGAAGCCCGCGTCAGCCAGCGTGTAGGCAGCTTCAGGGGGGATGATCAGAGCTGGTGTGGTCATCACCAGTGGATCGACTGTCATCACACCTTCCAAGTTGCCGATTACGAGGTCAGCACGGTTTAGCTCTACAGCTACATGGTCGAAAATCCCTTGTTTTCCAACCAGCCCACGCCCAGGCATCACATCCCCCACGGCGATGACCTCTACCAGCTGCGCTGAGAGCGCTGGAAGCTCGCCATCACGCAGGTATACCCAGGGATAGTCAACTTGATCAGCCCTGCTAGCTTGTGATGGTAAGGCGTAGATCAGGAGAGAGCCGATGAGGCAGAGCCGTGAAAACACGCTTATCCTAAAAATCAGGCGGTGGTTCCGCATAGACTACCTGTGTCACCTGCCAGAGCGGCCCATAGCCTAAATCTACTCGTTCAAGGGTGTAGGTGGCGCTGAGCGTATAGGGACCGCGCTGAGCTTCAGCAGGCTCATCGTAGTTGGGGTAGTCACCGGTGTAAGGATGCAGGCTGTCCTGCCAGGTCTCAGTAACGGTCACGACTGCCTTATCGGGGGACTGCAGGTCGAAAGAACGAAAGCTCGACCCAAGCAGTTGGTGACTTAGGTAGCGCTTTTCAACCAGCCAGCTGCGGATTTGTGCTTTGATCTCTTCGATTGTACTGCCTGCGCCGGACAAATTCTCAGCATCCTGGAACCAGTAAGCACCCGTCAGGGAATTCTGGTATTGGACGACGCCGCGGTTGAGCTCATCGTATTCGCTCTGACCTACCAAGAAGCTGTCTGTCCATTCCGGCACCAGTGGAGCGCTGCCGTCATCAAGCATTGTCCGCCACTTTTCATCGGTCAAGCGATCCGTGATCGGCCAAGG
>JBFENN010000022.1:0-29458 GCA_041551115.1 Anaerolineales bacterium
ACCGTGTTCATTCGCCGCGATTTCTTTGCCATCCTGGCTATGAGTGCTGCCGGCCTGAGCATGGCAATGTTATTTATTCTCGAGCCTGCTCCAGATGTCGCTTTAGTGCAGATTGTGGTGGATATCCTCGCGGTGGTCATTTTAGTGCTGGCTTTGGCACGCATCCCACGCGCAAAGCGACGCCAAGCACAAACGATTGGAGAAACCTCGCGCCTGATCCATCGTTCCAACATTCAGGATGCTATCATCAGCACGGCGACCGGTATAACTGTTGCTGGATTAACTCTGATCATGCTGACATCTCGCCCCCACATTAGCGTTGTCACACCCTATTACGAAGAATACGCCAAGATTCTAACAGGCGCTACTGATATCGTTGGCGCGATCGTTGTCGATTTCCGGGAACTTGATACAGTAATTGAGATTACAGTATTCAGCATGGCCGGTCTAGGGATCTACACATTGTTACGCTTTGCCCGGCGGGAATACTGGCGAACTCATCCAGACCTGCAACCACCTGCGGATTTTCAAATAGATCCCGAATCCGCAATAGTGCACCTGCATTCACGATCATCAGCATTCATCCGCGTTCCAGCATTCGTTACCTTACCGCTGGCTATAGTATTAGCAGCAACCCATTTAATGTATGGACATGATAACCCGGGAGACGGTTTTACAGCCGGTGTAATCATTAGCCTTGCGATTGGTTTATGGTATGTCGTGTTCGGTTATGAAGATACTCGCAGACGCTTGCCCTGGTTGAAGCCTCATGTGTTAATTGGCTCTGGCATCCTGCTCGCACTCCTAATTGGAACGCTCACATGGTGGGGCACTGGCAGCTTATTCGGAAACTACGATATTGAAACGATTATCAAATTACCCCTACCACGTGGATTTCATATCAGCTCTTCCTTTCTCATCGAGCTAGCCATCTGTTTGAGCGTTTTAGGCAGTGCCAGCTACATTTTAGACAGGCTGGGACATCCCGATCACGCAGATTTCAGCGGTGGCCCATAAACCTAAAGAGATAACGAAATTCAGAAATGAAGAACTATTAGGGATCATACATGGAGATCATAAACGCAATTGCAGTCGGAACACTCTTCGCGGTCGCTATCTACCAGATCTTGCGACGCAACTTGATACGATCAGTCATCGGATTAATCTTGCTAGGCAATGCGGTTAATTTATTTCTGCTCGCATCTGGCGCCTACAATGGCTTGGTACCGCCGTATACGACAGAAACCGGTATCCGCAGTGACGCCTTCCCACAGGCGTTGATCTTGACCGCAATTGTTATCAGTATGGGGGGAACGGCATTTGTGCTTTCCATGCTCTACATCATCTCAGGCCGTTACCATACCAGCGATATGGACGAAGTAAGCCATCTGAAACACTAAAAGGACTGCTACCGCTTTTATGGACACCGTCGCACTACCAATTCTGCTACCGCTTGCCGGTGCATTGATCATCCTGCTCCTACGAAAGCAATCGCGCCTACGAGGAATCGTTGCACTGCTTTTCATGCTCGCATCGCTCTTTTGCAGTGGATGGCTGTACCGGATCGTTCTTCTTACTGGTCGAGCACTGACATTTAATGCAGGCGGCTGGCCAGCACCATTTGGTATCACGCTTATCCTTGATCCGCTATCTGGGATATTCATTCTGATGGCGCAAACGGTTACGGTGATCGCACTTATCTATGCTCTGGGTAGCCGCGCAGCTGTCATAAACTATCCATCTTTCTACACCCTATTTCTCACGCTGATAACCGGGTTAACTGGCACATTCCTTACTGGTGATATATTTAACTTATTCGTATTCGCCGAACTGCTGGTTATATCTGGGACGATGCTTGCCGCCCTATCGGATAACGCCTACGGTACTGAAGCAGCCTACAAGTACTTCTATATCAGCTTGCTTGCGTCGACTTTCATGCTCTTAGGAATCGGCAGCTTGTACGCCTCATACGGAACGTTGAATATGGCCAACTTGGCGCAGCGAATCTCATTTCAAGGTCCGCAACTGCTGCTCCTACCCGCGCTAGCACTGCTTTTGGTAGCATTTCTGATAAAAGGTGCTATCTTCCCCTTTCATTTCTGGCAACCTGATTTGTATATGACCACAACAACCTCCGTTGCAGCTGTACTCGCAGCAGTGGTGAGTAAGCTAGGGGTTTATGGAATTATTCGAATCTCGACCCTGTATTATCCTGCCGGAGGCGATTATCTCCAACCTTTGCTGATTCTATTAGGTTTGACAGGAGTGATTTACGGTGGAGTCGCTGCGATCGGTACCCGCGATCTTAAGCGGATGCTTGCATACTCATCAATGGCACAAATAGGATTTATTGTTATTGCAATTGCGTGGGGAACTGCAGGCTCCCTGACTGCTGCGATTGTATTCGCATTCAACCACAGTCTAATCAAAGCCGCACTGATCATGCTGGCAGGATTTGTGACTAGTCGTACAAGCCAAAATTCGAGTGTTTTTACCCGGCTAACTGGGATGGGAAGATCGTTACCCCTCGCGGGCATACTCTTCTTCACCGCCTCGTTGGCATTAGCCGGTATCCCCCCGCTGAATGGCTTTATCAGCAAAATGCTGCTGTTCAGTAGTGGGATCGCGGCTGAAAAATACTGGAGTTTACTCCTATTGGGTATTGCTAGTATCCTGACTTTAATCTATACAATGCAGGCACTGATGCGGATATGGTGGCAAAAATCAGATCATGCTGAAAGCGCGCCAGCAATCGGAGACAGTCTGTTTGCTCCAATACTGCTGATAAGCCTTATTATTTTGTTTGGGATCTATGCAGACCCCATCATCTCAGCTGGAATCAATGCCTCCAACTGGCTCTTGGAACCAAACGCATACATCAGTGCAGTCATGGGAGAGTGAACATGTCACGAATCCGGGCTATCGTCATGTTGAGTTTATTCTATCTTGGACTAACCGCAAACCTACAACCAGCCAATATACTTGCAGGAGTCATTATCGCAGTGGGTGTGTCATTCATGATCCCTATCCCACCCCAACGACTTCAGCTTCGCCAGCTGCCTACTGCCATTTGGGCACTTCTACGGTACACAATAATTTTGATACTTGACCTGATCAAGAGCGGTGTTCAAGTAGCTCGAATCCTAGTCAACCCAGAACTATCCATCAAGCCAGGTATTATCGCTTTCGAGATGGGACATAAATCAGAGATTAACGCCGCTCTGGATGCGCATGCGATCACCCTCGCTCCTGGAGAACTGGTGGTTGAAATGACGCCTGATTGTGTAGACTTCACGCATTTCTTGGATGTAACCCACTCAGCAGAATCGCTGCATGCAGTCCGAACTATGCGGAAAGATATGCTGGATAAAATCTTCCCAGATTCGTAAACCAATTCCCCCGATGAGGGAACTGAATATGAGCATGTATGATGTACTCCAGACTTTACCGTATATTACCCTAATCATCCATATCGTCTTGGTTGCGGTAGCCGTATGGCGAGTCTGGCGTGGAGAAAATGTGATCGATCGCCTGATTGCGGTCGATCTAAGCAGTACACTGTTTTTGGCAGTGACCGTGATCATTGCTATTATCTCAGGAGACAGCATCTATATCGATATCGCATTGGTGCTGGCTGCACTGGGATTCATCAGCACGGTTGCATTGTCTAAATATATCACCACGGAAAAAATGTTTTGAGAACAAAGGGGTCGTAATGACTATCGTACTGGAAATTGCTGCCATGCTTGCAATACTAATCGGAACTGCATTTTCGATCATCGGATTGATTGGCTACGTCCGTCTCCCGGACGTCTATACAAGGCTGCATGCCACCGGGAAAGTTGGCGTATATGGGGTCGTCCTACTGCTGGTTGCCGCCGTGCTACAAACACCGTTGGCATGGGGCAAAGCCTTAATCTTAATCATATTGTTGATGGTATCCGGTCCAGTTGCAGCGCATGCGATTGCTTCTGCCGCTGCAAATATTGGCTTGCCAATGGATAATCCAGTGGTCGATGAGCTCCACCTGGAAGAAATTAATCCAGAAATCAATTCGGAATCACATAATATGGCATATAATAAAGACATGGATTAAACCTTTCTGTTATCCCCCAACAGGAGCATCTGATGACCGTCAGCCCTTCCCCTAACTCGATGATCACAAAAGAAGAACGCACCGTGCTCGAACGCATCGCTGTAACTGCAAAAGCCCCACACAGCCAACGGGCTTTATGTATATTGGCCGTTGACAGCGGAATGTCCCAGAAAAAAGCGGCTGAGAAATCTGGTCTCACACCAGGGCAGGCGAAATACTGGTTAAAAAAATTTTGGTCAAAGAGCTTAGATATTTTTCCAGAGCAGGTCCGTAATATGAATGGTGCTGGAGTTGCTGCACCGAATACTGAAACAGCACCAGCAGCTCCAAACATAGATTTGGTTGTAGAAGAATTAGCAACCTCAACTAAAGAGAAAGCAAAGAAGAAGAAAAAGAAAAAAAAGCAGCAGAAAGACACCAAAGGTAAGCGGGACAAAGGGAAGAAGAAAAAGAAGAAGAAAAAGAAGAAGAAAAAATAATTGCGGTGCGGAGGGGTAACGCATAACCCACCGGAGATCCTTCACTCGGGATGAAGTCAGGAGACCATATCTCACTTCTCCTGAGGTCCAGGCTTGTCAAATCTAATGCTCCCAAAAACCAAGACAAAAATCGTCTGTACGATTGGTCCTGCTTCACAGTTGCCCGGCGTGATACGTGCCATGCTAGAAGCAGGTATGAATGTTGCCCGGCTGAACTTTGCCCACGGAGATATCGCCACCCATCTCACTACTGTGAATGCCTTGCGTGAGGCTGCTGCAGATATGGGTCGGCGACTGGCGATCATGGGTGACTTACCTGGGCCCAAGATGCGTATCGGACAGCTGGCAAACGAACCAATCACATTAGTGCGCGACCAGATTTTCAGCTTATACACAACTGAACGCATCGGGGATGAGAACGGAGCATCGCTGAGTTTCCCTGATCTGCCGCGCGCCGTCAACCCAGGTGATCGGATATTTGTGAACGATGGCTTTATCCAGCTGCTAGTCGAGAACGTTCAGCAGGAACAGGTGGACTGCCGGGTGCAGGTCGGGGGTGAGCTGCTCTCTCAAAAAGGCGTCAATTTCCCGGGAATTGACCTGGGGATTGAAGCCTTCACTCCCCAAGATCATGTCTTTTTACGTTTCGCTGCCGAACAAAGATTGGATGCCATCAGCCAATCCTTTGTTCAGCGCCCAGAAGATCTCCAGGCAGTACGTAAAGCCGCCGCAGAGCTGGGCTACTACCCATTCCTGATTGCAAAAATTGAGCGTGGCTGTGCCGTCGATCGATTGGAATCAATCCTGGACGAAGCTGATGGTATCATGGTCGCACGCGGTGACCTGGGGGTTGAGATACCGATCGAAGAGATTGCCCTAGTTCAGAAGCAGCTTATAACCCAGGCAAACTTAGCCGGTAAACCGGTTATCACGGCGACCCACATGCTTGAATCGATGGTTGCCCACAACCGCCCAACACGCGCCGAGGTGACCGATGTTGCCAATGCCATCTTGGATGGGACCGACTGCGTGATGCTGTCTGGCGAGACCGCCATGGGACAGTTTCCAATCGAATCGATAGCGGTGATGACACGGATCGCCCAGGTCATGGAAGATTATGAACACCCACATGATGTTCCACACATGCTTGAGCAAGCACACGAACGCGGCGACATCAGCAAGGCGGATCTCATCTCACTCAGCATTTACAAGACTGTCGCAGCTGTAAAACCGATTGTGGTCGTGACACCAACCTTGAGTGGAAATACTGCCCGCAAGGTATGCCGCTTCCGGCCCAAAGCATGGATTGTAGCCGTAAGTCCAAATGAGGCTACTTGCCAAAACCTGCAGTTCTCGTACGGGGTACACCAGGTCTACGAAACTGAAAGACCGCATAGCTGGGAAGCCTATGTGCGCAACTTACTTCACCATTACGGAATGAATGCCGGGCTTATAGTTATGACCACTGGACATACGACAGCGGATACGGGAGGTACCAACCGGATAGAGATCATCGATCTCCTGGAACCAACCTCTGACCGCCGTTTGTGGTAATCAATTTCAAACAACAACAAAAGAGTGACTGCACCCACTGATTAAGAGCAACATTCCCCATTCCTGATCATCCCAACTGGCCTTATCGGCCATCGATGAGCACTGTGGTGACACTCAACACATTCACCGACAGGCTGGTCTTACATTGGAACGTATTAATGCATGGCCAGTTACTAACTGCTGAGAATCCAACAGGCTTCAGCCACGCTCTGCTTGGCTGCTATATTAGACCTCGCACTGGACAAGGATACAGTTGAGAACACGGGTAGCGGGCAGCCACGGGAGGTTGATGCACCCTGGTAGCGCTTTGGAACTCTGCTGGTGGATTACCAGTCAGCTCCTTGTAGGTAAGTGAATACGAGAAGAGCTGATGCACTGCAGCGTTGGAGGCAGCGATATTCCTGATGATGAATCGACGTAAGAAATCATAATAAAGAGACAAATGCGACCTCAAAGTTGACAGATTGCTTATCAGACCTATAATACAAGTATAGAAATTTGTTCTCACCTGTCTGGCTACTGCGGAGGTATTCATGGCGAAGAAGAAAACCAACCAGAAGGGAAATGCCCCAGAAAATTATGCCGGTAATAATGTCAATCCGGTAAACAACCACCCGGCCGCAGGATCCTTCCAGGCGAATATCGTCCCAGACCAGCACAGAAAGAAGATCAAGGATAAGATCTACTTTTCAGAATTAGCTAGGCTGCAGATCGAGTTGGTGAAGCTGCAAGAATGGGTCAAGGACAGAGGGTTAAAAGTTGTAATCATCTTTGAAGGACGCGATGCGGCTGGAAAAGGGGGAGCGATCAAGCGTATTACCGAATGCCTTAGCCCGCGTATCGCCCGCGTCGTAGCCCTGCCAGCACCAACAGAACGCGAGAAAACGCAGTGGTATTTCCAACGCTATACTGCACATCTACCCGCCGCAGGTGAAATCGTGTTATTTGACCGCTCCTGGTATAACCGGGCTGGTGTCGAACGCGTGATGGGATTCTGTACCGAGGAAGAGTACCGAGATTTCCTGCGTTCCTGCCCTGAATTCGAACGTATGTTGGTGCGTTCTGGGATGATTCTGATCAAGTACTGGTTCTCAGTTAGCGATGAGGAGCAGGAACGCCGCTTCCAAGCCCGCCTGGATGACCCGACCAAACGCTGGAAATTAAGCCCCATGGATCTTGAGTCGCGCGCCCGTTGGATCGAGTATTCGCGCGCCAAAGACGAGATGTTCAAATATACTGACATCAAGCAAGCCCCCTGGTATGTTGTAAATTCTGATGTCAAGAAAAGTGCTCGACTGAACTGTATCAGCCACCTGCTTACCCTGATTCCATACGAAGACCTAACGCCTGATCCAATCGTACTGCCTCCACGCCAAGACGATATCGGCTATGTCCGCCCACCCTTTAGTGACCAAACCTTCGTACCCGAAAAATACTGAACCCGACCATAAATATATACAGGGTGCCGGTAAAAATTCCACGGCACCCTTATTTTTTACCCAAAAATGTAATGGACAGGTAATTCGCCCAGGAGAACAGTCCTATGCTTGACGCGGAGTCTAGTTCTGTGACAAATCGTTTAGTGTCTCATACACCTTTATGCATACTGCATAATCCCTTTCGATGGAATCCTAGACGATTTTGCTGACTTCATCGAGCTTGAGGCTGATCACCTGGCTAGCTGAATCACGCCCCATCGTGATGCCGTAGATCACATCCGCTACTTGCACTGTGTTTCGGTTGTGGGTAACAATAATGACTTGGGTATTCTCACTGATCTCACGAAGCTGCTCACGAAAACGCCCCACGTTGGCTTCATCCAACATGGCATCCACTTCATCCAGGACACAGAATGGTGTTGGAGAGAATTTTAGCAGTGCAAAAACCAAGGCCGTGGCTGTCAGGCTGCGCTCGCCGCCCGAGAGCAGTGATAAACCTTGCATACGCCGACCTGGCAGCCGTGCTTCGATTTCAATTCCAGTGTGCGTCATATCTTCTGGATCGGTTAGCATTAACTTTGCTGCCCCACCACCAAAAAGACGTGTGAAGATATCACTGAACTCATCAGCAACAGAATCGAAAGTTTTTCGCAGCTCAATCTGCATCAGCTCATCCAACTCGCTGATCACCTGTCGGACATCTACCTCTGCTTCCTTTAAATCTTCAACTTGGGATTGGAGAAAAGAGTGCCGCTCTTTAACCTGCTCATATTCCGTTTGAGCCTCGGGGTTGACCGCCCCTACACGCCGGATTTGAGCACGTTTACTGCGCACACCCTGTTCGACTTCCGGGTTGAGCTTTTCTACACGCGGCAGCTGCTCGACCAAACCATCCAGTGGTAGCGGAGTCGGCCCGCTGACTTCATCGTCATACTCAAAAGCCACCAGACCAAAATCATCCTCTATTCTTCGGCGCCAATTTTCCAATGCTTCCTGCTTGCGAGCCATATCAATCCGTGCCTGGGCATGGCTGTTCTCAGCCTTGCTGAGGTTTAGGCGCGAACCAGATTCACGGTTCAAATGCTGGTCAAGCTCCGACTCAGCCAGAGTGAGCTCGGCTTCAGCAGGTTCAATTTGCTGGGTCAGTGCTGCAATCTGATCGAAAAGGCCACTTCCCATAGCCCTCTGAGTCCCAATATCCGCATCCAATGCAGCTCGCTCGCTATCCAGGTCTGCCTTGCGCTGCTCCGCCGCAAGCAAGGCTTTTTGGGCAGCTTGCACTCGCTGAAGGATTTCATCCACACGTGTATCAGCATTGTCCGCCGACTGCTGGGCTAAGGCCACCTGAGTAGTCCAGTGGGCTACCTCAGCCTGGTACTCCTGGAGGGAGATTATCCTGAGTTGTTGTTCACCAATTTCAACAGCTTCGCGCGCGGCGTGGAGTTCATGTTCAATCTCAATTAAGGACTGCTCACCAGCAGTTTCTGCTGAAAGGCGTTCGGCAAGCTCCTGCTGCAGCTGATCGGTCTGATCAGTCAGCCAAGCAAGCTGGTTCTCAGCACCAATAACCTGGGCTTGCAGGCGGTTAACATAATCAAGCCCACTGCTTTCCGCACCTCGACTCACTACCAAATCAGCAAGCAGCTGGTCTATCGCCCCTTGCGACTCAGCCAATTGATCCGTGTTAGATACCATCTGCTCACCAAGTGTGGTGAGAGATTGTTCAGATTTAGCTAACTGGGAGGCAAGTTTTTTACGACGGCGCGGCCTGCTGAGGGTCGATCCTGCACCTTCGGCTGCACCGCGCGCTTGAACAACACCAGTGCTGTGAAAAACCTCACCCTGCAAAGTCACCGCACGGATGGGGAATTTACCAGCAGCACTTACCCGCTGGATAAGAAGCTTTGCTGCTCGCCGAGTTCGTACGACCAGTGTATCACCCAGTAGTAAATCTATAACAGGCGTCAGATTGGCCGGCGCTTGAACCAATTCTCCAGCATACCCGACTAGGTCAGAACCGAGCAGTTCCCGGTCGTCGGCTGATAGATGGAAAGGTTCAGGTGGGGCAAGAGAATCCAACGGCAGCAGACTGCCGCGCAGTGATAAGTCACCGAGTTGATCAAGCGCTATCTCTGCGCTGGATTGGTGATCAAGTAAAACTGCATCTTGGTAATCTCCAAGAGCGGCAGCTATTGACTGCTCGTAAACCGCGGAGACTTCCAAAAAACTGCTCAAAGCACCCTGCGTCCCCCTCAGTTGATCCTGCTGCGCTGCTTTTAGTAATGCTTGTGTGCCGGAAGCATATCCACTAAACGAGGCTTCAGCTTGATCCAAGACCTGAAGTTCTGCTTGCATACGGCTGACGTCTGCAGTCAACTGGTGATGAGCGTCATTCAATGCCAGTCTAGCAGACTCCAGCGCAGAATGCTTGGTGCGCTGCTCTTCAAGTTTATGCTGGGCGGTCTGGACCCCAGACCGCTGCTCGGCCAGAGTCTTTTCGGCCTGCTGTAATTCGCCCCGTAAGGAAGTGATATTTTCTTCTGCCTGTGATATGGCAGCCTGGTTCGCTGTCAGCTGATTATTCAAACGCAGATGCTGTCCTTGGTGTTGTTCTTGGAGTGCCTGCAGCTGTGATCGCTGGTTTTCCAAGCGAACCAAGTGTTCCCGAGCAGCAGTTATTGCTTCTTGGGCAGCAGCCTGTTCTTGCTCGCGAGCCTCAAGGGCAGATTGGGCCCTTGCCAGCTCAGTCTGGTAATCTCCAAGGAGCTGTGAACGTACGGTGGCTTGTTCTTGGAGGGCTGCATAGCGTATTTCTTGTGCAGAAAGTTCTTGCTGGTGCTGGACGATCTCGCTGCTTACATTGACCTGCTGTAGAGTGAGAGAACGCGTGCGCTCGTCGCCCACCGCCTGCTGGCGGCTGATTTCCTCGCGTTGGTGGTGAAGATCTGCCAGTTGGCGATGCCATGATGATAACCGGGCACGCAGCTCATTGATCTGGCTGCGGACTTCGGAAAGGCTGTTGTCATATTCATTGTGAGCTTCGCGGGCCTGAGCAAGCAGAACACCCTGCGCATCGGCTGCATGTTTGCTTTCGGCAAGTTCAGCTTGAGCAAGGTGCCAGTGATAACCATACCACTCACGCAACAGCACCTTGAGATCTTCACGCAGCTGCTGGTATTCGGCTGAACGGCGGGCTTGCCGCTCTAGACTGCGTAAACGTGGCCGCAGCTCAGCTAAGATGTCTTGGACTCGGTCTAGATTGCGCTGGGTCGTCTCTAATCTTCGCAGGGCTTCCTCTCGTCGTGAACGGTATAGCCCAATACCAGCCGCCTCTTCAAACAACCGACGCCGGTCTTCAGGGCGGAGCGCTAGGGCGGCATCCACGACCCCCTGCCCAATAATTGTATAAGTCCGTTCGGCTAATCCGGATTGAGCCAAGAGTTCGTTCACATCTTTTAATCGCACGCGCTGGCCATTGATTAGATATTCATTCGTACCATCACGATATGCCCGCCGAGTGACAGACACCTCGCTGAAATCTATTGGCAGCCAGCCATCTTCGTTGTCAAACAAGACCGAGGCGGAAGCCATACCAGCACGCGGGCGTGATTCTGATCCCGCAAAGATCATGTCGGCCGTTTTCTTGCCGCGCAGTAAGCTGTATGATTGTTCGCCCAACACCCAGCGCAAACTATCCGCAATATTGGATTTTCCGGAGCCATTCGGACCGACGATAGCGGTCACCATACCAGCAAACTCAAACATAGTCTGGCTGGCAAAAGTTTTATAGCCTTGTAATTCAATCGATTTTAATCTAGCTGGCATCACAATCCATTTTCACAGATAGGCTAATCTGGAAAGAATATCTTTTCAGGACTCGCCTAGTGAGTGTAAGGCAGCGCGGGCTGCGGCTTTTGCAGCATCCTGCTTGCTGCGACCCGATCCTTGTCCAAATAACTCCCCAGCGACAATGACTTCTACTTCGAATGTCTTGGCATGGTCAGGGCCGCGTGCTGCCACCGTTCGATAGTAAGGTGGACCATAACCCTGCGCCTGGATTAGCTCTTGGAAGCGGCTCTTTGGATCGTTCAGGACTTCGTCCGAAATAATATCCTCGATTGCATCTTCCAGATATGGTTCGATGAACTCAATGACTACTTCAACACCCCCATCTAGAAAGAGCGCGCCAATAAAAGCCTCGTACATCGCACACAGCACCGTTGGGCGTTGGGAACCACCTGCATCGCGCTCTCCTTTTCCCAACCGCATGACTGCTGCCAAGTTAATCTGGACGGCAAACTCAGCCAGCTGTTCAGTACGCACCAGTGCTGAGCGCATACGTGTCATTTCGCCTTCTGATTTTTCGGGGAAGTGGTGGTACAACCAGGCGCCGACAATAAAATCCAATACTGCATCACCCAAGAACTCGAGACGTTCATTGTCTTCTAATGCCTCGGGATGTTCGTTTAGATACGAACGATGGGTTAATGCCCGGGATAGTAAGAAAAGATCATCAAAGTGCAGACCCAAGTTATGGGTATATTCACGTAAGGACGTGATCCACACCTCTCCCTGATAAGACTCCAAAGTACCCTCCGGGTGAAAGAACTCAGGGAGCGCCAGCTACTCATCTGGATGTTGAGTAGCTAGCGTTCCATTAGTTCAAAGATTGATAACGAAACAACCGATCTAGCAACACCTAATTGTACTCGCGAATCACTAAAACTGAATTGTGACCGCCAAATCCCAACGCATTACTCATTGCTACCTTGAGCGGCATTTCCCGCGGCTGGTTGGGGATATAATCCAAATCACACTCTGGGTCCGGAGTTTGGTAGTTGATCGTAGGTGGAAGGATATTTTCTCGTATTGCATGCACGCACAGTATCGCTTCAAGCGCACCAGTAGCGCCCATCATGTGTCCGGTCATCGATTTCGTGGAGGAAACTGGCACTTGGTATGCTCGATCGCCAAATACCGATTTGATTGCCCGCGTTTCAACTAGATCGTTCAAAACAGTTCCGGTTCCATGAGCATTAATGTAGCCAACCTGATCAAGAGGGACCGCAGCCTGGGCGAGAGCACCCCGCATTGCCGAGGCTGCGCCAGCGCCATCTTTAGCCGGAGCAGTGATATGGTAAGCATCTGCTGCGGCAGCATAACCGGCGAGCTCTGCGTAAATCTCAGCGCCACGCGCACGGGCAGCATACTCTCGCTCTAATATAACAACAGCTGCACCCTCTCCCATCACAAGGCCATCACGATCACGGTCGAATGGCTGTGGGATGAAGTTATCGATGCCTTTCCGGGTCATTGCCCCAACCCTGTCAAATGCACCCACACCAACCTTGCTAATAGTTGCTTCACTAGCTCCTGCAATTGCAGCGTCAATTACGCCAGAGCGTAGCATCAACCAAGCCATCCCAATGCCGTCAGAACCGGAAGCACATGCCGAAGCGATCGACATGGTCGGTCCTTGAAAGCCGTGATCAATTGCAGCCAATCCTGCGGCACCATTGGGCATGAACATCGGGACAAAAAATGGATTGATCCGGCGTGCAGTTCCCTTGTATACATGCTCAAAAGTGGCATAGATCGAATTTATCCCCCCAATGGCAGTAGAGATAACAGTCCCCACCCGAGTTGGATCAAGCTTGTCCGCTTCCAAACCGGAGCTATACAAGGCTTCTTGTACGGCAACTGTGCTGAAAAGCTGGTAGCGATCGCGACGACGGGCTTCTTTTGGCGACAGATAATTAGTAGGTTCGAATTCCTTCACTTCACAGGCAACGTGCACCAGTAGATCACTCGAATCAAAAAGGGTCAAAGGCGCGACTCCACTTTCCCCAGCTAGCACTTTACTCCATGTGTCTTCCACATTATGAGCCAGGGGATTAATCGTCCCCATTCCAGTGATTACGATACGTTCGGGCATATATCCTCCTGGATGCAAGTCTATTTCGTACTACCCCACAATCAGATTACTTTTTAGACCAGCTCCAGTCAAAACCACAACTAGCGGTTCTGGAACGCGGCCAATAATTTGGGAAATTGCACCCCAAACGACAGCCGATGTCGGTTCCACATAAAAACCCCGGCGAGCCAAAGCCCGTAAACCGGGTAATATCTCTTCCTCATCAACAGCTAAGAAAGCCCCTTGGGAGCTTTTTACGATCTGCAGTACCGCATCACCACGGACTGGGTGTGTTATCCGGATGCCCTCTGCCACTGTCTCGCCTTCGGCAGTCCAGCTTAGACCGGCTCCCCCATAAGCGGATACAGCCCACAACGGTGCACAAGCCCGCGCCTGGACGCCAATTAACCTGGGAATAGAGGAAGTCAGCCCTGCCGACTGAAGAGCCTCAAACCCACGACCTACTCCCAACAATAACCCCCCTTGCCCAACGGGGATAATCACAGTCCCCGGGGCAGTCCCAAGCTCTGCATACAGCTCAAAAGCTAACGTAGCATACCCGGGCAGCAGAAAGGGCATGTATGCGTGGCTTGCATAGACCGGCTTCTGTTCAAGATTCGCTTCGCTATCTGCCGCTTCGGCAGCAGTCTTTCGCATAATAGAGACGGGCTCTACTGCCCGCCGCACAGCTTCGGCAGCGTTAATGCGTGGGCCCATAACTCGCACAACCTCAGCGCCATAGGCCTCAATTTGTGTGCGTTTGGGACCTGATGCTGAATCGGGCACAAATATTTTGGCTTGGATACCAGCCCGGGCTGCATATGCAGCAAAAGAAGAACCCGCATTGCCCGATGAATCTTCGACCGCTTGGGTGACTTTTCGCGCCTGAAGGAAGCTGGTTAATGTCGCAGTGCCGCGGTCTTTAAAAGATCCGGTCGGATTTTGGTATTCGCATTTGAATAATACTGATGCACCGAATGCCTCTCCGCGTACGAGCGGGGTATTACCTTCACCGAGCGTTATTGCTTGTGCTTCGTCAGGGAGTTGGAAGGCATGCTGGTAGCCCCAGATCCCAGGAAGATTGGTCTGCACCTTTTGAGAATCAAATGGAAATGGACCGGAATAATCGTAAACTCCCCCGCACTTCATACAGCGGTAAGGGGCACCGAGTGGGGGGTATTCAAATCCACAAACTAAACACTTTATTTCTGGCATTCGGCACCCTATTCACTCTCAGTTAGTCTTCACGGGTCGGGTTATAAGAACCCTCCACCCATTCTTGACCCTGCGGTCCGACCTCTTTTTTCCAAACCGGCACGATTTCCTTCAATCGATCAATTCCATACCGGGCTGCTTCAAAAACCCCACTATCACGGTGGGCGGCGGTGCAGCCCACTACTACTGTTGGTGTGCCTGGCTCTAGTCGGCCAATTCGCTGGATGATTACTATCCCTTCAACAGCTGCCCAACGCTCACGGATTTCCGCCGCCACCTGGTTTAATTTTGCGACAGCCATATCCTGATAGCTTTCATACTCTAAATAATTTGTCTGGTGGGATTCACCACGAGTCGTAATGGCGCGCACCACGCCTGTAAAAAGACAAGCAGCACCGGTCGAAGGCAAGGTAATCCGCGAAATCAGCTCATTAACATCCAAATCTTCATCAGTTATCTGGCAATACGTTGGGAATCTGCTTGGCTGAGCGATATCTGATTCTCCCTTACCTCCGCTCACTGGAGGGAATATGGCTGCTTCCGAAGTTTCGGGAACGACATCTTCATCAAAAGCGAATTCCTTATCCAACGCCACTAAAGCAGTGTCAATCACCTCTGCGGCCAGTGGAAACTGCCCCTGCAGCCTCTGGCGCAGCTGTGCAACCGTAGCACCAGGCGGCAGTTCAATTTCGGTCTCCGAAACTCCGCATAGATCTTTCAAAATGGCAAAAAAGAGTACTTTAATTTGTGTCAAGTAATATAATCCACTTTATGATTTCGGCAGCGCTTATCTTGGATTCCTGCGTTTGCTAATCTTCCAGTACGACATCCCCACTTCGGCCACCATGTTTCGAAACCAACCGGATGTTTTGGATGCGCATCGTTTTTTCAGCTGCTTTAGCCATGTCATAGATCGTGAGCGCAGCTACAGCAACTGCAGTTAACGCTTCCATCTCAACACCGGTTTTGGCAAACGTCCGTGCTGTGGCGGTGATCACGATGCCTGGTAAGCTTTCATCCATATCCAAATCAATTGCGATATCTGTTAGCCCTAGCGGGTGACAGAGTGGGATCAAGTCTGAGGTCCGTTTTGCAGCCATAATACCTGCCAGCTGCGCGGTTGTTAGCACATCACCTTTCTTCAGGGTACCCTGTCGGATAAGCTGGAAAGTCTCCGGAAGCATATTGATCTGACCACGGGCTACAGCGACACGTTCAGTGTCAGGTTTTCCCCCGACATCGACCATGCGCGCTTTTCCGCTTTCATCAATATGTGACAATTTCCCGGGCATGCAGAAATTATAACATCCGTAGTTTGCCCGCGATTAATCTGCGATTAGGAAACATTTCCCCATCAGAAATGGGGCCAGTGAAATGCTAAACAGGTATAATTCTCGTCATGAGCATAATAAATAAATGGAAAAATGGTCTGGCAAAAACAAGTCAGACGACTTTTGGGCAAATTGCACAGTTCTTCGGTGCGACCGAATTATCCGACGAGACCTTTGAGGATCTGGAGGCGCTCATGATCCAGGCCGATCTCGGGGTTGAAACAAGTGAGGAGATTCTATCGACACTATGGCAGCGAGAGGAAGCAGAAGGCTTTACCAAAACAGAGCAGCTAAGGGAGGCTTTTAAGCAGGAACTGTATAAACGGCTGCCAGCACCACCGGAACTTCGTTTCAGCCTGAAACCAACTGTGATTTTGATTGTAGGGGTGAACGGATCCGGCAAAACGACCAGTATCGCCAAGCTCGGAAAACGTTTTCAAGACGATGGACTGAGTGTTGTTTTTGGTGCTGCCGACACCTACCGGGCTGCCGCGGTAGACCAGCTGGAGATCTGGGCTGAGCGGCTTTCAATTCCGATCATCGCTGGCCAAATGGGCGGCGACGCTGGTGCGGTAGCATACGACAGTGTTATTTCCGCCCAGGCGCGTGGAGCGAACGTGTTGCTGATCGATACTGCCGGGCGCTTGCATACACGCTTCAATCTGATGGAGGAACTCAAGAAGGTCCACCGTGTTGTGGGGAAAGCAATGCCTGGCGCGCCCCATCATGTCTGGCTTGTGATGGATGCTACCACCGGTCAAAATGGACTTCAGCAGGCACGTGCCTTTAAAGATGCTGTCCATGTCAGCGGTGTGATCCTGGCTAAACTGGATTCTTCAGCGCGCGGTGGTATGGCTTTCGCAATTCAAAAAGAGCTCGATCTCCCAATCCTCTATGCTGGATTAGGTGAGAAACCAGATGATCTCCAGCCATTTGACCCGCAGGCATTTATCAGCGGTATTATGGGAACAGCGTGAAATTTTTTTTATTTTCCCCTATCTGGGAGAAAAGTTACCCACCAGCTGCACAATATGCTGGAAGTGTCCCAAGGAGGCAACCCCTTATGGACGATGACCTTGATACCGACCAAAATACTCTCTCACTAAACTATCAGACCAGTGTATCCGGGAACAGTATATCTGGTGCTCCGGTAAGTGAACAAAATCTTGCTGGCAAACAGGATCATTGTTCCAAGTTCAGACGAGACTGGTCGCAGGGTAGTTGGTACTCCGCGAAACTCGCTTCATTGGGAATGGCTATTTGTGTGGTGAAATTTTTTACCACTTATGACCAGCAGCCATACCCATCCTAACAATCAACTGCTGGATGCAATCTTGCATTTTGCAAGTTGAAAAGTAAGATCGAAGTGGCAGCGGGGGTAACTACTCTGCCCTATCAACAGCATATTCACAATTGAAGACGGAATTTTGCGATAACCCAAGTAGAAGCATATGAATTGGGACCCTGGCTGTTCAGCCCAAGCACGTAGCTCATGACAGAGGTTGTCAAGAATTTAACAGAACTCAATAGATACACTCCCTGCGCAAAGTGCATGCTTAGTGGTAGCATAGTACTGCTCAGTTGCAGGGGTTACAAGCCAGGAATTTTGAGCGACATTGCATGACCGGAATATCAGGTTCAGCCGTAGATATGATCGGTAGCCGTGGTTAGGAGAATCTCATGCGCACAACAGACATTGAAACTTTAATTGAGCAGCTGCGTGAAGCATTGATACACGATGACTGGAAATATGCCGTAGACCTTGTTGAGGCGCTACGCCCACCTGATCAAGCAGAGCTCTTCAGCGAGCTGTCTGAAACGCTTCAGGACGAACTCCTCGAGCGGTTAAATCCGGAAGATTCGGCTGACATCATGGAAGAACTAGACGATGAGGACGCGGCTGAATTAGCTCAACGCATGGACTCAGGCGACCTGGCACGAATTCTGAACAAAATGGAGCCGGACGAAGCTGCTGACCTGTTGGGGGATATACCTACTTCGCAAGTTAACCAAGCCCTATTGGACATCGAAGACGCCACAGAAATCCTACCTCTGCTCGAGTACCCGGATGATTCAGCTGGTGGTTTGATGACCTCAGCGGACGTCATCCTGCATCAAGACTTAACTGCACAGGAGGGACTAGCCCACCTGCGGACAGTCGCCCCAGATGCCGAGACAGTCTATTACCTCTTCGTTGTAGATGATGATGTCCGCTTGGTTGGCGTAGTATCACTGCGCGAGCTGGTATTGGCACCTTCAGATGAACTTATCCAAAACGTCATGGATCACGACGCTATTACCGTTCTTGCAGATGCGGATCAGGAGGAAGCAGCCCGCTTAATGGCTCGCTATGACTTACTCGCCCTACCGGTTATTGATGCGAAACACCATTTGCTGGGCATCATCACCCACGATGACTTAGTAGATGTTCTCGAAGTAGAGGCTACAGAAGATATATACCGCCTCGGCGGTGTCACCCAAGATCAACCCGTTGATACTGGGATCGGCACGACCCTCCGCTCCCGTGTGCCCTGGCTGGTGCTAAATCTGGGGACTGCGATGATCTCAGCTTTCGTGTTAAGTTTATTCAGCAACACAATAGCACAATTCGCCATCCTGGCAGTGTTCTTCCCTATTGTTGCTGGTGTGAGCGGTAGCGCAGGTACCCAAACCTTAACTGTAACCGTGCGTGGATTGGCGCTTGGACTGGTTGAAATGCGGGATGGGTTGAGCACACTAGCGCGCGAAATAGTGATTGGTTTATCGAATGGGATCGTCATCGGTGTAATCGTTGCTCTGGTGGCGTTGGTCTGGCAAAGTAATCCGATCTTAGGTCTCGTAGTGGGAGCAGCAACCTTCCTAAACTTGATCTGCGCTGGGGTAGCCGGTGTGCTCGTACCTCTGGGAATGACCTTTCTAAGGATCGACCCAGCCTTAGCGTCACCGGTCTTAGTGACAACGATAACAGATACTCTTGGATATTTCTTCTACCTGGGATTTGCAACGCTAACCCTTATTTATTTGTTATGAAGACGGGTAGCTATACGCAATTTTACGCGAGAGTATTGAGCCATGCTTCACTTGGACATTCCAGCAGTTGGGGGAATTGGCGTTATGGTGGCGCTTCTTTTCCAGGATGGCTACCTGGTAGCCGTTAGGTTAAACATCCTGCCCAATGCTTTACAGGATGAGGCACCGCTTCTTGCGCGAAATTGTTTTCGATTATACTCAGCGTGTACCTGACTCCACAGCAAGATTCAAGTGAATTACCCACGTTGATCACTGGACGACGACATGTACAAACTGAAAGGTTTTGACCCACCTCCACCCCCACAAAAAGTTACTATTTTCCACACCAATGATATGCATGGCCGATTGGAAGCAATGGCGCGATTAAGCCATTTCTCCCGTAGGATGCGCTCCCAGGCAGAACAATCTGGCCATATAGTGTTGTTCTGGGATGCTGGTGACGCCGCCGACCGCCGCATTCAGATCAGCAGTATCACCAAAGGCGTCGCTTTCATGACGGTGATGAATGCGATGGACTACCAGCTGCAAACGCTGGGGAATGCCATTGCACTCCCATACGGACCTCAAGCGATTCAAGGTGTGGCTGATCGAGCAAATTTCCCTATCTTGGCAGCCAATTTGCGCGATGGGGACGGACCTCTGGTGCCAGGGGTTAACGAATATATTATTCAGACGCTGCCAGGAGGATTCAAATACGGTGTCATCGGCCTAACAGCGCCATGGGGCGATATATATCAAGTCTTCAATCTGCATCTGCCCGATTTCATCACAGTCACAAAACCGCTCGTAAAATCAATCCGTCGCAGCGGTGCAGAAATCGTGATTGTACTCTCACACCTAGGGCTTGAGGATGACCGGCGTCTGGCAGCTGCAGTGGATGGAATCGATTTGATTATCGGCGCCCACTCACACCAGTTGCTGCACACCGGCGAGTACCGCAATGGTACGCTGATCACTCAGGCTGGTGAGTACGCCCAGCACCTGGGACGTGTGGATTTAACCATTGATACAACCACCGGCCAGCTCCGAGATTGTCATGCACGCGTCCTATCAGTGCCCGTCAACGAGCCGCCAGACCCCCTTGTTTTGGAAGCCATCCAAATGGCAGAGCAGGAAACCCAACGAGTAATGGCAGGGTACATCGGCCAGCTTCAAGCCGCCTTAGACGTCGACCACTATGGAGAATGTGGGATTGGTAACCTAACCGCTGATGTTTTACGGCATAGGCTGGATGCGGATATCGGCATGGTCTCAAGCGGACAGTTCCACTACGGCCTGCCGGCGGGTGAAATCACACTGGGTGACCTGGATAAGGCTTGCTTCTCTTCGGCAAATCCTTGCCTAACAGTGGTATCCGGAGCGCAAATTTCAGCTGCACTGGAACGCGGATTGGACCCCGAGATCTACAAACATATGCACCACGGTTTTCGGGGGACTCCGGTCGGTATCCCCCAGATCAGTGGCATAGAGGTATGGTATGACCCCAACCAGGAATATGGTGCGCGGGTAAAGCAAGTGCTCGTAGCGAACATACCGTTCCAGCGTGACCAAACTTACCGCTTAGCCCATACTGATGCAGAAACGATGGAGGAGTGGGGTTATATCGAACTGGCCGAAAATCAGACCAGCAACTATGAAGTCCCCACGATCTTGCGGGAAGCAATCGCAGAATATCTCCATCAAAACTCACCGGTCCCTCCACCCATCCAGGGGCGATATCATGTTGGCTCAGAAGTTGATAGGTAGCTTACGCAGAGGGTTCCAATCATTCTCCCCTGGAACACGATTTCATTGTACAATAGGGGTCAAGATTGGAGATAATCAAATGCAAGATCTGATAGATTCATTAACCGAAAGCCAAACAAAAATCCAGAATTTACTGGTGCGTCTTTGACGTAGCTGGAAAACAATCCCATTTAGCTGAACTGCAAAAAAAATCGGAAGACCCGGATTTGTGGGGAGATCCTGATTACGCCCAGCGCTTGATGAAGAAGCTGGCGATGCTGCGCGATGAGGTGGACAGCTGGCAGGTTCTGGAACAGCGCGTGAAGGATGCCCTGGAACTCGCAGAGTTCGAAGATGAAAGTATGCGAACCGACTTAGTGGCAGAAAGCCAAGCTCTGCAAAGTGAAATTGATCGGCGAGAGTTCCTGGCTATGCTTTCTGGCAAATATGACCGAGGTGATGCCCTGCTCGCGATCCATGCTGGAGCAGGTGGTACCGATTCCCAGGATTGGGCGGAAATGTTGCAGCGCATGTACCTGCGCTGGGCAGAACGGAATGGGTACAAAACAGAGCTCCTTGATTTGAGTGAAGGTGATGAGGCAGGTATCAAAAGTTCCACGATCAGCATCGAGGGGAGCTACGCGTATGGCTATCTGCGCGCTGAAAAAGGTGTCCACCGCCTTGTGCGGTTATCCCCGTTCGACTCGAATCACCGCCGGCACACTTCGTTCGTATTGGTAGAAATCCTACCTCAAGTAGCAGATGACACCAGCGTCACGATAAATCCAAACGATCTGCGGGTTGATACATACCGGTCCGCGGGCGCTGGAGGGCAGAATGTGCAAAAAAACGACACTGCGGTCCGTATTACGCACCTCCCTACAGGCATCGTTGTCACCTGTCAAAACGAACGCTCGCAGTTGCAGAACCGTGAGAACGCATTAAAAGTTCTGCGGGCGCGCTTGCTGGAAATCAAACAGGCCGAACAGGAACAGCAAATGTCTGAACTGCGCGGCGAATTCCAGAAAGTAGAATGGGGCAGTCAAATCCGCTCCTATGTGCTGCATCCATACCAGATGGTCAAAGATCACCGCACAGAATATGAGACTGGCAACACCCAAGCTGTTTTGGATGGAGACATCCAGGATTTCATAGAAGCTTACTTGCGAGCCAATGTCGGCGATGGGAAGAGTGCTTGACGACGGGTCCTGCCGCACACTTCCGTAATGCCGGCTATTGACCATCGTGCAAAATGATATCGTAACGTCAACAACAATAAATCATTCACAAAGCATGATGAGAATGCACCGGATCTTTAGGCTGCCTGCACATTGGCAGACAGCCATTCTAGTTATCGCAGCGGTCCTCATGCTGAGCGGCTGTCTGATACTCCAAGACCCGGAAGCATCCCAGGAACAATCCCAGGAAACCATCGCTACATTGAGCCAGGGTGATGTCTTCAAGCAGTCTTTCTCCACCCGCAGGCATAGTTTAAATACTGTGCAGCTCTGGCTAAAGGTGCCCGAAGGCACCACCACTGCTGGGGAGACGTTGAACGTACACATATCCCCAGCAGAACAGCCTGACATCCTGGTAGGCAGTGGTCTCTATGCATTGGAGGATATTCAGAGCAGCGGGACACTCCAAATCCCAATTAATGCCAATGAAAATGCCAATACCACAACCTACGAACTTGAACTGGCATTATCAGGCGGGACGCTGCAAGTCCTAGGTCGAGCAGGTGACGTGTACCCACGCGGGGAGGCAAGTATAAATGGCGAGCTGCTGCCAATCGATGCCGCCTTCAAGTTGACGTACGAGTACGATACCAGCTCGATCTGGCAGGATGCCAACACAGTATGGAGCTTGTCCTGGTTGATATTCCCGTTGGGGGTGCTGTTTTGGCTGCCTGGATGGCTGCTCCTCGATTGGAGTGGGATCAGTTCCAAATTCCGGGCAATCGAACGCTTTGCGCTGGAAATCGGCGTGAGTATGGCAGCGATCCCAGTGGTCATGACCTGGACATCTGCCCTTAACCTGCAATGGACGCAGGAGACATTGCTGCTGGCGGCTATCGGAATGATCATCTTAGCCATCGCGACTTACTGGATCAGATCACGCCAGCAGTGTCCCTCCATGATTGGTATGGACCAGCAGAGCACCAGTCAAGGCAATGACCTTCAAGGATGGATCGATGGGCTGATGATCATGACACTCGTGGTAGTCACTTTGCTCAGCTTGTTGGTTCGGGTTGCAATGGTCCGCGACCTATCAGCACCACCCTGGGTAGATGCAGTTCACCACGGAACCCTAACACATCTGATTCAGCTTCAAGGCGCATATCCAGAAAACTTTGCACCGTATCTGGCTCTGGAAGCAGGCAGCTACCACCTCGGATTTCATGCGGTCCTGGCATTCACTCTCTGGTTAACGGGCTTGGAGATGCCGCTTGGAATGCTCATCATCGGACAAGTGCTGAACGCACTTGCAGTGATCGCCGTTTTCCTGTTGACTAGTACTATGACCAAAAACCTGTGGGCAGGTGTTGTTGCAGCGTTGATCGCAGGGTTGATTACACCGATGCCAGCCTACTACACAAGCTGGGGGCGCTACACCCAGCTGGCAGGTTTGTTGATCTTGCCAGCAGTACTGGCTATCTTCGTAAAACTCATAGAACGTCCGAAGGCGAACGGCTATGGTACAGGTACGGGTAGTTTGCGCGTCTCGCTTTGGACTCTGTGGCGAAAAAACTGGAAAGCAATAATGCTGCTTTCATTGCTGTTGGCGGGGATGTTCATCACCCATATGCGAGTAGCAGCTTTTGCGATCAGCTTGGCGGGAATCTATTACTGCTATTGGCTGGTGATGACCTTCCCCCGTGGCATCACCAAGCAGCAAGCAATGGTAGAGATCATTGGATTGCTGATGATAGGTCTCGTAAGTACGGTGCTGATGCTGCCATGGCTCCCAGCGACCGTCTCCAACCTGCTGCTGCCTAAGCTAAGCGCCTGGAGCGGGCTTGCCACCACCGCATTCAGCGATTTTTCATGGTCCTACCTGACGACCGCGCTCGGTCGCTTGAGCCTGGTTCTAGCAGGATTGGGATTCTTCTGGGGACTGCTGAGGCGCCGAGCTTTCCCGATCATCCTTGCGCTTTGGGTGTCAGCCCTATTCGCGCTTGCAAACTTCAATGCCATCGGTCTGCCAGGCGGCAGTTTCATAAACAACACCTCGGTTACAATCACTCTCTTCATGCCTATCGCTCTGCTTGGTGGCTACTTTACGGCCGACTTGTTGGAGCTAATTGCCAAAAAACTGCCCGGTCTATGGGGATACCTGCCCATTTCCTTGACAGTAATTGCCCTCGCGGCTGCAGCCACGTTGGGCTACCGCGCTCTGGTGCCTTTGTTGAACCCGATCACCTTTCTGTACCGGTTTGGTGATCGTCCAGCTATCGATTGGGTGGACGCAAACCTGGCCGCAGGCGCCGAAATACTGATCAATCCCTTCCCTTGGGGATATGGTCTATATGCCGGGAACGATGGTGCGTTCTGGCTTTCCGTACTCACAGAAAACCCATCAATGCCTCCGCCAGTGCTGTACGGTATCAGCAACGACCAAGCTGAAGTTGCCCGGGTCAACCAGCTCAGCCAAGCGGTGCTCACAAATGGGGCGAATCCTGAATTGATCGCGAACCTGATGCAGGAGAATAACATCACGTACATGTTGATTGGTATAAGAGGCGGTGTGCTTCCTCCGGCTGTATACCTGAACAGCGACCTGTTTAAACTGCTCTACCAAGGAGAGGGGACGTTTGTTTTCAAACGGAAGTGAGCACCAGCGAACAGGTGCTGTTAAAAGAGAGCGACCCAACTAGTGGTGGGGTATCGGGATAGACGATCGTCTTTAATAAATATCCCAATGAATGAGGAGGAACCACTTCCCAGTTGGGTCGTCCGGCCAGGAGCAGAGCAGGGCAGGGCAACATGAATAATTTTCTGACGAAATAATGTATGAATGGTCGAATAGATGTGGGCCGTCCAAAATGAGCTGCTGTTGTCCATCTGCCAGGAGGGTTTGTGCGGCTGAATTTGACTTATAGGCACCTCGGTTGTGAATGACGACTTGTTACCATTCTTTATGCGGTTATTTCATTCTTCGCAAATTGTCTTGCACGATCATTTTAGCATATATTATTCTCGGATGCAATATATTTTTATAAAATATCATTTTTGTCAGGAAATATTTTAATCTCCCCCACAAACCGTAAGGAAAACCATGCGTAATTCCGGACAAACGCCAGATAGCCATCCTAAGCGCATTGACCGCAACATTTGGGTGCTCTCCGCGACCTCCTTCTTGACCGATATCTCTTCTGAGATGCTGATCAACCTGCTGCCGCTGTTTCTAGCTAATGTTCTCGGGGTGCGTACACTGACAATCGGATTGATTGAGGGTATCGCAGAGACGACCGCCAGCTTGATCAAAATCATCTCCGGGCGGCTGTCGGACAGGTTCGCTACCCGCAAGAAACCTGCCGTTTTCGGCTATGCGTTCTCAACATTGGCAAAACCTTTGCTCTACTGGGCAAGCTCGTGGGTTGGGGTTTTATTTGTACGTTTCACCGACCGGGTTGGAAAAGGCATCCGGACTGCACCACGCGATGCACTTCTGGCTGACAGCGCAGGCCCATCCCAACGTGGTTTAGCATTTGGCCTGCACCGGGCAGCGGATACGGCGGGTGCATTTATCGGGTTACTGATCGCGGCTCTGATCATTTTCTCAGCTCAAGGGAAAACCAATCTGCTAACCAGGAGTACGTTCCAAACCGTGGTCATCGCCAGCATCATTCCGGCTGTGCTGGCCGTTTTTATCCTAGCCTTTGGGGCGCGCGAGGTGGTCAACCAAAATACCAATGTTCAGCAGACCGCTCGTGGATTAGCTTTCTACAAACAGCTCGACCGGCGATTTTATTATTTTCTGCTGGTCGTCCTGATCTTCACGCTCGGCAACTCCGCCGACGCCTTCATCATCCTGCGCGCCCAGGAGCGCGGTCTGACCGTACTTCAGATCATGGGCGTACTGCTCAGCTTCACGGCAGTCTATGCCCTGTTCTCTAGTCCGGCAGGTGCGTTGTCCGACCGCATAGGTCGGCGGAAAGTCCTGCTGACCGGTTGGCTGCTGTATGCGGCGGTTTACTTGGGGCTGGCACTCGCCAATGTTGGCTGGCAAGTCTGGCTGCTGTTTGCGATCTACGGCTTGTTCTATGCATTGACTGAAGGTACTGCAAAGGCGCTGGTCGCCGACTTGGTACCTGCAGAGCAGCGCGGTACTGCGTATGGTCTGTTCAACGGCGCAATCGGCTTAGCTGCACTGCCAGCATCCCTGCTGGCTGGATTGCTGTGGCAGGGTATCGGTTCGTGGAGTGGTCTCGGACCAGCCGCTCCATTCCTGTTGGGCGCCCTGTTAGCCCTCGCAGCTGCAGCATTATTCCAGGTCTGGTTTGGGGGCGCTGAGAACAGAGCCGACCAAGTGGGATGACGCTTTCACACTCTTGTTCCGAACGTCAATGACCATTTTGATCATAACTATGTCCCGACAAACGCAATTAAAGTACAGAGGACTGTGGAAAACCGAGCCATTCAATGAAAGCTACTGACCATACATTCACAGATGTTGAGGCTGTCATCTTCGATCTCGATGGCACTCTTTATGTAGGCGAGACTGCTCTACCGGGAGCCGGTGAGGTTGTGAAGAGACTTCGGCAGGTGGGAGTGAAGGTGCTCTTCATCACCAACAAGCCGCTCGAACCGCGCCAGGCTTATGCCGCAAAACTCACTCGCCTGGGTATCCCAACCAACCCTGCCGAGGTGATCACTTCGGGTTTTGTGCTTGGCTACCACTTAGCACGCAGGGATCCCGGTCTGGCGCTGTATGTCGTCGGAGAAGATCAACTCAAAGCAGAACTGAGGGGGTATGGTTTGCAAGTATTGGATGAGTTTCGAGATCAGGATCCAAAGATGGTCATTGACCCTCAGGGTGTCGAAGCAGTTGTGGTGGCGTTCGACCGTACGTTGGACTACCGCAAACTAAACACCGCCTACCAGGCCTTGTTAGGCGGCGCCAGGTTCTTTGCCACCAATCCGGATATAACCTGCCCGATGCCTGGTGGAGCCATCCCTGATGCAGGTGCGACCGTTGCTGCCCTGGAGGTACTCACCGGACGGAAAGTTGAACTGCTGGCGGGAAAGCCTTCCGTGTTGATGATGGAGGTCGCGATGCACTGTTTGGACCTGCCGCCCCAGCGCTGCCTGCTGGTTGGCGACCGGCTGGAGACAGACATCAAAATGGGACAGGCAGCAGGCATGCAAACTGCTCTCGTATTGAGCGGTGCCACCCGTCGCCAAGCGGCGGCGCACTGGACCCCACCACCAGGCGTTATTTTGGACGACGTAGGTGAACTGCTGAAATTCCTGAACCAGTAATCAAAGGCCGCGTTCTGCCTATGGGCTGCACCCATACGCCCATTCCCGATTGATATCCGAATCAATTACATAAAAATCGCCCGTCAAGTATTGTGCTGCAGAACTAATTTCTGTATAATAAATGTGCACAATGCGGTTGGGGATATTTTACCGGTAGGCTAACTTCTTGGTTAATTGATATTTTTGCAGAAACCGCTCCCCCAGCTGTATTTAGGCAGAGTTTTCCGGGAGGGGAATGATCTTGGAGCCTTTGGTCGGGGGGCTAGCAAGCATCATGACCTTAAATGCCATATCCAGGCACAATTACCTAAGGAGGAAGAACGATGAAGAGCAGGTATCAACGCTGGATTGGCACCAGTGTGATGGTGCTGATCAGTATCACTTTGTTGGCGCTGCCAGCTGGCGCATTAGCTGGAGCGGGTACCGCGGGGATTCTGGCAGTTGATGAAAACCCTTCTCAATTTTATGACTCTATCTTATACGCAGAAATTGCAAGCAGACTAGACCAAATCCAATCAGATAGCAATCGTGTAAAAGTCGAGGTTATCGGGAACTCGGTTGAGGGCCGTGAGTTGTTCTTGGTCACAGTATCTGAACCGGATAACCTAGAAAAGTTAGAATACTACCAAAATAACCGGCGCCTTATGCTGACCAACCCAAAGCAAGCCGGGGTATTGCATGATGATTTCGAGGGTAATTTCAAAGTACCGGTCTTCATCAATGCCAGCATCCACGGGGATGAATATCCCGGCGTGGATGCGGCAATCCGACTGATAGAAACGCTAGCATATAATCGTCCTGGTTCTAGTCCACAACTTCACAAGGAAGTTAAAGCAATCCTAAAGAATGTGATCCTGCTGGTAAACGTCGTACAGAACCCGGACGGGCGTGTGGCTGGGACACGTCGGAACGCAAACGGATTCGACCTGAACCGCGACTTCATGACCCAATCGCAACCGGAGACACGCGCCACCGTTGAGCTGATCAGCGGATGGAACCCGATGGTGTTGCTGGACCTGCATGGGTACATCACCCCGATGCTGATCGAACCCTGCACACCACCTCACAACCCCAACTACGAATATGATTTGTACATCAAGTGGGCGCTGTATGAAGCCAAGGCAATGGCTGCGGAATTGTTAGACCAAACTGGTTTAGATTCTCAAATCCCATTTATTGAAGACTCAGGAGATTGGGACGATTGGGCCGCGACCTACACACCCATGTACGGGATGTACCACGGTAGCTACGGGCATACGCTTGAGACACCCTCCGAAGGATGGGGTGAGCTGACCGTGGACGCACATTATGCCGCGGTGTGGGGTGCGTTGAAGTTTGTTGCTGAGAATAAAGACGAGATGATTACCGACCAGCTCGAGATTTTCGAACGCGGTTTAGCGAACGATCAATACCAATATCCTCTCCCGCCAGAAATACTGGACGAAACGAAATGGGATCAGTATTGGGAAGAGGGATATATAAAGAACTATCCTCATGCCTATATCATCCCAGCAGATGAGCCGATCCAGTACAGCGACCACCAGGTAGCACGGCTAGTCGAATTTTTGCTGTTCAATGATGTGCAGGTGACCCAGGCTAATGATCAATTCTCTTATAACGATGTGACTTACCTAGCAGGCAGCTATATTGTCTGGATGAACCAACCCAAGCGCGGCCTTGCCAACACAATCTTAGATAGCGGTCCTGACCTGTCTGGGGAAGACCTGTCCTTCTACTCACCGCCTTCGGTCTGGAGCCAACCGCTGCTTTGGGGCGTGCACCGGGTGTCTGTCGCATATGAAGATAAAGATGAATTCGAATTGACTGTTGATGGAACGATCGAAGTTGATCAAGCCCCATTACCTGTGGGCAGCCTGGATTCGATGGAAGCTAATTACTACGCCTACACACCAGATACGCTCGCGGCATTTCAGGCTGCGAACGATCTGCTGGAAGACGACGTTGATGTTTACCGCGATACTGTTGGATCTCTAATCATCCCTGCTGAATATGCCGAGGAAGTCATCTCAACTTATGCCCTAGATTTGCTTGCCTTGAGTACACTTCCTGACGATGCCATCCAACTGGAACCACAGAAGATCGCAGTCAACGGAGATGAAGGCGTCCTGCATGCACTGCGTGTATTGGGATTTGTGTCCGATGAGATTTCAGCACAGGATATCAATGCTG
>JBFENN010000023.1:0-28700 GCA_041551115.1 Anaerolineales bacterium
CGGGTTTATTGGTTACCGCATTAAATCTTATCCCAGCTGGACAGTTGGACGGGGGACACTTGCTTTATGTCCTCCTGGGTAAGAAATCCTCTTTGCTCTTACCGGTGATCTTGGGGATATTGATATTGTTGGGTTTTGTTTGGCCTGGGTGGTGGTTATGGGCTTTGCTCATCTTTGTATTGGGTCGCTACCATGCTGAACCGCTAGATCAAATAACTCCAGTTGGTTCAAGCCGGAAAGTTCTTGCCGTAGTCGGGCTAGTTGTCTTCGTGTTAGTCTTTACTCCTGTTCCACTGCTAGCAGTTGGCATTTAGGTAGCGGTGACCAAAGGGTCACCTTGATTGCGGGGGTATTACAAATGCATAAGAACAGCTTCACCCTTTCTCTACTGTTTGGCACAGTGGCCGTATTACTGGTCTCCTGTCGCACAGCTCCAATTCCTACGCAGCTAGCTTTGATACCGACAGCATCCACTGTGCGATCATCACCAAATACACCAACAGCGTCAATTACCCAAACTGAGAGTTCCTCACCAAATGCAGGATATCATCCTGTTTGGATCATCTCGTGGGATGGTGCACCGGCGAATGAAGTGTATCGGCTGATTGAAAATGGCGATCTCCCAACTTTTCACTCTTTGCAGGAACAAGGCTTGCGATCTGACTATCTTCGTTCAGTGACTCCATCTTTGACCGCTCCAGCTCAAAACAGCCTAGCTTCGGGTTCGCTGCCCAACCGGACGGGTATCGTGTCTAATCGTTACCATTTGTCAAGCGATAATTTCTATTGGTATCGAACTGGCTTCGAAGATGTAATGGACGAAGCAGAACCGCTCTGGGTGACTGGTTCAAAAGCGGGATTAATGACTGCAACGCTCTTCTTTCCTGGAGCTACCCCCAACCACCCCACCCAATCCGCTGATTATACAGTCGGATATGGGCAGCGGGATGCATATTCTCGGCAGGAGACCCTACCCCTTCATCCTGCCGTTGACTGGGAAAATTCGCCCTCCTCCTACAGTCCGTTGTTAGAAACTGAATATCAGATTCCGAAAGTAAAACGAGTCTATTTCTTAGTTGTAGATCAAACAGATGATCGCGTGGTTAACTATGATTCTGTGTATCTGAGTTTAGAAAAAGTTATTACATCAGGTTCACCACTTATGAGGATGGGTGATTGGGCACCATTGTTATTACTCGCAGACGTTTCAGCTGGTGCTGATTTCCTCTTACAAGAGCTCACGAATGATGTGCTAACTTTTTACCACTCCGGCGTATATCACAATTCCGCCTCTCCTCGCGCCATGCTTGCTGAGATAAATAAAAAATTTGGCTTCTACCGACAAGGTGGCGATAGCTACGCTCTCGAGCATGGTTGGATTAATGAAGATCAATTCATCACGATGGTCGAGCGAAATGCAATCTGGATGGCAGAAGTCTCCTCTTGGGTCTATGAAAATTATCGGCCAGACCTCATCTTTGCTTGGCAGGAAGTATTCGATAGTACCGGTCATGTTTTTTATCTTCGCGATTCGCACCAGGTCGGGTATGAGGCATCAAGGGTCAACCTGTACACGGATTTTTATCTTCAAGCTGCAAATATCGCTGACCGGGCACTCGACATCATTTTACGTGGTACAGATCTAATGACTGCTACTGTTTTCTTAGTCTCAGATCATGGCATGACGCCGGTTCATACCAATGTCTATGTGAATACCGTTTTGGAGCAGAACGGATTATTGGTTCTTGATGAGAGGAATTATGTTGTCGTAGAAGAATCAAAAGCCCTAGCGTTTACCTCCGGTGGTGCCATGCATGTTTACATTAACTTGATTGACCATGAAAGAGACGGATTTGTTGATCATGTTGAATATCCAGCAGTCAAGGAGCAGATTATTGATTTGTACTTATCGCTGCGAGACCCGGATTCTGGAGAAGGTATCTTCCAAATCGTTCTTGATTTTGATGACTTAGGCTCGCTCGGGCTGGATCATCCAAACAGTGGTGACATATTTGCTCTAGCATATCCTGGCTATAATTTGGATAGCTGGCGTGGCAAGGAATTTGTATTTTCACCAAGCACTTTGCTCGGCCAGCACGGCTTTGATAACCAGCATCCAGATATGTGGGGGATTTTCATCGCAGCTGGACATGGTATCCACAACCTAGAGCAAGATATTGACCCCATCAACCTCATTGATATCGCACCCAGCATCGCGAGGTTTCTCGATATACCACCTAGCGCTACCTCAGACGGGGTTGTGATCCCACTAATCGCAGGTGATTGATCCTCATGCAATATAGGTGGATACAGAGTGACCGGTGAGACCTACCCACCTTACGATGGTTATAGATTTGGCAAATAACTTGCATTCTTTTTTATCATAATACCTATCATTCTTGTGAAGACGCTTATCGTTTCCTTGTCGTGATATTTCACACATGCTAAACTCGCTAGCAAGGTAGACATGCATGTCAGATGAAGTTATGCTCAAAGAGGCTAAAGACGCCGCCCGGAAAGGGCAGCGTAAACGGGCGCGCGATCTATTTACTCGCTTACTCCAAAAAGACCAATCAAAACCTGATTATTGGCTGTGGATGAGTGGAGTCGTTGACACGGATAATGAACGTAAATATTGCCTGGAGCGGGTTCTCCAACTTGATCCAGAAAACGTGGTAGCATCAAAGGGCTTGGTATTGATAGGGGCTTTGGAACCTGGGGACAGCATTCAGCCAAACCCGATCAAAAGACGTGAATGGCAGCTTGAGCTTGAAGAAGAACCCCTTACTGGAATCCGAGCGGTAATCGCCAACCCCTTCATCCGGACGGCTGTTTACGTGGGAGCCGCAGTCATAGTACTTGGTTTAGTATTATCAGTCGTTCTCTGGCCACGCGCAAAGCAGATGAGTTTAGCACGTCGGGCAACCCGTACACCAGGTCCTGCTGCTACATACACACCCACTCCAACGTATATCGGCTTTGGGGAAGAGCCTGAACCGACGGCCGTACTTATTTTTGATGGAGCTCCCCCGTTATGGACCTTGCTTGATGCGACCTACACGCCAACCCCCTTATACGTAAGTACACCACACCCGGTTAGTGAAGCATATCGTACAGCTGAGCGGGCTTTTCACGATGGTGAGTGGGAAAAAGCACTTGCTTTCTACCAGCAGGCACTACAGATTGAACCTGGAGCTGCGGATATCTATTATTTCATGGCGGAGACATATCGAAATATGGGAGATCGATCGCGCGCTCTATCTGCTTACCAGTCAGCAATAGAATCGGAGCCTACATTTGGTGCAGCCTATTTAGGGCGCATACAAACTACACTTCTTCAAGAACCAAACGCCGATGTAATTGAAGACTTAAATATTGCATTGCAGTATGATCCTCTGCTCGCTGAGGGCTATTTCGAGAGGATACGATATTCATTGAAGAGGGGCGATTTTGAGAGTGCGCGCACTGATCTTGATCGTGTCGCTGACTTAGCATCCCATTCTCCTTGGCTCTATGTCTATCGAGCGCAATTACATTTGCACGATGGAAAAGTAGCCCATGCATACGTCGCTGCCCGCCGGGCAAACCGGATGGATATTACCCTTTTACCTGCATATTTCGTTCTTGGTCAGACAGCATTTGAATATGGTGATTATGAGGCAGCTGTGACAGCTTTTGATACCTACCTGAAATATATTGAAAATGATTCCCTATCCTGGTTGTATCTTGGTCGTGCGTACGAAGCGGTAGAAAACGACGAGCTCGCGTTGGATGCTTATAATCATGCTGGCACATTGGATGCAGAATTGCCAGAAGTATATTATTACCGCGGTATGCTCTTCTTGGCTAGGGGTGAAGGTCAGAATGCTGTCAATGATCTACTTGTTGCTCGTCAATATTATCCCGAATCATTTCACATGCGGATTGCCTTGGGGCGTGGTCTATTAGCCGCAGAACGGTACCAGGATGGATTTGATACCCTCACTGGTGCACAGGAACTGATCACAAACGATTCCGAACGAGCTGAGTATATCTATTGGCGATCCTTTGCTCTGGCAAAAATGGGTGAGGCTCCCCGCGCCCTTGTTAGTTTACAGGAATTAATAGCTGCAGTCGATTTTGAGATCCCAGATGAGTGGCGTAGCAAGGCAGATGAATTACTTATCACATTAATAACCCCGACTCCTTCTCTATCCCAAACAATTTCCCCCACAACAGGAAGCAATCCTGCTGTGACCCCTTCTCCCCCAACTCCAACACCACTCCAGTAGCGCCAACTACTTCCTCTCTTACCAAATTAGTGTCAAAATGCTTTTTGTTGTGGGCGCTAATGAAATCTGATAAGCCTTGTCAGATTGGGGGGTGCTTGCTATAATCTCTCATTGTGAATGCCTTATGACAGGCATAATTTTGAGGTGGCTAGATGCCAATTTATACGTATCGGTGTGAAAACTGTGGAGTACAATTTGAGCGGCGCCAGAGCTTCTCTGATGCTCCATTAAAGCAGTGCCCGGAATGCAGTAAAAATGCATTACGCAAGGTATATCTGCCGGTTGGAATAGTTTTCAAGGGATCTGGATTCTATGCCACTGATCACCGTTCACCTTCTGGTGTGAGTTCCACAAAATCAAAAGAGAAGAGCTCAGATCCAGATACAAGCAGTGAGAAGAAGTCAAGCGATAAAAAAGAACCGAAAGAGAAAAAAGAGACCTGATATCCAATTTGTTGTTAGCATGCATTCGTTTGTGCTTTATTGGTATTAATTGTCTTTGACCACATTTGAGCGCCTCGTTTAGAGGCGTCTACTTTACGGAGTAATCTACGATGCAAAAAGAAGAACTTATCAATCAAGTTAGAGAGGACGCAGTAAAGTTCATCTCATTACAGTTTACCGATGTGATTGGGTCCGTTAAAAGCGTAGATATCCCAAGTGATCGTTTACCGGATGCACTGGCGGAAGGCATCTGGTTTGATGGCTCATCAGTCGAAGGGTTTGTTCGGATCCAAGAAAGTGACATGCGTTTAGTCTTGGATGCTGGGACATATGCTGTCCTGCCCTGGTCGCCTCCTGAACTTCGTCGGGCGCGCGTTTTCTGTGATATATATCTGCCAGATGGAGAACCGTTCTTGGGAGATCCGCGCGGGAACCTCAAACGCATATTAGCTAAAATCGAAACCCGCGGGTGGACATTTAATGTTGGTCCTGAGCCGGAATTCTTCCTTTTTAATCGGAATGGTCCCGAATCCATTCACCCTGTACCCCATGATGTAGGAGGTTATTTCGATTTCTCAGCGAATGACAGTGCAGTACGTGTCAGAACCGAGTTAATGGAAGCACTCGCCGGCATGGGTTTAGAAGTCGAGATGGGTCATCATGAGGTCGCATTGGGACAGCATGAGATTGATTTTCGTTTTACTGATGCTCTCCAGGCAGCCGATAATATCCTCACCCTGAAGTACACGGTTAAAGCGATCGCTGCTCAACATGGATTGGTAGCTTCCTTCATGCCAAAACCGATCTTTGGGGTTAATGGCTCAGGTATGCACTGCCACCAATCTTTGTTCAACCAGCAGGGCGAAAATCTATTTTTTAATGCCGATGATACCTACCGCTTGTCAGAATTAGCCTATGGTTTCATTTCCGGGCAGCTGATGCATGCCCGTGCCATGGCTGCAATCGTTGCTCCGACTGTCAACTCATACAAGCGCTTAGTACCAGGTTATGAGGCTCCAGTTTATATTGGGTGGGCTCAAATTAACCGATCAGCATTGATCCGTATACCGCACTATAGCGTTGGTCGTGAGAAATCCATCCGTGCTGAGTTGCGTTTTCCTGACCCTTCGGCCAATCCCTATTTGGCGCTGAGTGTAATGCTTGCTGCTGCCCTGGACGGTATCGATAACCCAATTAACTGCCCTGATCCCCTGAATGATGTCAATGTCTATCTGCTATCACCCTCCGATCGCATGAAAATGGATATTGCCGAGCTTCCTGGTTCTCTGGCAGAAGCACTGCGAGAACTTGATAATGATCAGGTGCTTCAGAGTGCACTTGGTCCGATCATTTATGAAGCATTTAAACGTGCAAAATGGGCTGAAGTCGATGAATCTCGGATGAGTGTAACGGATTGGGAAGTCGCCCGCTATCTAGAAACTGCATAAAACTTATTCGTTGGAATTTGAAAAAGGTCAACCACTCGGTTGACCTTTTTGTATTAATCCTAGCCGTATAATGATCTAGGTTTCTATGGGTTGTTTTCTCCGAGAATAGTTCTGAAAGCGCATTTACAGTCGATCGACTTTCGAAATCTGAATATAGTTGATATGGATATCCGGCCTTGCTTGGCGTTGGGGTATTGCCTAGATAGAATCAATTGACATCAATCTTGAATATTTTAGTTGTGAGATACGACAAATAATAATTGATTTGCACTTGTATATTCTTTCTACCTCTAGGTTTTCTACGTAATGGGTATTAGTAAAAACTGTTGCAGAGTACTCCTGGCTATCGAATCCATTCAATAACTGCAACGATATTGGGGAGTAGCCAATTGAGTCTATCCAAGTATTCCCAAAACAAAGTTTGACACGCCTTTCCCCGGCGATCTTTAGCAGCATTGGCATCATCCATTAAGATACGTATAATAGAGCGATATGAGATTAATTTGCCATAGCGTCAAGCATAAAACCTATAGCTTGTCTTGAGAGTTGAATTGCGAGGTAATAGATGGCTGTAATTTCTTGTTCAATAAAATTATGCACGCGCGGTAACGCTGATATCCAGGATATCACCAAAGAAGTAGCACGCTTAGTCGTAAACAGCGAGATGATCGATGGAATCGCCACATTGTTCTGCCCATCGGCTACGAGTGCATTGACCACTATAGAGTATGAAACAGGTTGTATTAGCGATTTACGCCGTTTGTTTGATGAAATCGTGGACCCTAACCGGCATTATGATCATAATGCCCGATGGGGAGATGGAAATGGTCATAGCCATGTTCGTGCTGCACTTCTGGGATCTTCACTCACCATCCCTTTTGTTCAGAAGACGCTCACCTTAGGCACTTGGCAGCAGATCATCTTTGTCGATTTTGACAATCGATCACGCCGCAGAGAATTGGTTGTTCAGCTTATCGGTGAATAAATACCGATGATATTTGTTATTCATTTATCGTTCAGCATAAACACCTAGATGATTGCCAACTGGACGCTGTCGCAGCGGGATGTTTTGATGGATTGGGGAGTTAATTACCGTTGCCAGGCCTGCGGCTCCCTCTTTTACGAGAGTGCTGGACCCACCACCATCCATGTTCATCCCGTAATGCCCACCCTTAGAAATTATGATCTCTGCCAATTCGGTTAATGTGGCCCCTTGACTGTAGTTCGCTTGGCGGCCATCTACAACAATTATAATCAGTCTGCGTCTAGCTTTGTCTAAAGCTAAGGCAGTTCTGGGATGTGGGGTGTCACCGTTAATTACACTCGTCTGAGATGATGTCAGCACTCGGTTTCCTTGAACAACGAGCATCAAGTTCCCTGATATTATGTTATATATCTTCCCCGTTGGTGTGTTGAATTGAGCTTGGTTGGTGCGTGAGATGAATAATTTAGGTTCATCATCTGTCTCCTGGGAATAAATATTGCCCTTAGAAGCCGCCAGCCCGATTGGTGCTACGGGGTCTCCTTTGTGGGGGTAAAAATTGAAGATACCACGTGAATACCACGGTTCGAATCCATCACCATTTACAGCAAGCTGCAGGTCGAATTCACTCAAGAATTGTGAGGTTGTGCGGGCTTCCAGCGGTAGAGTGTCATTTGCATCTCCAGGCGTGACCAAGAAACTTATGCCTGGTGCCTTCGTGTCGATTGTCACCGTATGGATAACCATTGGCCTTGGTTCTGACCGTACCTCCCGCTCATAGGTGATTCCCTCAAACAATGTCTGCGTGATTGGTTTCGGTTGGGGACGTAGTTGGATCCACATCCAAATAAAACTTAATAAACATATTGGGGTAAGCGCAAGGATGATTACACCGCCGCTAATGATCCAGCAGCCAGACTTACGTTTTCGAACAGTACGATCATTAGGAGATTTCATATTAGGGAATAACGTTGCCGCCTAGGAAGGATTGCGATGACAGCAATACACTATGCTCATCAAGCAGAACGCGGTGTTTATTCTCGGTCTGTGGTATCCCAGAGCCTTAGGATGGTATCGCTTGACGCCGATGCTAGCAGACTGCCATCGGGAGAAAATTGGATGCTGTTTACCGGACCAGAGTGGCCTGACAATATTTCGGTGGGGTATGGGCTGAAATCGCCTTGATCGTCCATTTTGCGTAGGTGAATTTCGTTATCTGCACCTGCACTGGCAAGGTAATCCCCTTGGGGAGAAAAAGTGACACTAAGTACCGCTGCATTGTGACCAATGAAAGTTTTTAACTTTTCACCATTTCTATAATCCCATAGCCTCACACGACCGTCGTCAGACCCGGTAACCAAAGAAATCCCATCTGGAGAGAAAGCAACGCAGTTAATTGCCGATTTCGTATCTTGAAATTGCTGGACCCATTTTTGATTTTCTAAATCCCATACCCGAACCTTTCCATCGGACTCGCCCCATGCTAGCATGCTGCCATCTGGTGAAAAAGCGATTGTAAGCACGCGCGCCATGCCCTCGTCAATGAGCTTGACAACGCTTCTAGATGATACGCGCCATATTCGAACTGTGAAATCATCCGATGCTGATGCTAAGAACAGACCATCTGGTGAGAAAGCGATATCATTAATCCAGCCCGCATGTCCTTCAAAAGTACCTTGAAGATTGCCGTTTGAAACCTGCCAAAGGCGGATAAAACCATCATCTGAACCGGTGGCAATCGATAACCCGTTAGGTGCAAATGATACTGCTAATATGGGAAAAGGATGCCCTTCCATCGTTCGGAGCAGTCCAGGCTGTCTTGTTTGCCAGAGTCGCAGTGTGTTATCAACGGAACCGGAGGCTAACAAACGTCCATCAGGCGCAAAATCGACATCCCAGATCTTGCCTGTGTGGCCAATCAATTCGACTGCTTCTTCCATCATAATTGGACTGGGAAAAGCGGTAGGGTAGCACTCCACCGGCTGGGTAGGTTTGGCTAATCTTTTTTTAATTACGTTATTGTTTTCATTAGATTCTACAATCACGTTCTTTGCATCTGCTTTGACTTTGACATCTGCAGTGAAACCCGGCAGGGTGAAGGTCATTTGGTCTCCCGCAGGCAACGCTTCCACAACCAAATCCCACTCTTCATTGATCGCTACTTCAAACGTTCCAGCGGGTCCACTGCCAGTATTTTGAACAACGAGGGACAGATTTATTTCCGCTTCATCTTCATAGCACACATCTCCCGTGGGTGGTCGAACCTCTAGGGAAATGATCTCAAGATCAGGCAAGGGTATGTGAGTATTTGTTGGTTGTGAGGTGGGGGGTGCTGTAAACGTGGGCCGCGTCCAGTTATCTTGCAGTCCGCAACCGGATATCCATATGAATAAAACAAAAAGATACACATACTTTGTAGCAGACATTTTTAGATTCCGCGTTAGCAGAGTTCATCCCATTTACTACCATTAATATGAATACTTTTCAAGCCTGATTGCTGGTACATATACGACCATTCCATGGGATAAAATATCTGTGTATACATAAAAAGAGAACCCACTATACGCTGAGTTTTATCTCATCGGTATGCATTGCTTTAAACGCCGTAATCGAAACTTCAAGCATATCCAAACTTGGTTCGCGAGTCGTCAAATGTTGCAAAGCTAGATTGGGTTTGACCATCCACTTAACGGCAGGGGATTCGATGTGATTGGCTGTCCAGCGGATATACTCGTAAGCAATTCCAGCAAGAATCGGTATGAACAGGACACGGCTAATTAATCGGGTTGCCATAGGCATTGGCCCGAGCAGGGAAAACACCAAGACCGAGAGCAGGACTAAAGTTAGCAAGAACGCCGTTCCGCAACGAGGGTGCTCGATGGAATAAGCCGCTACAGTATCTGGCGTTAACTCAGCTCCGTCTTCAAATGCGTTAATTGTTTTATGTTCTGCACCATGATAGGCAAACACCCGTTTGATGTCGGGCATAAAACCAACTGCCCAAATATATCCAACCAGGAGCAGTAAGCGGAATAAACCCTCGATTAAGTTACCCGTCCAACTACTCCACCCGAGGAAGCCTTCAACCAATTGGCCGATCACCGCAGGTGCTAGGAAGAAAAAGCCAATCCCGATAAGCAGGGAGATCCCCAGCGTTAGATAAAGGGCAGGTCCTTCCAATTTCTCATCTTCCTCGGTTTGAACGTTTGCCGAGATGGTTAAGGCACGGATACCTAATCCGAGCGCATCCCATAGCAAGACGAGGCCGCGCAGGAAGGGGATTGTCGACACTTTAGATTTATAAATCCCAGCCAGTTTCTCAGTGTGTAAAACAATTTCGTTGTCAGGCGCTCGCATTGCTATGGCTACAGATTGTTTACCACGCATCATCACACCTTCGATCACCGCTTGGCCTCCATAAGTGGGAAGTTTCAGTTCACCCATACTGCTCTCCATACCTTCTTAATATTTGGTCTCATGATGAAATTTCTATAAATTATAGATATAGTGGGTTATCGTTTCTATACCTTTATTCCAGGTCGGTAAATGTAGTTTCTCGTTTGGCGCATGCAGGTTATCACCCGGCAACGAAAAACCGATATTGACGGTATCAACACCCAAATGCTCCTGCATATATGCCACAGCTGGAACTGTCCCGCCTTCGCGCCTAAATACCGGGCGTACTTTCCATACAGTTTCCATCGCTTTTATCATTGCCTCCATGCTGCTGGAATGGCGATCTGTGATCGCACTCGGTCCGCTTGAGATCATCTTGACATCGTATGTTACGGTATCCGGGACATTTTCCTCCAGGTATTCCTGCAGCTGTTGGAAAACATCATCTGCTTTTTGATCTGCCACTAAGCGGCATGAAATTTTTGCCATGGCCTTTGAAGGGAGCACCGTTTTTGGACCTTCACCTATAAAACCGGTTAGTAAGCCATTAACTTCCAATGTTGGCCTTCCGGTCGCTCGTTCGAGAGGAGTATAACCACTTTCCCCCCATAGTTTGGTGACTCCTGATTCATGCAGGTAGAAATCTTTTCCAATCGGTAAGCGAGCCAACTCTTCTCGCTCCTCTTGGTCCAGCGGTCGGACCTGTTCGTAGAAATGAGGTAGTGTGACGTGCCCATCCTTATCATGCATCCCAGCTACCAGTTCGCATAAGACTTGTCCGGGGTTATGTACAACCCCGCCAAATGTGCCAGAGTGGAGGTCGTGATCTGGTCCGTAGAGGTGAATTTCAAAATAAGCCAAACCTCTTAAAGCATAGGTAATTGTCGGTAGGTCTGCTCTAATCATACCCGTATCTGGGTTTAAACAGATATCACAGGCTAACAAGCTGCGGTGAGTTGAAATGAAATCTTCTAGGTTGGTTGACCCAATCTCTTCTTCACCCTCAAAGATGAATTTGAAGTTTATTGGCACCCCGCTTGTTTTTATAACAGCTTCAATGGCATTCAAAGTAGCCATGACTTGACCTTTCATGTCTGTTGCGCCGCGTGCGAATATAAACTCCCCGCGTACCTCAGGATCGAAAGGCCCGCTGTCCCATAAATCTAATGGGTCCACAGGTTGTACATCATAATGACCATACACAAGCACGGTTGGACGGTTCTCGTCTACAGGCTGGCTTTCTCCGAATACAATCGGATGTCCAGCAGTTGGGAATATTTCGACATTTACCATCCCTAGACGATTCAATTTTTCCGCTAACCATTCAGCAGCGTGCACCATCTCGCCCTTATATTCAGTCATGGTTGAAATGGATGGAACCTTTAAGAAATCTTTCAATTCGTTGATGAAAGCGTCCTTTTGCTGCTGTATATAATCAAGTGCTGCGGATCGCCGGTCGCTCATGCATCGCTCCTTTTCGGATGTGGAACTATTTAGTTGTATGGGTATATACCCTTCCATTCCAGATCAAGATTATACCCTTCCCGCTTGCTCAAGGTATTAATGGGAGCTAAGAGCGTTCTTCTTTTTGCATATTCCCCCCACCTTCCGACGGCATTGAAGTAGGCGAGGGTTAAATCGACAGGGTGTTACAATTCAATTATGCCCCAAGAGCGTCTTGATGTGCTTGTGTTTACAAAAGGCCTAGTGAAAAGTCGGTCACTGGCACAGCGATTTATCATGGCTGGACAAGTTCGCGTTAATGGAGAGATCGTTAGCAAACCCGGAACTAAGGTGTCAACCGATGCGATACTGCATATCGATCAAGGTCCTCGTTATGTATCGCGGGGTGGCGAAAAGCTCGCCGCGGGGTTGGAAAAATTTTCAATGGGTGTTGTAGGTTTGACCTGTGCAGATATTGGTGCCTCGACTGGCGGTTTTTCAGATTGCTTACTGCAGCACGGCGCTGAAAAAGTGTATGCAATTGACGTGGGTAAAGGTATTCTCCACTGGAAGATCCGTCAAGATCCGCGTGTAGTAGTGATGGAGCAAACCAATGCCCGTTACGTCTTCAACCTACCAGAACCAATCGATTTGGTGACGATCGATGCCTCTTTTATCTCTCTTAAAATTCTATTACCTGTGATCCGGGATTGGTTTATCTCACCGACCGAAATTTCTCTGCAGGAACAGCTAACCCCCGCAGATCACTATGGTCAGGTAATTGCGCTAATTAAACCTCAGTTTGAAGCTGGAAAAGATATTGCGGCCCGTGGAAAGGGTGTTATCCGTGATCCTGCTGTGCACCAGCAAGTGTTGGTCGATGTGTTGGATTTTGCCTGTCAGCTCGGTTTCGGGATCCGCGGGCTGACACGCTCACCACTTCTTGGCCCGAAAGGAAATGTCGAATTTCTCGCTTGGCTGCAGATACCGTCCAAGACTTCTGACTCAGTTGCTCTGATGATATCTCGTGCCCTTGGATTTGATGGATGAGAGACTTTTGCGATGTTGTATATTCTTGAAGATCGATCACTTCCTGAATTAATCAGTTATACTTTTTGCGCTGATGACTGAATATATAAGAAATTTTTGCATAATAGCACACATTGATCACGGCAAATCCACCCTGGCCGATCGACTGCTCCAGATAACCGGCACGGTAGATGCGCGCCAGATGATGGATCAAGTTTTAGATACGATGGATCTGGAGCGTGAGAAGGGGGTAACCATAAAAGCTTCTGCAGTCCGGATGAAGTATCTTGCACGTGATGGTAACGAGTATGAACTGAATTTGATCGATACTCCCGGTCATGTAGATTTTGGTTATGAGGTTTCCCGAGCTCTTGCAGCGTGCGAAGGAGCGATTCTTGTCGTCGATGCGACTCAAGGTATCGAAGCTCAGACGATCGCCAACCTCTATATGGCATTAGATGCCAATTTGGAGATTATCCCCATCATTAATAAGATTGACTTGCCATCTGCTCGAGCATCAGAAGTCGCAGAAGAGATCAGCAGCTTACTGGGCACACCAGTTGACCAAATTATTCATGTCTCTGCCAAAGCGGGCATGAACGTTGAGAGTGTGCTTGATGCCATAGTTGAGATGGTTCCCCCACCATCCGGGGACATCCGCGGCCCTCTCCGGGCTCTAGTATTCGATTCTCACTATGATTCTTATAAAGGCGTAGTTGCATATGTGCGCATCATAGATGGTGAGGTGAATGCCACGGATACTTGCCAGTTCATGGCTAGCACTGCAAAATTGAAGCCGGTTGAAGTGGGGATCTTTGCACCTGACATGATCCCGGGACAGAAGCTGGCTACTGGCGAAGTCGGTTACATTGCGACCGGCTTGAAATCAGTACGTGAGTGCCGGGTAGGGGATACCATTACCTTGGCAGGCGCACCTGCCCAAAAACCATTACCTGGGTATCTTAAAGTGAAACCCATGGTCTTCGCTGGGATTTATCCTGTTGAGGGGGAAGATTACAGTGATCTTAAAGATGCTTTGGAAAAACTCCAACTCAATGATGCCGCATTGTTCTATGAACCAGAGACTTCCCAAGCATTAAACTTTGGCTTCCGCTGTGGATTTCTTGGTATGTTTCACATGGAGATCATTCAGGAACGCTTGGAGCGAGAGTATTATTTAGACATCATCGCGACTGCACCATCGGTTGAGTACGAGGTTGTGCTGCTTGATGGGACGATCATCCGGATTGACTCACCGGCGGACCTTCCTGAAGAGACACAAATTCAAGAGATCCGAGAACCTTGGATGCAAATTCAGGTCTATACCCCAACGGAATATTACGGCATGGTTATGGATTTGACTACCAAGAGGCGAGGCATTTTTATTGATCAGGAATATCCTGCTTCGAACCGAGTTCAACTTAACTATGAAATCCCGCTTTCTGAATTGATCGTAGATTTTTTTGACCAGCTGAAATCGCGCACCCGCGGATATGCTTCTCTCGATTACCAGTTTGCTGAATATCGCCCCGATGACTTGGTAAAGCTGCAAATTATGGTGAATGGTGATCCAGTTGACGCTTTGGCTACCATTGTCCACCGTGATGATGCCTACCACAAAGGTCAAGCAATCATCTCAAAGCTGAAAGACATTATTCCTAGACAGCTGTTTGTTGTCCCAATCCAGGCTTATGCAAGTGGGCGAGTAATTTCACGTGCGAATGTCAAAGCATTACGGAAGGATGTTCTAGCGAAGTGTTATGGTGGGGATATATCCCGTAAAAGGAAATTACTTGAAAAACAAAAACGTGGTAAGAAGCGTATGAAAATGGTGGGCAATGTTGAAATACCTCAAGAAGCATTTTTGGCGGTTTTAAAATATGGGGATAGCTGATAGCGGCGATAGCACCAGCGGTGGAGACCAGCAAATTTCTTCTAAATTGGAACTGCGCCGGATAGCTCTTGGCGTAATCGTGAGTATTCTCTCGATTGCAGTAGTATTGTATTTTGCCGATTTACGTCTGTTGATAAATGCTTTGCGTCTAGCGGATTACAGACTCATTGGTTATGCAGTTATCACTACACTCATTTGGTTGTTCATTAGGACTGCTTTATGGCGTACATTGCTGCGTGAAAAAGCTACCTTAAAAGACGTTTTCTGGACGATCAATGAAGGCTATTTGATTAACAATCTATTGCCGCTCAGGTTAGGTGAGTTCGCACGCGCTTATTTGCTTGGTCGCAAGTCGGTCCTCACATTCTGGGAAATTTTCTCAACCATTATCATTGAGCGAGTTTTGGATTTAACAATCGCGGTTGGGATCTTGTTCGGTTCAATACCTGCTTTGATCAGGAGCCCATTGGAGTGGTCGGTTGGGGTAAATACCGCCATCCTTGTTTCTATAGTACTGATAGTGCTATTCCTTCTCGCTCGGTATCGAGAAAAGATACTCCCGATTTATCGCACCTTAGGGGTACGCTTCCCGCTGATCCTTCGCATCGGTGGTGATGCTGTACCTGAATTTTTACAGGGGATAAGTGTTCTGACCGATGGATGGCGTTTTTTTCGCGCTGTTGGTCTCGTATTCTTTAACTGGGGATTCATGATTCTGCAGTATTATATTCTGCTGCTCGCTTTCTTCCCCCAAGCCGAGTGGCTCTGGGCGGTCGTCACATTAACAATATCTGCTCTTGGGATGAGTGCACCCTCCTCGCCGGGGGCGTTAGGTGTGTACGAGGCGGCAGTAGTTGGTGCTCTGCATTTATTTGGGGTTGACGCTTCTGTAGCGTTGGCAATGGCAATTACTACCCACCTGCTCCAGTACTTGGTAACAGGGGTATTGGGTATCTATGGTCTGATACGCGATGGGGAGTCACTTCTGAATCTTTTTCACCGGATCAGAAGATTTCAGCCTGGCGCAGCCCGCTGAAAAGTGACGTTGAATTTGTTTGCTGCTTCCCAAGCTTCTGTTTGTTTGTATAGTTCATTTTTGCATTATACAAGGTGGTCTGTAGATCTATGCGCATACTCATCGGTCTTACGTACTTCCGACCTCATCGCTCCGGGTTAACAATTTATGTTGAGCGTCTGGCAAATGCTTTAGCTTCGCGAGGTCACCATGTAACCGTTTTAACCTCGCGCTATAGCAGGGATCTCCCTTCGTATGAGACGCACAATGATGTCGAGATCGTTCGATTGCCAGTGCTAATGAGAATTAGCAAGGGCGTCATCATGCCGACTATGCCGTTTGTGGCTTGGCAGTTGATCCGTGCAGCTGATGTGATTAATTTGCACGTTCCTCAGTTAGATGCTGCCCCACTTTCGGTGCTCAGTCGTGCCCAGGGAAAACCTGTTGTCCTCACTTATCACTGTGATTTGAAGCTGCCTGAAGGTTTTGTGCATTCGGTCGCGAACAGTGTTTCCGATATGGCTAACCATCTTGCTTCAAAACTGTCTCAAGTAATCGTAACAAATACGATTGATTATGCTGAACACTCAAAATTCTTACAGCGCTATCTGAACAAAGTGCATGTGATCCCCCCGCCGGTTGAGCTTCCTCCAGTAAGCTTCGATGAACGGGCAATTTTTCGTACTAAATATCAGATTCAAGAAGGAGATCGAGTCATCGGGATGGCAGCTCGCTTGGCCTCCGAGAAAGGAGTTGAATATCTGGTAGAGGCGATGCCGATTGTGTTGGACGCATTTCCGAATGCACGTGTTTTTTTTGTTGGTCAATATGAAGATGTCATCGCTGAGGATCGTTATGCTGATCGATTGGCTCCACTGATCTCTCGATTAGGATCCCATTGGTCGTTTTTGGGCATCTTACCTCTGCCGGAATTTGTCGCCTTTTTATCAGAGAGTGAGTTGTTAGTGGTGCCTAGTACCAACAGTACGGAATCATTTGGACTGGTCCAAATTGAGAGCATGACATGTGGAACGCCTGTGGTAGCGTCAGATCTACCTGGGGTTCGCCAACCTGTGCTAACCACAGGTATGGGGCAGATTGTGCCGGTCGCAAATTCTGCTGCTCTAGCTCAAGCAATCATTCACCAGCTTAAGCATTCCGAGGATTATCATACGAGTAGTGAGATAATTGCAGCTCAATACGCTCCAGATACGACTGCCAATCATTATGAGCAATTATTTAATACGATTCTTCAGTCATAGCGTCATCCAAATGAAACCATCTTTTTTTGTCGTTGCATGTGCAACAGAAATGGTTGACTAGAAAGTTATGGGAAAGGATTTCTTCTGGCTTCATCTTCGTGATTTGCCATACTTCAGGGCGATGCTTAGGTCTGTTGAAGCGGACTATTTTCAGGATTATGAATTAAAACCTCCTGTGCTTGATGTCGGATGTGGTGATGGTCACTTTGCTTCTTTGGTTTTTGACAAACCCATCGATATTGGTATTGACCCATGGACTGGACCTATCCAGCAAGCAGCTCAGCGTAGTGGTTATCGACACCTTGTGCAGTCGGAAGGAGCGTCGATCCCATTCCCTAAGGAATATTTTAGTAGTGCAATAAGTAATTCGGTTTTGGAACATATTCCTCAAGTGCAATCTGTATTGGGTGAAGTTGCCCGTGTGCTAAAACCGGACGCCTATTTTCTGTTTTCTGTCCCAAATAAGAGATATTTATCAGAGTTGTCTATTGCATCAAAATTGAGAAGAATCAAATTGTCTTGGTTAGCAGATTCATATTCCAATTGGTTTAAACGGATGTCACGGGTACATCATAACGATCAACCTGGGGTATGGATCAGCAGGTTGAATAATGCTGGTTTTTATGTTGAGAAGTGGTGGCATTACTTTTCACCACAAGCAATGCGCGTAATGGAATGGGGACATTATTTTGGTGTCCCGACCCTCCTCCCTCAATTGATCACCAAGCGGTGGATTCTTGCACCTGCCAGATGGAATCTTGCCCTAACAGATAAACTTATCCGACCCTTTGCGAACACAGCCCCAGTCATGGATGGTACCTTCACTTTCTATGTCGCAAGGAAATACCCCGACAGTCAGAACTAAAACATTCAATACTATTGCTTAATCTCACACGATGTAATATATGACTGCGAAAATTATCCAACTTGATATGTCTGGGGCGCAATACCGATACTATGACTAATCAACCATTTGATGAACAATACTTTCGCAGTGAAGCCTATGCTGATGTCTCCTTTGCTCGTTACAGTCAGTATTGGTGGTCAAACCGTTATTACGCTAAGCTGGCAAGGCGATATGGTCCAGACAAAGGTACTGTCCTCGAAGTCGGTTGTGGACTAGGGCATTTGTTAGGATGGATGGCTTCAGATTATCAGATCGTGGGAGTTGATATTAATGCCTGGGCATTATCCCAAGCCCGAGTTAATGTCCCTCAAGGGAATTTCTGCTTGCTCACCGCCGAAGATTTGAGCGCTTTTGCTAGTAATTCTTTTAATATTGTTATCTGTAAACACGTCCTAGAGCACCTCGCCCATCCGGCGAGTTCTATTGCAGAGATGAGTCGTGTTCTCATGCCCGGTGGGGTTTTGATCGTCGCCACTCCTAATCTAGATTCCCCCATGCGGAAGTTGAAGCACAAGGACTGGATTGGGTACAAAGATCCAACCCATATCAGTTTAAAACCGCCTCAGGAGTGGTTGCAGATCATCAAAACAAATGGTCTTAATCCTTATAAAGTGTTTTCAGATGGTTTTTGGGATGCCCCATATATCTCTCTATTCCCAGCTAGTCTGCAGAAGCTATTTTTCGGTTTTCCAGGTGGCTTGCAGGCCTTGTTAGGATGCGGTATCATACCTGTTCGAATGGGTGAAAGCCTAATTGTGATCGCAAAGAAGCCTGATGGATGAACCAAGTGTCCTAGATTACGTCAAAGCCAGACTCATGCCTTGGCATGGTCCTGCTCCTGAAATACCGCAGCTTGGGCGCGAGTTGGATGATGTCGACGCTCAACAATCCAAGATCCACACTGAAAGCAGCAGCGCTGAAATTCCAGCCATGGATTTGGGAATGGTTTCTGCTGCCCAAATAGATTCTGCAGTTGAATCGACTCCAACTGCCAGTGTCGTTGCTCTTGGGATTCCCTGGCGCTCATTGCTCGCACTGCTCCTCGCCCTAATTGCCCAAAGCAGTCTAGAACCAAGACCAAGCCGTGAATGGATGATCGGTGCTGTATTTTATCTTTCGGCTTCCGTCTTGGTGATTGTGGCTTTCTGGCGGTCAGAATTGGTATTAGCACATTTACAGCCAAATAGTCAATCTCGCGATCCGCTGTCATTCCGGGCATTGTCTTTCTTTGTGGCAATACTTCTAGGCATAGCTGCTTTTGTAATGTTCGGTGGGAATCAATTTACATTTTGGAATTTAACCCTCTGGATCTTATCAGTTGCTGGCTTTCTCTACTCTTTATGGTTGCCAAAGCCCAAAGGGATTGTTACCAGTCTCATGGATCTTCTCAGAACCTATGATCAAGAGCGGATGCAGAAAGACCTGCCTAAGATACTGTTGGTGGTATTGGGGATTGTTCTCGTAGTATTTTTTCGCGTGTTTCGACTTGAGACTACCCCACCTGAAATGGTAAGTGACCATGCTGAGAAACTGCTTGATATTTGGGATGTCCTGGCTGGTCAGAGGCGTATTTTCTTTCCCCGCAATACAGGTCGAGAAGCAATGCAGATGTATTTCACTGCTGGCATAATTAAATTATTCAATACTGGGTTTTCTTTTTTGAGTTTGAAAATCGGGACTGTAATTGCGGGTTTATTAACCCTGGTCTACACCTATTTACTCGGAAAGGAAATTGGTGGGAGACGTGTCGCTTTCCTTGCGCTCCTTTTTGCGGGGATTGGGTATTGGCCAAACGTCATTTCAAGAGTTGGTCTGCGGTTTCCACTTTACTCATTATTTGTTGCCCCAGTCCTGTACTATCTGCTGCGTGGATTCCGTGAACGCAATCGCAATGACTTCATCCTATCCGGTATTTTCCTTGGACTTGGTTTACATGGTTATACGCCCATCCGCATTTTACCGCTGGTCATCTTGGTAGCAATCGTACTGTTTCTGATTCACCGTCAATCAAAAGGAGCTAGAAAAGATGCTTTACTTTGGTTGGCTATATTAGCGCTGGTAGCATTGTTCATCTTTTTGCCCCTGTTACGCTTTGCAGTCGAAAATCCTGAGATGTTCGCCTTCCGTTCTTTCTCACGCTTGGGGGCAGTAGAACGAGAGTTGCCTGGACCAGCCTTCCAGATCTTTCTAAGCAACTTATGGAGAGCAGTGACGATGTTTGTTTGGGAGGATGGGCAAATTTGGGTGACATCTGTTACGAATCGCCCTGCCTTGGATGTGGTGTCAGGAGCTCTTTTTATCGTAGGTTGTCTGCTTGTGCTTCTGCGCTACCTAAAGAATTTCAATTGGGTAGACCTCTTCCTGTTGCTATCTGTCCCTCTGCTCCTTCTACCGTCTGTTCTCTCATTGGCATTCCCGGCAGAGAATCCGTCATTAAACCGTATGGCCGGCGCAGCTGTACCAGTTTTCGTGATTGTGGCATTATCGCTTGACGCTCTTCTGAGAGCGGTTGAAAGAGGTCTGGGTCGATCTGCGGGAAAATGTGCTGCATATGGGTTGGCATTTTTGTTGCTGTTGATTTCATCAGCACAAAATTTTGATTTAGTATTCAATCAATACAATTCTGTGTATGCATCCTCTGCCTGGAACACATCCGAGATGGGAGATGTTATCCGTGAATTTAGCGCATCTACTGGTACTCCGGATACGGCCTGGGTGGTCGCATTTCCTCACTGGGTTGATACACGTTTAGTGGGAATGAATGCAGAATATCCACTAACGGATTATGCTATCTGGCTTGATCGGATTGAGGAGACTGTTTCAGATCCGCGTACGAAATTGTTTCTCGTTAAACCTGATGATGAAGAGGCAATTCAAACACTGATGGCTGTCTACCCACTAGGTTCTTTGCAGTTATTTTCATCTCAAACGATCAATCATGATTTCTATATGTTCCTTGTACCAGCGGTTCCCTGAAAATCCAGTCGGTGTGCATATTATCTTATTCAAACTATCACCACAAATTGTAGATGGTACCCGAGACAACGACATCATCAAAATCGTTAAATTCACGCAGACCAGCTGAGCTGATCTTCGACCTGATCCTGGTTGCGGTTCTTCTGCTTGGATTGTATTTTCGGATGGTTGGGATAGACTGGGGCGAATACCAGCACCTGCACCCCGATGAACGTTTCTTGATCTGGGTAGGTACGGATATCCAACCTGTTAACAATTGGTCAGATTATTTTGATACGCCCAATTCGACTTTAAATCCAAATAACGTCGGTCACGGTTTCTATGTTTACGGTACCCTACCAATGTTTCTAACTCGTTATATTGTCGAGTGGATCTATGGGCATTCTGGATTTAACGAGATGGTCAATGTTGGGCGTCCTTTGTCTGCGGTGATGGACCTATTAACTGTTTTCTTGGTTTACCTCATAGCGGTGCGGATTTATGATCGCCGTGTTGGTATCCTTGCTTCCTTGTTCTCTGCCGCTGTAGTGCTTCAAATCCAACAATCTCATTTCTTCACGATGGATACTTTTGCCAATTTCTATACCTATCTGGCGATATTTTTTGCGATTCGTATTGCTATGAGTCATTGGCGCATTTCTCCGACTCTTGAACCAAGCACCAGTGGACAAGCGGGCACATCTGTCCATAATCAAGCACGACCATTGAAAATATGGTTGACTGGATTTATCAATCAGCCATTCTTGATCTACAGCATCTTTTTTGGTATCGCCTTTGGAATGGCAATGGCTTCCAAGATTAGTTCCTTTCCAGTAGCTTTGATGCTCCCGGCAGCTTTTGCAATCCAAATATACCGATTACCCACTCACGAACGCCTGCCCAAGCTTCCGGACGTGATCTCATACATGTTCGCTGCAGGCGTTCTAAGTATTGTGATATTTAGGTTTTTACAACCATATGCTTTCAGCGGTCCAGGGTTGTTAGGAATAACCCCCAACCCTACCTGGCGGGATAATATACTTGAGCAGCGCAATCAGGCTGCTGGTGATGTGGATTTCCCCCCCGCACTGCAGTGGGCGCGCCGGCCAGTATGGTTTTCCTTGCAGAATCTAGTCGTTTGGGGATTAGGGATCCCGCTCGGTATCACTGCCTGGACCGGTTTCTTCTGGATTGCCTGGCGAATGCTGACACAAAAAAATGCATGGCAGCAGCACATATTATTGTGGGGTTGGTCCGCGTTTTATTTTGCTTGGCAGTCCCTGCAGTTTAATCCCACAATGCGCTACCAGCTGCCTATTTACCCATCTCTAGCCATATTCGCAGCCTGGGCGATTGTTGCTGCATTTGACCACTGGCGACGAGTCTATCGTGCTGAGCAAACAACCGTCCAAACAGGAAAGATCCGTCTCCGAAAAGCTTTTGTTGGATCAATCTTATTATTCATATCATTTGGGGTTGTTATCTCAACAATCACCTGGGCGTACGGTTTTTCTAAAATTTACTCTCAACCTATCACCCGTGTCGCAGCCTCTCGTTGGATTTACCAAAATATTCCTGGTCCAATAAATTTACGAATTAGCACGCTCACTGGCAGCGATTTCACCCAATTGCTCCCATTTCCGTATAATTTTACGATCCTCCCAAGCTCGCCATATCTCTCTAGTTTTACTTCTAAGGTGTCTGGGAAGATCAATAAGATTGTATTCCCGCATATTGTAGATGTGAGTGAGGATCCTAGCCCCAAGCAGCTATCGGTTGAGATTTCTACTCCCGATGGGGAATTGATAGCATCAAAATCGCTGATCTCTAATTTCAATCAGCGTGATGACCGCCGGGGCGAAGCATACACTGTCCAATTTGATCAACCAGTCTCCATTATTGCCGATCAGCCATATCAACTTTCGCTTATCCTTTCAGGAGAATCAGGCGAGTTGGCTCTATCAGGTGCCTCCGTGGCGAATGAAGGGGATTGGGACGATGGTCTGCCGCTTCGTTTAGACGGTTATGATGCCTTCGGAGGTGTGTTCCAGCCAGGATTGAATTTCAACATGTATACGGATGATAATCGTGAAAAACTTGCGCGATTTATCAATGTTTTAGACGAAGCGGATTATTTGTTTATATCTTCCAGTCGTCAGTGGGGTAGCTTACCAAGGATATCCGAGCGGTTTCCACTGGTAACCGTATATTACCGGGAACTTCTTGGATGTCCACCAGACATCGATATAGAGTATTGTTATAACGTTGCCCGCCCTGGAGTTTACGAGGCTAACCTGGGTTTTGAATTAGTACAAGTTTTTCAGTCCGATCCTACGGTTGGTGGTTTTTCTGTTAACGATCAACCTTCCGAGGAGGCGTTTACAGTATACGATCACCCCAAGGTTTTCATTTTCCAGAAATCTGAAGATTATGACATCGATCAAGTGATCCGCATATTTTCGCCGATCAATTTTGATGAAATTGTACGAATCACTCCCAAACGGGCGGAGTCATACCCGGCAAACCTTATGCTGCCACCTGAACGATTAACCGAACAGCGTACTGGAGGGACCTGGATAGAGCTATTTGATCCCTCAGATTGGATGAATCGCTCGCCGGCGGTTACAGTTGTAATTTGGTATTTGGCGTTATTCGTAATTGGCTTGGTGGGTTATCCATATATCCGCCTGGCATTTCCAGGGCTCTCGGATCATGGCTATCCCCTAGCACGCTTAGTTGGTTTGTTGTTGGTAGCGTATTTCTCATGGCTTGCTGGATCATTTAGAATACCTTTTTCCAGAATGACCATCAGTATTATCTTCATTCTTTTGTTCTTGATTGGTGGGGCTGCTGTTTTCGCTCAACGTAAGAGTGTTAGGGAAGAAATTCGAGTTCGTTGGAAATATATCTTGCTAATTGAGGCATTGTTTCTGGTGTTTTTTGCCTTGGACTTACTCATCCGCTATGGGAATCCAGATTTGTGGCATCCTTGGAAAGGTGGCGAGAAACCAATGGATTTTGCCTACCTCAATGCTGTGCTGAAAAGCACTTCCTTTCCGCCATTTGACCCCTGGTTTGCGGGTGGATATCTGAACTACTATTATTATGGTTTTGTAATCATTGCTGTGCTCATAAAATGGCTGGGTGTTGTCCCATCAGTTGCCTATAATTTGGTGATACCAACAATATTCTCTATGATCGCTATGGGAGCATTTTCTGTCTCCTGGAATATTTTCTCGTTTCGAAAAACAAAGGATCCCGGTGAAAACTATTTCGGTACTATTCGACTTGGTGTAGGTTTATCAGGGGCGTTGGGTATGGCTTTATTAGGCAACCTGGGTACGGTAAAGATGATCTGGAGGGGTTACCAGATGCTTGCTGCCCCGGGGGGTGTTGTCGAAGGTGCTGGCATGATTCAGAAGCTAGTCTGGTCAGTCCAAGGTTTTTTCCTAACAATGACGGGTTCAGCGCTACCGTATGCCATCGGAGATTGGTATTGGTTGCCTAGCCGCGCTATCCCCGCACCAAATGATGTCGAACCGATCACCGAATTCCCTTTCTTTACCGTCTTATATGGCGATCCGCATGCGCATCTGTTTGCTCTTCCAATCACGCTGCTTGTTATCAGTTTCGCGATCTCTATCCTGTTTGCACGCGCAAAATGGTCTCATGCAGTCGGGGTTCTCGCCGGTTTCTTCCTTGGTGGTCTAGCGATTGGCGCTCTGAAGCCAACCAATACTTGGGATTTTTATCCGTACCTAACCTTGGCGTGTGTTGTAGTTGTCTATACTCAGTGGAAGTATTTTGAGCCCATAATTCCAGGGGAGTGCAGGTCATCGGGAGTGATGCGGCTATTATCTCGGATAATTCCGCGATATCAGCGCTTGTTTATCACTGCTGGGAGTGTTTTGGTCTTAATCATATTTTCTGAGTTGTTTTTCCAGCCCTTTTCAAGCTGGTATGCCCTGGGCTATAACAAAGCTGATTTTTGGCTCGGCACCCATACACCGCTCAGTTCCTATTTGGTTCATTGGGGGCTGTTCTTGTTCATTATTGTCTCCTTTATGTATTGGGAAACGATCGAATGGATGGCAAATACTCCCCTCATTGCGTTGAGAAAATTGGAACCCTATAAGGTCTGGATCCAGGGTGCTGCAGTCACACTGCTCTTGATGGTTGGGGCCTTTGTTTACCTAAAAATAGGCGTTGCATGGTTCGTGTTATCTTTATCAGCTTGGGCTGGTGTGTTGATCCTGCGTCCATCGCAACTTGATAGTAAACGTTTCGTGCTATTTCTTGTCGGTACAGGGTTAATATTAACGTTGATGGTTGAGGTGATAGTATTACGTGGCGATATCGGGCGCATGAATACTGTGTTCAAATTTTATCTCCAAGTGTGGACCCTCTTTGCTGTTAGTGCAGCACCAGCTCTAGGTTGGTTGTGGAACCGGATGCGCTTCTGGTCACCAAATGCTCGCACGATATGGCAAATTGCCTTGATTATGTTGGTCGCTGGTACAGCGATGTACCCGTTGCTCGCTACAATGGCAAAGATAAAAGACCGCATATCACCAGATTCACCTATGTCGCTGGATGGTATGGATTTCATGCGGTTCGCTGAATACGCAGATACCTGGGGGGTGATGGACTTAGCTGAGGACTACCGCGCAATCCATTGGATGCAGGATAATATCACTGGTTCACCTGTAATTGTCGAAGCAAATTTGCGCGATTTATATCGTTGGGGATCGCGTATGACGAATTACACAGGTCTTCCTGGGGTTGTTGGTTGGGAGTGGCACCAGCAGCAGCAGCGGGCGATTCTGCCCGGTAATTGGGTAAGTGAGCGGATAGCTGAAATAGATAACTTCTATTTGACACCTGATTTGGATCAGGCGCGTGAATTTCTAAAGAAATACGCTGTAAACTACATCATTCTTGGTCAGCAGGAGCGTGGTCGTTACCCAGGTGAAGGTTTAGAGAAATTTCATTCTGCTGAAGGTGTTTTTTGGCGCAAGGTTTATGAAGACAGCAATACAATTATTTATGAAGTGTTATAAGTAATTCTCCACAGAGAAGCTTATGTTGTTATTTGTTCTTTGGTATTTAGTAATTGCGATCCTTGGTTGGATAACATTTCCAATTGCTTATCGTCTGTTCCCAGGATTGGAAGATAGGGGTTATTCATTTTCCCGCATTGTTGGACTGCTATTATGGGGTTATATTTTCTGGTTCCTGGCATCTCTAGGAGTGCTGAGCAACCAATTTAGCAGTATATTGTTTTCATTTTTTTTATTAGCCAGCCTAAGTGTTTTAGCACTCGCCTTACAAGCCCCAAGCCTAAGCAAATCTGGCGCATCTAGTTTTGCCTTGACCGAGCTATTCCCTTGGATAAAGAAGCATAGCTTCAATATTATCTTGATCGAGAGTTTATTCCTTCTCGCCTTCGCTGGCTACACCTTGGTACGGGCGGCAAATCCCGAGATCCTTGGTACAGAAAAACCAATGGAAGTAGCATTCATAAACGCAATATTGAAGTCGCCGACTTTCCCCCCCAATGATCCTTGGCTATCAGGATACTCAATATCATATTACTACTTTGGCTATATATTGATAGCTATGCTTGCGAAATTTACCAGTACACCTGGTGCGATTGCATTTAATTTGGGTTTGGGTTTGGTCTTTGGTTTGGCTGCATTAGGTGCCTATGGATTGGTATTCAATCTGTTGAGCGCAACACATAGGTCAGGTAAATCAACCTTATGGTCAGGTGTTACAAATCATGATCGTGGTCGCTGGAACGCGCTGACCGCCACATTGGGACCCATTTTTATCCTGTTGATGAGCAATGTAGAGGGTCTGCTTGAGGTCTTGCATTCACGTGGTATCTTTCCGGCATCATTTTGGGTATGGTTGGATATCCAGGACATTAACCTACCACCTGCTGAACCCTATCACTGGTTGCCTCGCCTGTTTGGCAGTGGTAATTGGTGGTGGTGGCGTGCGTCCAGGGTCTTACAGGATTTTGACCTTGCCAATAATTCGAAGGAGATCATTGACGAGTTCCCTGTTTTTTCATTCGTGCTCGGTGACCTCCATCCGCATGTGTTAGTCATTCCATTCGCTTTTTTAGCGATGGCGCTCGCTTTGAATCATATCCTTTCCCCGGTATATACTCAATGGCTTCGCATGCGGATAGAGTATCGAGTCCAGGCTTGGCTCTCCATATTTATCACACTCTTGGGCATAATCTGCTTATGGATTGGATTAGGAAGTTTACGAATATCATTAGCTCTGCTCGGTATAGTAGGTTTGCTTATCAGCGGTTTTGTGTGGATCAATATTCCCCAAGCCATCCGCCGGGATGGAATCGCGCTCTTCTTGGGGCGTCAAAATGAATTCTGGAAGTTAAATATTCCTTTATCCATACGTCCCCTTGAACTGCTTATTGTAGCGATCACGACAGGTGGTTTGGCTTTCATAAATGTTTGGGATTTTCCTTTTTATGTATTACTTTTTGCAGGGATGTACTCCCTAAAGAGGGTTTGGTCTAAGGAAATCACCTCAGCCTGGATGATAATAAGAGATTTCGCAGTTATCAGTGTAAGTATTGGTGTTTTTGGAGTCTTTGTGTACATTCTTCAGTACCTTGGTTTTTCATCCCAAGCAGGTGGCATTGTCCCCAATTTAATCTACCCCACACGCGGTACTCATTTGTGGGTCATGTTTCTGACGTTATTGATTCCCCTTGCTTGCTATCTTAGCTATATCTGGTTAGAGAATGGTAGCAAAAGCCGTTTGAAAACAGGTATTAGAGTAACCGGTTTAACGTTCCTGACTCTACTGCTTTTTGCTACCCTTTTTGGTCTGTTGATTATGCTTATCCCGGGGCTGCGCGAACTCTTCTTAGGTTCTTTGGGAGCTGATTCCACTGAAGCTGTTATTGCCATAGGATTAACCAGACGGTTACAAAGTGCAGGTGGATGGGTTACTTTGTTAGTATTCCTAGCTCTGGTTATCGGGATGATTTGGCCATTAAAGTGTGCTGATGATGGTGTATATCTTCTACCAGCTGGAATTGGTCGCAGCCATATATTTTCATTTGGTCTCTTATTGGTTGGTGGAATCTTAATAGCGAGTCCGGAATTCTTCTTTCTACGCGATCAATTTGGTTGGCGGATGAATACGATATTTAAGTTTTATTACCAAGGGTGGTTAATGTGGGGGGTCATCGCCGCCTTTGGGACGGGTGTGCTGCGTAAATATCTGGGAGGTATATGGGGCGGTATTTTTAGGGTTGTGTTTGCGTTGATCCTAATTACAGGGTTGACATATACTGTTCTGGGTTTTTGGGATCGAACTCGTGGTTTTTCGCCAGATGTTGACATGACACTTGATGGTTCAGAATACATTGGTAAGTATGCACCTGATGAGTTGGCTGCCATACGTTGGTTAGCATCTGCCCCCCTGGGAGTCGTAACTGAAGCTGTTGGTGGCAGTTATACCAATTATGCACGTGTTTCGGCATTTAGTGGTCAACCAACAGTATTGGGATGGCCTGGGCATGAAAGTCAATGGCGTGGAGGTGGTACTGAGATGGGATCCCGCCAAACTGATGTCGAACGTTTGTACTGTGCTCGCGATTGGATAGAAGC
>JBFENN010000024.1:0-28063 GCA_041551115.1 Anaerolineales bacterium
ACTTGAATACTGGATTCGCGATATAGCTATAGCTTCCGGTTGGCGGTTAGATTACCTTACGATCCGTCCAGAATATTTACATTGGATAGCTTCGGCTCCTCCCAATATCACTCCCCTAACAATAATAAGGCAAGTTGAGAGTTATACTTCCAAGTTAGTATTTCAAGAATTTCCACAGTTCGCCCTTGAAAACCCGTCCCAGAATTTTTGGGCTCCTGGATATGTTCTTGCCTCCGAGTTTGACCCATTCACTCCAGCAGTAATTGAAACCTTTTCCAATCACACTCGCCATGCCCAGGGAGTTGTGGGAGAGATATAGCCCTGTATCCAGGTTCATTATGCCCCCTACCCTTTACCTAATTGATGGTCATGCCCTAGCCTATCGAACCTATTTTGCCCTTACACGTGGTGATACTAGTCGGTTCCAGACCAGTCAGGGGGAACCAACGGCAGGCATCTATGGATTCATCAGTGTATTATTGCGGATCCTTGAACGAGAGAATCCTGATTATCTAGCGGTTGCATTCGATACGGGCAGGACTTTCCGTGATGAAATATTTCCGGAGTACAAAGGAACACGGGAAAAAATGCCTGATGACCTGCGATCACAAATTGAGCGTATTAGGCAAATAGTAGACGCGTTTAACATCCCGCGGCTAGAAGCCGAGAACTTTGAAGCCGATGATGTCCTGGGCAGTGTCGCTAAACGGGTAAAGACCCACGGACTGGCGGTTAAGATCTTTACAGGCGATCGCGATTTGCTTCAATTGGTCGACAAGCGAATCATCGTCAATTTACCTGGTAAAAGCTTATCGGATGCAAAGGATTATTTGGAGGAAGATGTTTTTGATTACCTGGGAGTGCGACCAGATCAAATTGTTGATTATAAGGCCCTAGTCGGAGACCAATCCGATAATATTCCTGGCGTAGCGGGTGTCGGCCCAAAGACAGCCGTTAAACTACTGCAAGAATACAACTCTTTGGATAATATCTATGCACACATCGTTGACATCCAAGGCAGCGCCAGAAAGAAGCTAGAAGCGGGTCGTGATTCAGCTTACTTAAGCCAGAAATTAGCGCAGATCGTTACGACCCTTGAGATACCATTGGATCTGGACCAAGCGCGCCCAAACCATTTCAATCCTGCCAATGTAGAGGCAATATTCCGTGAATTAGAGTTCCGCGCATTGATGGATCGATTGCAGGCCTTAAAAAAATTGTATGGTTTGGAAGACTCCGCTATAGTGGAACAGCTTCCACTTTTTATGGATCAGACACCGACTAAAGTCGGCATTGAACCGATAGGTTCCGTAATTCAATGTGAGCTGATAACTGACATGAATTCGTTGGACGCCCTCGTTAAACGTTTAGAAAGCGCCGACGTAATTTCATTTGATACTGAAACGACATCCACGGATCAGATGAATGCTGAGTTGGTTGGTATCTCCTTGGCAATAGAAGGGGATAAAGGATATTACATACCGGTCGGACACCGATCACATTTAGGCACGCAACTACCAGTTGCTAAAGTGCTGTCTGCGCTACGCGGACCGATGACTGCTGCAAAGATACCAAAAGTAGGTCATAATATTAAATACGATTTTGTGATATTGGCCCGTCATGGGTTAGAGGTACATCCACTTGGATTTGATACCATGGTAGCTGAGTGGTTAATCAATCCAAACTCTAGAAATTTAGGTTTAAAAAACTTGGCTTGGGTGCGCTGCGGTTATACGATGACGAATATCAGCGAGCTGATCGGCATTGGTAAGAAACAACTCACTATGGCAGAGGTCCCAATCCGAAAAGCCGCTGATTATGCCAGTGCAGATGCCGCGATTATTCTGCAGCTGATACCACAATTAAGGTATGAACTTATCAGTCAATCAGCTATGTCGATATTTGACGAAATCGAGATACCTTTAATCCCTGTCCTAGCAAAAATGGAAATGATGGGGATTGCCTTGGATATAGAATTTTTGCAGCAAATGTCAGCGGAATTGAGCGCCAGGATAAACGAGATCGCAATACAAATTTACCAAATTACCGGTGAAGAATTTAACCTTAATTCACCACAGCAATTATCGCATGTGTTATTCGAGCAGATGAAACTCTCCCCACCCGGTAGGGCACGGAAAACTACGACGGGTTATTTTTCGACAGCTGCGGACATATTAGAGTCCATGACAGGAGCACATCCGATTATTGATCTTGTATTAGAGTATCGTGAGTTAACTAAGCTGCAATCAACCTATCTTGAAGCTTTACCTGGGCAGGTAAATGCGGCCTCAGGAAGAGTCCACACATCATTTAACCAGACTGGGAGTGTAACCGGAAGGATTGCTTCATCCGATCCCAACCTTCAAAACATACCTATTCGCACAGAGATTGGTCGTAAGGTTCGCCGGGCATTTATCGCTGGACCTGGTCATCAGCTGCTATCTGTCGATTATTCACAAGTCGAACTTAGGATTGTAGCACATATTGCTCAGGACGAAGCGATGTTAGCAGCCTTCCGCGCTGGCCAAGATATCCATACGACAACGGCTGCAATTGTCTATAATATCCCGCTAAACGAAGTATCAAAAGAACAACGACGGCACGCAAAAGCAATCAACTTCGGTTTGATATATGGTATGAGCCCGTTTGGTTTGACACGTACAACCGATCTGACTCTTGCCGAGGCGGAAGATTTCGTACAGGCGTATTTTGAACGTTTTCCTGGAGTAAAGAACTACCTGGATGCCACTCGGCGCTTGGCTACTGAACAGAGTTATGTAGAGACCTTGTTAGGTCGGCGAAGATATTTTCCGGGATTAGCTAATCAGAAAAATTATAATATCCGCAATCGAGAAGAGCGCGAAGCCATCAATGCTCCGATTCAAGGTACCGCAGCAGATATTATGAAAATTGCGATGATCCGTTTACCAGACGCCATGAATGCGAAGAAGCTGCATGGTAACATATTGTTACAGGTTCACGATGAACTTGTCCTCGAATGTCCAACAGAAGAGGTTAGTAGCACTGCGAAACTGGTGATGCAAGTAATGGCAGATGCTTTTTCATTGAGTATCCCCTTGGCAACTGAAGCTCGATCTGGTAAAAACTGGGGTGAAATGGTGGTATTGGGATTATAAAGTTTAAGTGCCTAATTTAACCATTCTACTTTTGTGCGTATCTCGGTAACTAGAATTCAGCATGGAGTTACTATGAGTGGAAGCGATGATCTCTATCAGAAAGCTATTGAACAAGGACATTCAGCTGCTTGGGATCAAAACTGGGATTTAGCCGCTGACCATTACCGGCATGCTTTGCATGAATATCCTCGCGACCAGATCGCATTAGCGAATCTAGCGCTATCACTTTACGAGTTAGGACAATACGACGAGTCTCTCCGTTATTATCTTCAGGTGGCTAAGCAAGCCCCCAAAGACCCGATGCCATTTGAAAAGATCGCTGTTATCTGTGAGCGGTTGGGAGAGACTGATCGTGTTGAAAAGGCATCCCTTAGAGCTGCGGAGCTGTACTTGCACAACCGAGAAGTCGAAAAGGCTATTCGGAACTGGCAGCGAGCAGTTGAAGCTAATCCCGAAAGCATCCCGGGTCGTTCGCGCTTGGGATTTATCTATGAGCGTTTAGGTAAAAAGAACGAGGCTATAAGCGAGTATTTAGCGCTTACGAGTCTGTATCAGCATGTTCAGGAGAATGAGAAAGCATTAGAGGTTGCCAACCATGTGTTCAAGCTGGATCCAAATAACCAGCAAGCGCGGCAGGCATTGGCCTATATAAAAGAATATAGACCACTGCCTAAGCCTAAGGCTTCCCGAAAACAGGGCACCACGATGAAAACAACTGAATCGTTACTGGTTGAAGAACCAGATATTGTAGCTGTACTCGAAACGGAAGAAGATCCGGTCGAGGAAGCCCTTGGAAATTCTTTGGTTGCGCTTGCAAGTATTCTATTTGAGGGACCAGATAATGCTGAGGATGAAGGAACACCTCGGCGCGGATTCCAGGCAATACTTGGTGGATCTTCTCTGTCTGCATCACAAAAAATGGTTGACGCGAACCGAATCACACGTCACATTAGTAAGGTGTTAGATTTACAGACCCAAGGTGATTTATCTCAAGCTGCGGTTGAATTGGAGCATGCAATTGAATCAGGATTGGATCATCCAGCAGCGTTCTATGATCTTGGGTACCTGCGTTTTGAAAAAGAACGCTTTGAAAGCACCCAACGATTTCTCCAGAAATCAGTTCAGCATCCGGATTTCGCACTCGGTTCTCGTTTGCTTTTGGGGCAGACTCTACTCCGTTTGAATCGGATAGATGAAGCGGCCATAGAGTATTTACGGGCACTTGCCTTAGCCGATATTTCCCAGATCCCGGAGGAGCAACGAAAAAGCATCCTTGATGCATATGATCCAATAATTGAAAATCAGCGATTAATATCAGATGAAAGCATTCTCCAACGTGTGTGTGATAATGTCTCTGAGTTATTGATGAGACCAAATTGGCGTGCGGGCTTGGCACAGGCTCGCCAACAATTGCCTCCACTGGAGGAGGGCGGACCAATAATCCCGCTAGCTGAGATGATCACTCAATCCAACAGCGGTCAAGTTATCGAATCTCTGACAAATATTTATAAGCTTGCTGGAGAAGGCTTCCTGAACTCAGCTATGGAAGAGTCTTACTATGCTCTAGAGCATGCACCAACCTATCTGCCAATCCATTCCTATATGGGTGAGTTGTTGGTGAAGCAGGGTCTCTTGCCAGAGGCAATCAGCAAGTTGGGAGTTGTAGCAAATTCTTATAGCTCTCGTGGTGAGCCACAAAGGGCGGTTGAATATTACAAGAGAATTATGCATATCGCCCCCATGGAGTTAAAACCCAGGAGCCAGCTGATTAACTTGCTGATTAGCATAAACAGGTCAGATGATGCATTGAGGGAATACATAGACTTGGCAGAAGTGTACTACCGTATGGCAGACCTTGGTATGGCGCGCAAAACATTTTCCGAAGCACTTCATGTAGCAGAAAATGTACCCGATGACAAATCTTGGCAAGTAGACATAAACAAGCGAATCGCAGATATTGATCTGCAAAAATTGGATTGGCGGCGTGCATTGGAGGATTATGAAAAGGTGCGCTCTTTACAACCTGAGGATGTAGAAGCCCGCACAAAACTCGTTGAACTGAATTACCGCTTGGAAAACCAATCTCAGGCATTGGCAGAATTGGAGCAATATATTGCTTATCTAACTGCAAGCGGGAAAAAGGAGCAAGCCGTTGATTTTTTAGAATCATTGGTTGAGAGCAATCCGAATCAACTTTCTCTACGGATTCGTTTGGCCGATTTATACCGACAAATGGGTCGCGTCGACCAGGCGGTAGAGCAGTTAGATACTGTTGGAGAAAGTTTCTTGGATTCGGGTGACATAGCTGGCGCGGTCAAAATATTAGAGCGAATTGTAGACCTTTCTCCCCCGAATATTGAAGAATACCACCAGTCGCTTATACAGTTAAAAGGGCAATTATAAAAGTAGGTGTGCTCTTCAGACAGCAGGTACACATATTGATAGTCGAAAATAAATAACCCTCCTTATGCAAGGAGGGTTGTTGGCAATAATAGCTAATTGTGGTTATTCCCAAATTCGGAAAGATGTTTTAGTTTCGCTCTGCAGCTTATCCGCCCGAGCTTGTATGTTTATCTTTGTTAATCCGGTGGGTTGGTTATCAAATGTGAAATTGAATTTAGTAATACCATTTTTATCCGTCCGATCAGGGACGATAGTTCGTCTGGTTTCACCGGATGGTAATTCAATTTCTAGGACTACATCAGCATTGGAAACTGGATATAGATTCTGATCCTGGACAACGATATACACTGTTTGTAAACCACTACTGGTTAGTATTGAACTATATGGGTATGCTCGTACTTTTAGGTCAAGGATAGTCAAAGGACGGTTGTTGCTTATCGATACAGGTACTGGCAGCAGACGTTTGGGATTCTCACCCCGAATCTCGAAGTATTTTTCTCCCAGGTTAGTCAGTACAACTCGTTGACCGGCAGGACGATCCGGATGCCACTCAAATCGTGCCAGTTGGAAATACTGTGTGATCCGGTCATCGTGGATTTCGAAATTTGAGATTGGATATCCGAACTGATCGAGACCACCATATTTCTCAAAAAACTCTAAAAAAGCATAGCAAACCTGGAAGCTTTTACTTGTCCCATTTCTTGCATAGGATCTGCAGGCTGATGTGTTATTGGGGAGACTTAGTTGGGGTCCAGGTTTGTAGGTGAGCTCACCCAGGAGGGTGGTCACGACCCGATTATCAGGCGGATTTTCAGTATGGAGCTCAAACCTGGCTCGTTCAAAATATTGGATGATGCGATCGCTAGTAAAGTCGTGGAATGCTTCCGTGAGAGGGTAGCCGTATACAAGTTCAGAATATGTGATTGATTCATATTCGTCTAGAAATTCATTCGCAACTTTGTGATGTTTTTGAGGAAAATAACGCTGCCGTTCAGTAGGACCATCCCCAGTTTGAGCGTAGGTCGAATATCCTCCTGGGGTAATCACCAGGAGGATGAAGGTAAGCGTTGCCAACCAGCGAACAAGGGCTCTCATTATTAATATTATATGAAGTTGATGAACCGGATTCAATAGGACTTTTGGGTCATATTAAGAAATTATTAATAATCTTTTCCAGTTTTGGGATGGTTCTGAATCAGGATACCATAGTTGAATCGCTTGATTACGCCTGTTTAGTGGAACCGGCTAAAAACTCATTGGTATCAGAATATTTTGTGTATGCTCTCAGGCAATTATAGTGCTTCAGTATTGATCCGGCATAATCTCTTGTATAATTTGGATGTCCGGGTAATCGCTTACTGCTGACAAAAAATTTATATTGAATTTTCACATCATGGAAAGTAATATCACCCCTATCCATTTTTATAATGAGGCGATAGAGCCGATTTTTGATAGAATTCCGTTGCTTGAGAAGAAACCTGGTTGCCCGGATGGGTTTACTTGGCGGGGAGAAAGATTTCTGATTAATGCGCTGCATAAGGAATGGCATGATTATCAGCGCCGTGGGCGGATGGCTCGAAATATGCGTCCGACTCATGCCGCCACCGCCTCAGCACGTGGTTCGTGGGGAGTTGGACAAGATTTCTATCGTGTTGAAACGATCAATGGCCGCATCTTTGATATTTACTATGACCGCTCACCAAAAAATGTAAACAAAAGAAAAGGTGATTGGTTCATTTACCAAGAACTGCAACTGAGAGAATAATAACCAAATGGATAAGTAGGACTCAGGTATTCGAACAAAATTGAACCGGAGAAAAAATGCAACGCAAAAATTATTATTTGCTGCATGTGGGCGATATCATAGTAATTGCGCTGGTGACAATCATTGGATTTGCTAGCCATGGGAGCCTAGACACAGCTGGCTTGCGTTTGTTGACAACGTTTGTTCCTTTGCTAGTTGCGTGGTATTCAATCAGCCCATTTCTAGGGGTGTTCCATAGTGATGTGGTCGCTGATTGGCACAAACTATGGAAACCTGGGCTGGCCATGATATATGCCGCCCCGTTTGCTGCTTGGCTCCGAGCTATCATTTTGGATACGACAACCTCGTGGATTTTTATCCTGGTCTTGGCTACTGTTAGCGCAGCGGGGATTATACTTTGGCGCGGACTGTATTGGTTTATTTCCTGCAGAGGCAAGATTCAGCATGGATGAGCTAGCTCTGATTGGGGAGGCCAAACGCGGAAAGTTAGACTCATTTAACCGTCTTGTACTCGCATATCAAGAGATCGTATACAATCAGGCTTACCGCATGATGGGAGAAGCACCTGCCGCTGAGGATGCGACTCAGGACGCATTTACCTCAGCCTATCGCAAAATCCGCTCCTTCCGTGGTGGATCTTTCCGTGCATGGTTGTTGCGTATTGTAACGAATGCATGTTATGACGAGCTTCGCCGCAGGCAAAGACGACCCACGACAGCGCTTGAACCTCTCGGTGATCATGATGAGCAGATCGAGTCGCCCCATTGGATGGTCGATCCTGGTGAGTCTCCAGAAGAGGCTTCTGAGCGAATTGAACTATTTAACGCAATTCAAGCCTGTCTTGATGAACTCCCGGATGATTTTAGGGCAATCGCGATTCTAGTTGATATCCAAGGATTTAATTATCAAGAAGCAGCAAATGTAATCGGAAAGCCAATCGGTACAGTAAAGAGCAGACTATCGAGAGCTAGATTGCAGCTTCGTAACTGTTTGCAATCATTTTGGGAACTTTTACCGACTGCTTTTCGTCTGGTGAATGAGGGTTCACCATGAATCAAAAGATCTCGAATCACGAGTGGGAGGCATTATCAGCCTACCTGGACGGGCAGTTGTCTTCTAAAGATCGTGCCCGCCTGGAGGAGAAATTACGCGCCAATCATGCGTTGAGCAATAAGCTGGAAGAGTTGCAGAAAACCCGGCAGCTGCTGCGCAGTCAACCGCGCATTAAGCCTCCCCGCAACTTCACGCTCACGCGTGAATTAGTTGGTTCACGCCCGGAGATATTACCGGGGTGGTTCCGAATTACGCCGGCCCTGCAGTTTACTTCGGCAATTGCCAGTGTTTTATTGGTGTTGGTGTTTATCACTGATTTGCTTGCGCTGGGTCCTGCAAATATGGAGAGACCGATCGCGCAAGACAATGCTTCCCGGGTTATGGAAGTGTCCGAACCCATCATTGAAATAGAGAGTGAGGAGATGCCGGTAGAGGAAGCGATGGAATTACCACTTGCCATGATGGAGAAGAGCATTTCTGGGACGTCAGGTCCCGACGAAATAGTGGAAGGCGAATCTGTACAGGGGCAAGCACCATTAGTCGAAGAAACTTATCCTGCAAGTCCAGTCATGGCCGTCCCAGTCGAAGAAAAAATGGAATCGGATACTGACCGCTCCTTAGGTGGATTGCCCTCTCAAGTTCAAGCAGAGCTTGACGCGACCCAATCGACGGAAACTATCCCGACAGATTCTGATGTGCTGCTGCAGCAGGAAATTCAAGGTGCAGCAGAAGATCTATCATCAATCGAGTCCTTTTTGGCTGTTGATAAGGCTTGGTGGCGCGTTTCTGAAATATCTCTGCTCCTGATTGCACTGGTCAGCGCTCTGCTGGCGGTATACCTACGCCGGGCTGCAAATCCATGATCGCGGAAGAGGTTAATTATTGACCTCGCTTTGGTAGTTGAGTAATAAAGGCTCACCGGGATAGTCGACGACGAAATGTGTATTCGTAGTGCTTTTGGATATACTTCCCGGTTCCTGAAGTTGCAATTGCTGCATTGATCACAAAAAGATCACATGTCTCGCTTGCAGAAGGACAAATGATCCTGCCCGGACTTATGAACGCTTCCAGTAGGATTTGTGGATGGCGGGGAAGCGCTAATCGAAGCCATTGACCTCAAGTGGGTAGAATATACTGGTAAACTATCAAGTTAACGGACTTGCTCTATGTACTCTCCAGTCAGGAGTACACACGCGGCTCAAATAGAATGATTTTCTAGCGCGCCAAGATTGTCTCTGGTGAGTAAACTCCTGATATTGATATCGATCGAATATCAATTTTCAACAGAGCTGATTTGCCAATGTTGGCATTAAATTCGACTCAAGCAAGTTTGTATAACCAATAAGTAAAATGACCAACAACATTGTAAGCTTAACGGAATAGGCATATTGACCGCGTATGATACGCGCGTGGTAAACTTAGCTTGATTTCGTGTTTTATTGTCACCCTAGACCCAAATTTATTGGCAACGCCCCAGGAGTATCATTATGGATGTTAAAAAATTCAGCCCCCTTCTTTTACTAACCGCAATTACCTTGGTCGTCAGTCTGGCATGTAATTTTATGTCTGGTACACCTACTGATGCCCCCGACGTGCCCGCTGCTACGGAGGAAATTATCCAGACAGAGGAAGTTGTAGAGACAGAAGCGCCCCTACCTGAGCCAACCACTGGAGCAGTAGACAATTTACAGGACGTTAAAAATGCAGTCGTTCAAATCGAAGCTCAAGGCACATTCATTGATCCAGAAGTCGGTTTAGTTGCAAATGGCGCCGGATCGGGATCTGGATTCATCATCGATCCATCAGGTATAGCAGTGACAAATAATCATGTCGTTACCGGTGCTGCTTTGCTCAAAGTCTGGGTTGGCGGCGAAGCAGAACCTCGTAACGCAAAAGTCATCGCTGTTTCGGAATGTTCAGACCTAGCGGTCATTAAGATCGACGGCGAGGATTTTGACTACTTGGAATGGCATTCTGGTCCGATCGATGTCGGCATGGATATCTATGTAGCTGGTTTCCCGCTTGGTGATCCGGAATTTACACTCAATAAGGGTATCGTTTCAAAAGCCCAAGCGGGTGGCGAGACATCCTGGTCTTCTATCGATTCGGTAATTGAGTATGATGCCACCAGTAATCCTGGTAACTCAGGAGGACCAGTTGTCACCCCTGATGGGCGTGTGGTTGCAGTACACTACTCTAGTATATCTAGCGCTCGCCAGGCTTTTGGCATCTCCCGTGATGTTGCCCGCGATGTAATACAAGTTCTTGAGAGTGGTAAAAACTTGAACTCCATTGGCATAAATGGACAAGCTGTTGGATCAGAAGATGGCTCAGTCACCGGGATCTGGGTGGCGTCAGTCGAGTCTGGTTCGCCTGCTGATGAGACTGGCATTCAGCCGGGAGATATCCTCACTACGATGGAAAACCTGGTTTTAGCCACTGACGGATCAATGTCTCAATACTGTGATGTATTACGCAGCCATACACCCGAAGAGACTCTTTCGTTGCAGGTTCTACGCTGGAATTCAGGTGAAGTTCTTGAAGGGCAGATAAACGGACGTGCCCTTGAAGTTGTCTATTCTGACGGGGGTCAGACAACAGAGCCTGATAACACTGGGACGGGTTCGACAATCGTTGATCTTAATGCCAGTGCGCCCGGAGATCCATATTTAGTAACTGATTTCGATGATACCGAGGGTTGGTATACATTCAGTGTGCCGGAAGATATCAGTTACACTGCTGAAGAGGACACGAGCATAGTATATGTCCAGGTTGATGATACGCAATCGACCGTATATATGGTGTATGACCTTGTTTTACCCGTTGATGTTCAGATAGATGCCGCTGTAGAGACGGTTGCAGGTCCTAATCGTAATAACATCAGCCTCATTTGCCGTGCTACGGATGATGGTTGGTATGAATTCTCAATGAACAGCGGCGGCTACTGGTATATCTGGAAATATGATGACGGGCAGTATACGGATCTCGCGAATGGTGCTTCATATGATATAAATTTGCAGAAAAATAGCAACGAACTAACAGCCACTTGTATCGGGAAAGAATTGACATTTTATGTGAACTCGGTGGAAATGGGTTCAGTCTTGGACAATCGCTTCAAGGACGGTGGTCAAGTCGGTGTGTCTGTGAGTACTTTTGATATTCCTGGCGCAGGTGTCGAGTTTGATTGGTTTGTGGCGAGTGTGCCGTAGTCATTCCAATCTTAACAGATGTTGCCTTCTATACATGAAAAGACCCCGGCAAATAGGCTGGGGTCTTTCTTCTATATCTCACAATGTCACTCGATTAAGGATAGTTGCAGAAATCAACCTCCTGTGGTCAGAAAGTGGTTTTTCAATGTATTGTAGATATAATTCTGCCAAAGCCGGACCATATCATCCTGGCGGTAATTATGAGTACAGTGAGTCTGGATGATCAATCGTCCATCGAGGCATGTAGCTACTGTTCCGTACCTTGTTTTTTCTGTAGCAATACTTCCGACTAGTAAAGTTGCAGCACTTCCAGGGGTTAATTCGATAAGGTCTCCATCATCCCAATCCCAATAATCAACATATCTCGTCAAGGACATACCCTCATTTGGTTCGTGGAATACGGGGTGCTCGGGTACCAGGTACCATAATGATGGGTTTTCTGGGTCAGTCCAATCTTTCTGAAACTTGATTCCACAGCGGGTGAGAATATTGCTGATCTTTCCCGATGCGATCTCATCCAATGCCCACACCTCGATAATTTCTGCAGTTCCTTTGCTTAGGTGGTCATTTAGATAGACAAAAAACTCACCTTGGATATTGCTCCTGGCTTCATTGCTGACGATAATTAGATCCCAATCAGTACCAGATAAGAGCTGGGTTTTAAAATCTCCTGAGGCGTCACCCACATCTGTGTAGGAGAGGCCCATTATATCTAAAGCATTCTTTACATAGCGGACTTCATATTCCCCCGCCATATCCTCGAACAATAGGATCTTGGCTGATTTGACCATCGCTCCAATATCGGGGGTTGGTGTTGGCGGGATCTCGGTTGGGGTTTTGGGTTGGGTAGGATCTGGGGTCGCTGTATTCGTTGGCGTTGGTGGGATATCGGTTGGAGGCGGATCATCATCTGCTTGCTGCTCCGCTATCAAGGTGCTTTGCTGATTCACTAAAGTGGCTTGAACTTCCTGTGCTATCTGAGTCGCAGCGCTTGACTCTGAAGTGGCAAGTGTGTCTTTTTGGGCTTGCTGCGCTTGAATAGTTGCTTGTACATCTAGCGCAGCTTTGGTTGCGTCGAATGGTTGACTGGAACCAGTTGGTAAATTGCATCCTGTGCTTAGCAGGATCAAGAGCGAGATCAGTAGGTTTACTGACAGTGCTATAGTGGTTCTCATCAGATTTCCATTGAATTGCAAAAGAGCCTTGTTGTTTTTCATGATGGCAACTCCTAAACTGTGTGATGTCTCAACATTTAATCCATCGGTATCGTTCTTGCTTGTTCAAAGCGCATTACAAAGCCAGCTATGTATATAAATAATTATCGGATAAATTACGAAAATATTGCGAAAAGCACTTGGGTATACTGGTTTGGCACTACTTGATGCGTACTATCCAAGATATGACCTGTAATCATAAAAAGTATAGAATGGAATCTATGTAGATGTCAAATGGGGGATGGAAGCGAATTTATAAAAGTTGCACAATGATATATCAGAATTTATTTTACTTAGGGTGAATTACGCTCTGGGATTACAGAGAAATCAACTGTAGTTTGTTTAGAATTTCCGGCGCGATCGAGTGCAATTATCTTTAAGCTATGACTACCAAGTTGGGGGATCCAAGGTAGGCTGTAGGGTTCGTTCCGCAACGTACCAATTAAACGATCATCAAGATAATAATCGACTCGTTCGATTGAGTTTTCAACGATAGTAGTCTGGAAGACAATGTAATCACTATCTAGAGTCAGGTCTTGGTTCTGACTTGGATACTGGATTGCTATACCAGGTGGGATATTATCGATCGTGACCTGGATAGAATCTATCTCTACCAACTGCTGATCATTAACAACCATTAACTGAATCGTGTATAAGCCATTCAAATCAGTGGTATCCCACTCGGCTAATACACCTCCTTCTACGGGGGAATAGCTATTCTCCCCGATTTGTAGCCAACTTGTGGGATTAATTCCTTGCCCGGCTTGCAAACGGTAATACTCGAAAGAATTACCTGCCGCGGTTCCATGAATTAGAAACTTACCAGCGATTTGAGATAACATCTTTGGAGAAGCAATATGGACATCTCGGGAATTTGCAGGAGGGGCACTGATAACGTCGTAGGTCTCGGGTGGCGTAGGTAATCCAGATGCTTCTGCCCACTGGGCTGCTGCGGGTGGGATAACCAAGTAAACTTGGGAATCAATTAATTCTGGCGGGGTAAACGCTGTTGCTAGATGACCTGTATCGCGATTGACATCCAATCGTTTATATAACGTATCGATTTGAGTCGGTTCGCTGCCTGCGATGAATACTTCTTGTGCAATATTTGGGCAGTCAGCAGATGGCAGCATGCCTGAAGGGACGCACACATCGGTCTGAGTAATACCAGGTGGTTGTTTCCAATCGCTGGCAGGTAGATCGGAAAGCACATATTTACTGACGGCATGCCAGAGTCCAGCACTCGCTTGCTCGGGCAGTTGCAGGTCTTGACCTGAAGTTGTTGAATTTGACATTCCGATCCAAGTGCCGATAACCCTTTGTGGGGTATAGCCGATAGACCAATATGCGTTCCCTTCTGGTGTACGCCCATCTTTTATTGCCACCGGTCGCCCGATCTCATACGGGTTAGGATGTCCGAGACTTGGCCATCGAGCTAATTCGTCGCTCAGGATATGATTTATCAAATAAGTTAGCTGAGGGTTTATGATTATTGGATAAGCCTCACGGTTATCGAGTCGCCTTCCCACGAGGCGATCAAACAGATCGCCTGACGAGTCTATTATGGAAAGTACGACAATTGGATCATAATTAAGAGCTCCGTTTTCAATTACCGTCTCTGCAGCTTCTCCAGCACCTACCCCGTTGTTGGCAAGTACACCATACGCTTGTGCAGTTTGGAGTAGGGAAGCGTGAATCTCCCACAGGATTTGGCCGCTGTGTTCCTCCGGCTTGATAACTGATTCCAACCCTAATTGATTCAGAGTTTGTTTGATATTATTTTCACCGACCAATTGTAGTAGTTGAACAGCAGGTGCTAGATAATCATTGGCTAATGCAGTCCGCAGACGTACTGGACCGACATAATCATGATCTATTTTCGGATTAGTAAAACCCTCAATAGGAATATCCCATAACATTGTTGCTGGACTCGAGCCGCGCGACAGGGCTGTCAGGTACAAAAAAGGTGTCAAGATTGTGCCTGCTGGCTGACTGGTTGATTCTGTCGGATCGATACCTGGTTGGGATTCACCAACCATGGCAAGGATTTCTCCACTTTTTGGGTCGTAGACGATGACAGCCCCGCTGATATCATCTGCTTCATATCCGGATGAATAGGATAAGGTCGGCAGTAGTCGGGCAGCCTCACAACCTTCAAATGAGGATGTATCCACTCCTCTTATTCTTGCAATTTGAGCTTCCGTTGTACATGAAGCCTCTAGCTGAAGATCATAATCAAGGGAAGTGATGATATCGATTCCACCACGTTCCAATCGAGTTATTGGAATGGTTTCTGATATGTTCTTCAGGACAAAGTTCGTAAATGCTGGGGCAATGTTCTGTGGTGGATTTTGTGAGGGGCGAACTTCTACAATTTCATTCAATGCTTCTTGTGCTTGTTTTCTTGTGATACGTCCTTGCCCCAACATGGCTTGGATTACAGCTTGCTGACGATCAAGTGCTACGGTTAAGTTGTCATGTGGATTGTAGGCGGGTGATTCTGCTACCGCCGCTAACAAGGCTGCTTCCGCCAGGCTAAGCTCCGCAGCGTGTTTCCCAAAGTATGCCTGTGCGGCAGAATCTGCCCCAAAAGTATAGCGTCCGTAATTTGTGTGGTTTAAATACCAGGTTAAAATCTTTTCTCGGCCGTACTGTGCTGTGATTTGAATTGCCAATAAGCGCTCAAGAAAATTGCGCTTAAATCCATTGGGTGTATCCCATAACAGGTAATCTGAAACCAATTTTTGAGCCAAAGTGGGATTGGACTTGCCCTCGAAATTACCCAGGTTGATGCCTGGATGTTTCCAGAAATCAGGATCAGATACTGTCAGAGTCGCTGTAACTAGGTTGGATGGAAATATATCGCCTTCCATAGGCTCTAATATAAGGTGATCCTTGTGGTCTATCATAGAGTTTGACAGGGTCAGGAGGATATGTTTTCCCGAGCGGTCGTATAGCCTGGTTGGCTCAAGCAGAATGCCTGTTGGTGGTGACAGCAGTTCTGGAAGTATCGCAGTCGTAGGGATTTCCTGTGAAACTAGCAGGTATACTACACTTAATGCTAGACCGCTAACTAGAATGACTATGCTAAACACTAATGCACAACCAAAACCAAGCCGCAGCAATGGTCTCCTGGAGTCAGCTAATCTCCGCTTCTGGCGAGATTGTATTATCGTAGGAATGTTTGGCATGGCATGATTTTACATGAAGATTGGTGAAAATTAAGCTGAAACCGACAGCGAGGTGCCCATGTATGGCTTCCGGTTTCAAGTGAGCAAGTTCCACGCTACAATCCCCATACCCACTGCACGAGTTTGTTTACAGTACTGTATCTTTCTAGACATATACGCTAAAGCATATAAAATTCAATATACGGTGATTGCGTGTGGCTACATCATGAGTCACTTATAGATAACAATCTTGCTTATTTATACGTAATTTGGGTGGTTCAGAAAACATACCCATAATAACCTTGTATAAATTAGAGTTTCTTGTTTTATCAATTATCTGCTGATTGATTTCGACAGTTAATTCATCTCGCCCAACCGCATGCTCTCGTGCGCTATGATGAACTAATAGGGTGCGGATTGTTCGTCAAGTTAGGTGGAAAACTAAATCCTGATGTCGTATTTCTGGGGGATCGGGAGTGAGTATTTCGAATTCGTGCATTATTGTTGGGCTGCAATGTCTGTTGCTTGGGACACGCTTACCAGGAGTTGACGTGCCGACTGCATAGTAGACTCATTAACGTCGCCGTACATCATAGCAATTTCTGTTATCCGCTCTTCACCAGTTAACGATTTGACCCTGGTCAACGTGCGCCCATCGATGATCTCTTTTTGCACGCTTAAGTGTTGCTCCCCATACCCAGCTAACTGCGGTAAGTGTGTTACACAGAATACTTGGTGGAGTTTACTTAATGCATTAAGTTTTCGTCCAACAATGGTTCCGATTCGGCCGCCAACTCCCTGATCGATTTCATCGAATATTAATGTCGGGATTTGGTCGGCGGAGATTAACACATGCTTCAAAGCCAGCATTAAACGAGAAGTTTCTCCCCCAGATGCGATTTTTACAAGTGGTTTGAAACCTTCTCCAGGATTTGGCGCTATCATAAATTCAACTTTATCCAACCCGTTGGAATCAAAAGCAACATTATCACCAGTTACTGTTGGTGCACCATTGGGATCGATCTGGCGAGTGAACTGTACCCGGAAGCGTGCACTCTCCATCCCCAAATCTCTCAGCTCGGTTTCGACGAAAGTGCTGAGCATTTCCGCCTGGATTTGGCGCTCGCGTGAGAGAGCATCTCCTTGGAGACCCACTTCTTGGAGTAGTTGAGATTCAATTTGTACAAGTTCATTTATTCTCTCATCTGCGTTGTTGACGCTCTCTCTGCGCTCTCTTGCTTGGGCAGCGAATACGAGGACATCTTGAATTGTCCTGCCATACTTCCTTTTTAGATCATCGATTAAACCAAGCCGTTCTTCTACTTGGTCGAGACGCCGCGGGTTGTGTTCAAGAATCTCGGAATAACTTCTTAACTCGCCCGCGATTTCGACCAGATTATTGTGTATATGGTTAACTTGATCAAATAAAGTCGATTGTGAAGGATCGATTCGGGCAAGGTTTTTGATGTGGTCAACTGCCTGACCGAGCAATTCGGTAACCGACAGAGTGTCCCCACTCCCCTCGTCAAGAAGCCGGAAAGCAGCCTGTGATTGAATAGCTAGCCCTTCGGAGTTAGCTAGACGGGTGCGTTCTTCTCGGAGAGCTTCTTCTTCGCCAATTTCCAGGTGAGCGGTTTTGATTTCATTAATTTGATAATCCAATGTATCAATTTCACGAGCTGCATCTTTCTCAAAGCTTCTCAAAGCTCTTATTTCTCGGCGTACTTCTTGTAGGTTATAGTAGGACTCTCGATACTCTTGGAGATTATTACCCAATCCTGCATATTCATCGAGCAAGGACAGGTGCTGGTTGACCTTCAATAAGGAGAGGTGTTGAGATTGGCCATGTACATCAACGAGGAACTCGCTGATTTCCTTCAATAACCCGACGCTCACCGTGCGACCATTTACACGGGCAACATTGCGACCATTTGTACGGATTTCACGTCCGAGTGTAAGGAATTGTGGGTCATCTAATAATCCCTCTCGCTCCAAAATCCCATTGACTGGATCTTGAACAATTCCCATAAGATAAAATGAACCCTCAACGAGAGCATAGTCTGACTGACTCCTTATAAGGGTTGTATCAGCACGTTCGCCTAGCAGCATTTCTACAGCGTCGATCAAGATCGATTTACCAGCCCCGGTTTCACCAGTAAAGATAATCAAACCGCTATTGAAGCTTAGTTCCAAATGATCAATTATGGCGAAATTTTCTATTCTCAGTTCAGTGAGCATATTGTATAGTTCACTTGCCTATTCGCAGACCGGATAAGCGATAATAAACTGATGTGGTAACAATGAATGCATAGACTGCTGGCCAGAGTAGGCTGAGTAAGAATCCGAATCCACCTTGTGGTAAGAATAAAAGCACGGTAAATAAAGCAGAGATCAATGTTGGCAGAGTGCCCACTCCAGCCCCAATTGTGATTACCTGATATAGCCGTTTGGAGCGCCTTCTACGGATCACGAAGCGGGCTGCTTCTGCGGTAACCACCCCAGCGACAGGTGCCAAAAGAATTGTGAAGAAACCGATGACCGAAACAAGTTGACTGCCTATCAAAGATAATATGAATGCAACTGAAAATCCGAATATATAGTCGTACCATTTTGCGGTGTTAAAGGTCTTTTGCTGCCCGCGCACACACTCCTTACAGCGATACCCTGTTGGTGTAGATACAGCACACTTTACACAGATTGGTTTCTCGCAGCGATTACAGCGCAAGCTGGTCTCAGTTTGGGGATGGTTGGCACAATATAATATGATATCTGCTTCGCTCATTTTGTGTTCCGGGTTGATGGATTCTTGTACATGTGCGGTGTTAGGTTGCGATAAAAGTAGCCTGGGTCTTGGACGCGCACAAATTCGACTGTATGCTCGCTAGCTCGAACGCTCACGCTATCACCGTCTTCCATGTTGATTGGATCTTGACCGTCTACACACAATACAGCCTGGTGGTCTGTATGGATGGTAATGGCTACAGATGAACCTTCAGCTAGGACGATTGCTCGATCGATAGATAGGTGTGGGGCAACTGGCACGAGCAGGATTGTACGGAGCTCCGGTGGCAAGATAGGACCTCCCGCCGCGAGTGCATACGCCGTTGACCCCGTTGGTGTTGAAGCAATTAAACCATCCGCGACATATGTTGTTAGGAAGCGTCCATCCACAGCTGCGTCTAGATGTACTGGTCTTACAATTTGCCCACGGCCGATCCATACCTCATTCAGCACATCCCATTGCCCGATTGAATGGTTATCGCGGAACTGTTCGGCACGAAGCATCATCCGCCGCTCCAGCCAAAAATCACCTGCCAGCAGTTGGGGCATAACAGCTTCCCATTTATCATGCTGGATCTCTGTCAGGAAGCCGAAGCGACCAATATTTATTCCGAGAATCGGGACTTTTGCAGGTCCACATATATGTCCAGCATGCAGCATAGTTCCATCACCGCCAAGTGCTATCAAAAGGTCAAACTCACCCTGGCTGATCCGTGCTGTAATGGAACTGTCAGATAGCAAACCATATTCTGCGTGTAAACCCTTTTCCTGAAAATAGGCAGCAATCAGGGCTGCTTCTCTATTGACTTCACCTAACTTTGGGTGGACACAAATGATAATTCTCTGGATTGAAAGTTGTTTTGTGGGCATCGTGATCTATTATAGTTGGGTTTGAAAGATAGGACCAATTATTTATGCAGGATATTATAAGCTGCGGTCGCAGGCGTACTTATATCCACAGCGGTGACAGCGAGCCGCAATTTCATGTGAGCGATCGGCATCCTTTTTTCGCTCGAAAGATTGCATTTCAACGAGAACGTCTAATATTGCATGCTCTAATTGGGGAGTGAAATCCAAGGTAAAAGTGCGTTTTTCATTATCGGTTGGTTGGTAGTGCAATATACCATATGGTGGTCGCTTTCCGATCGCTCTCTCTACTAGTAAGCAGTAGGCTGCTAGCTGCATGATATGCGAATCATATGGTGCATTAGGAATCTGGGTGCTCTTAATCTCAATTGGGATGACAAATTTACCTTTCTCTATTAGATAATCTGGTTTCCCTGTAAGACCCAGGATAGGATCATATAGCGTTTCGCGAGTCTTGTGCCAGGTGTTAGTATCCTCATAGATTATTCTGCTTCCTGGAAGCCCAATTAAGGTTCTCTGGTGTCTTGCGATCCAGAATAATATAATTGAGACCAGCAACAGAGCAACTGCGATAAATAGCATAGCAACGGTAGAGCAAGCATGCGAGTAAAGTTATGAGAAGGTGAGTAGAGTGAAGTGCACAACCAGCAGAATTAATGCGCAGATGAGGGCTGTGTAGGCTGCTAATTGTATACAACTTGCTTTTAATGCGCCCCGACCATGACTTGCATGGATTCGTTTACCCGCCGACAACTCGGATGTATTCTCTGGGAGGTTCCCCTTTGTTTGCAACCACCAAGCGCGTTGGCAATAAATAAAACTGCTGATTTCAGAAGCCCGGATAGTTTTCATTCGTGGGAAAGTTTGACGAAAGATGATAGCTGTTTTTGCTTATCCACCTGAGTTATTTAAGTTTATTTGAGCTTCTAATCGGGACAAGCTATGTTCGAGCTGTGCTTGGCGTAGGCTGATAGTCATGTCACCTCTGGTTCTCTCAATAATGCTGCGAGCAATATCTGTTAACCGCCGCAGACCGCCAGTGATGGCATCCGGATAATCCATTGTGACCAGTACAGCATATATGTCATCCATATGCTCCAATAGTTTTTCTGCCTCGTCGGAGTGTCCATGCCGCAGGATATCTAGACAGCGGCGCCTCAGTTCTCCCACGACTTCTGCTAAACCTTTGAGGTAGGTAGAATAAAGGATATTTAGTTCTTCCGGAGAAGGCAAAAGTCCATCACTGATAAGAGCATAGACAATACTGGCTTCAGCATATTCCTTGAGAGCATCTTGCGTATAGCCTGCATGATAAATATCGGGATACTCTTGCAGGATTTCGGTTAGTGCTTTTGCTAATCGTTGCGCTTCTTTTAGGTTATCTTTGGCCGTTGTAAACTCGTTACGATGGACTGCCCGGATAGCATTTGCACAGTTGCGGGTTAATGTTCGTGCCTGTGACAGGGCTTGATCACGGGCTGATGTCCGTCCGTCGAAAGATTCTCGCGCTCTATCAGCGATTGATTCTAAATTATTCATCGTTTCCTTTACTTCAAGGTTGGTGGGTCGGGGGGGCGAAAAAGGTAATCAGCCAGCGAAGATCCGCCCGGTACAGAGATTTCGCCAAAAGTTGTCTCAAACTTGGAAAGATTTTCATGCAATGCCCGGGCAAAAAGCTTTGCCCCGATGGGTGTCATGACAATACGCGATTGTACTTGCGCTGATGGGCTACCCGGTAGGAGCTGGGCAAATTCGAATACGATTTCAGAAGGAGAATGAGCGATTCGCACAAGATTGGCATATTCTACCGCCAGATCTGGTGGGGTCTTGATAGGAATTGGTTTTGGTTTATTTGCCGGTATAGAGTCTGGCGGCATACCTGCCTCCTATTCAAATAGTGCTGCTGCATATATCAGATAATCTTTAAGAAATTGTATGACACACACGGAATGGCGTCTCCTGAAGATCATCAGAACACGCCATCGCTGCCAATATAGTAATTACTGCAGTGCTGAGGCATTATGAGGTCATTGCACCCAAAGTGAATTGTCCCCTGCAAAGCCAATATAGATCAGAAGGGAATATCGTCGTCAGCCGCGGCTTGCCAACCTTCATAAGGCATGTCGGCTTCTGCCTCGCCTCTGGTTGACAGAAAACGAACCGTTCCGGCAGTGATTTCATATGAGGCTGCAGGCGTACCGTCCTGTCGGTTCCATATACGAGGGCCACCGGTTGCCTGATCAGCATTCAATCTTCCTTCAACCAACACCTTGCTTCCCCGCTGGAGGTATTGATTACAGGTCTCGGCTGTTCTACCCCAAGCTGATACACGGAACCAGATCGTCTCTTTTACCTGATTTCCGTCTGAGGTAGTATATTGACGATTTGTAGCAACAGAGAAATTGGTTACAGCCTGTCCCCCTTGAGTATAGCGCATTTCAGGGTCGTTTCCTAAGTTGCCAACAACGATGATGGTGTGATACATGGGAATGCTCCTTTCGATTGGGTGAGTGTTTACGTTTTGATACCGGACGTTTGTCGTCCGGTGTAGTCTGCTATATCACGCACCAAGTTTTTACAGAACAATTGTACACTAAATTCACAGAACTGTGAAGATGATCGCGCGTATCAAGCTCCCGAATGGTCGTGTGAACCATGGGCAATAAACTTCTTCTGTTTGTTAGATTTTGTCAGGTAATTTACTCAACCGATTTTTGTCGAGTAATCTCAAATTTCAGTTATCGATAGAGGGCTGATCAATAATTGGTTTCTCTACCAAGAATCATCAAAGTCATTGCCAGGGTTTTCCCAGCATCTTCGATGGCTTGTGGCGACAACCTTGCCCTCGTGTCTTCAGGTAAGCGGGCATACTCGTCCCACCCCTCCCAATACATCCTCAAGATAGGCGCATCTTGACCAGATTCCAAGAAATTAGAACCTTCGTCGTAAATTAACCCGATATCAATGTTTTCATCTGCGCGTTTCACCCTTGCTCCCACCTGGCGGGCGGCTTTCTCCGCGACGTTTGCCAATCGCGTGCTGCCTTCCGCTGATATTATCAATCGATCTCCGCTCCCTCCACCAAGACCTCGCAGCTGGATGATTGCTTCAAGCTGGAACTTTAAAAAACTTGGGCTCGCTTGCAGAAACATGTTGATATCAGGTTCGGCAACCGAGTTTCCACCGTCTAAACCTTCACCACTATAAGCAACAAATAAAAGCGATTTCAACGGTTGGTAATCTGTCTCTTGAAGGACACGCATAGCTTCCAACATGATTGCATTACCGCTGGCGTTATCGATTGCGTGCTGGTAGACGCCTTCGGGCCCAACTGGCGGGCTGTCGTATGGGACCAGCACAACTATTAACCGTTTACCGAGGCAAACTTCACACAAATCATAACCCTCGGTCCCTGGGATTAAACCGAGGATGTTAAATATTGGCCAATCTTCGACTAATGTGCCATTTACATTCATAGCTACTTTTGATTGCAGTGGAATGTCAAAAATCTGTTCAAAGGCGTGATCACCTGCCATCACCTTGAGCTGGTCAACGGTATAACCATCCGGTGCTAATATTCGGTTCGCTAGCTCTTCAGAGATCCACATATAGGGTTTTTCGGTGCCGTGTCTTCCACCTGTGTTGAAATCAAGCCCTAAACCAGTTCTTCCAGATAATGTGAATCGTTTAGCTAATAATTCAGGATTTTCTGTAACTACCAATAGCCCAGCTTTAGGCGGAATTGTCAGGAAGGATGCTTCGCGATCTGACAAAGTCAGCAGAATTTCGGTGCTGTAGTCTGCACGCCCTAAATCCGGGTAGTATCCGGTCCATCCCGGACTCTGCATCATAGCATCTTCCCCGAGGCTGATGAATCGTACCGGCCCAATGGCTTGTCCAGCAGTGACGTTCCTCCCGGGATAGGCGGCGAAATCGATGCGATATGTAGGGGCTGGACCCTCATCAAATATTTTTAGTTGAGGTAAATCATCTAGTTCTTCGAATGCTCTCTCCCTCTCTTGGAAATAGGATCGTCGGCTACCACCAGGTTGAACACCATATTTTTCAAACTCAAGAGCGTTGTAAAAAGCGGCCAAATGCATTCCATCCGTTCCTAATGCTCTACCGAACATGCGCGCATGTGTAAGCAGGTCAATATGCTGCATGGTGTTTGATAGTGAAAATTCCTGGGCGTGCTGCCGGTAAAACGGGATCGCGCCGCTGTTGTTGGAGACATAGTTGTAACCAAACACTGCCAGCAAGACCACGAGAACCGTATAGCGGTTAACGATCTTGTTGAGCAGCGGATTGCCTTGTTCTACCAGGCGGCGGATACCCTCACCTAGCAGGTTGAAAGACAGGATGGCAATGAAAAAGGCCAGCATGGGGTATAGACCGGTCCATGGGTAACTGCGGGCTTGGTAGCGGATATTGCTGAGCAATGCTCCCCATTCTGGTATATCAGAGTAATGCATCGTCATAATAGGTAATTCGATCAATGTACCCCCGCCGATGAAAATGGCGATAAACCCGAGCTCGCCGAGCAGCATGAGGACGGACCCCATTTCGAGGGCGGCGAGAGCGATGAGGGAGGCGAAGAGGTTGGGGAGGACATGTTTGGAGAGCAAGCGCGGGGTACCAGCGCCGACTGCGACCGCGGCCTCAATATACTGCTTTGGGCGGATGGTGGTGACTTCAGAGCGAACGAACTGCATGATTTCGCCCCAACCGACAAAACACAGGGCGATGATGAAGGGCTGCATGCCCTGGCGGATGCCGATAGCCAGGATGATGATCATAGTCGCGAGCAAAGCAGGGAAAGCAGCGATGACTTCAGCGAAGCCGCTGATCAGACGGTCGGCGAGCGAGCCGTTAGCCCAGCCAGCGATAGAACCGGCGAAGACACCGATAAGCATGCGAGCTGCGACGGCCAGGATAGCGAGTGTGAGCGTAATCTGAGCGCCGGAGATAATCAGGCTAAGGATGCCGCGACCGAGGGCGTCAGTGCCCCAGGGGAAACCTTCTGATGGGGGGAAGGGAGGTGGGGTGAGCTGTCCGTCGATCGTAACGAGACCCTGGGTAGAGAAGGGGTCGTTGGGGGTCAATTTGGGACCAAAAATGACAATCAGCAGCAGACCGGCGACGACCAAGCCGCCGACGATGAAGGGGAAATTGGTGAGCATGGACTTCCAGGCAGAAGCAGTGCGTGCAGAGAAGTCCGTGTCTAGGCCGCCGTTGGATGAGTCTAGGTCGTCAGCGGAGAAGAGCGGCTGGAGCTCGGTATCGGGTTTATTTCTGTGGATGAGCCTAGCGAACCAGTCGCGGATTGAAGCGGGGATGGATTTGATGGTTGAGATGATAGAGGAACGCCTAGAGGCGGTGATATGGTCAGGTTTGGTGAGCAGTCTTGGGTCGATGATGCGGAAGGAGATGTCGAGCAGCAGGTTGACGAGGATGAAGAAAGCGCCCAGACAGACAGTGAGACCGATCGTGAGGTACATGTCCTGGTTGGCGATGGCTTTGAGCAAGGTGACACCAGCGCCGGGCCAGCCGAAGTAAAGTTCGACGACCGGGAGTGAGGATAGGGAGAAACGCAGTGAAATACCGATGGTGGTGAGGATGGGGATGGCGGCGTTGCGGAAGACATGGGCAAAGAAGACGTAGTAGCGGTGGAGTCCTTTGGAGAAAGCAGTGCGGATGAAATCCTGGCTGTAGATACCGCGGATAGCGATGAAGGTCATGCGGGTGATTTGGGCAAGGGGGCGAGCAGCGAGGACAAGAGCCGGGAGGATGAGGTGGGCATCCCAGCCGAAACCGCCGACAGGCAGCAGGGCGTGGCCGAAGTTGCGGGTGATGGAAGTAAAAAACCACTGCAGGAGGAAAGCAGCGAAGAAAGAAGGAATGGAGATACCGATCAGGGTGAGGATGAGGATGAAGAGCGAGCCCTGAGGGCGGCTGCGAGCGGAGATTGTGCCGAGGATGATACCGGCAAAGGAAGCGATGAGCAGGGCGATTGTGAGCAGGCCGAGCGAGCGAGGTAGTCGTTCGGCGATGACGGTGGAGACTGGCACGGGTTTGAGTATCTCGCCGCCGATGTTGGTGTAGCCGAGATCGCCGTGAAGCAGGTTTTGGATGTAAGCGATGGTGCTGGGAATGGCTTGGCGGAAGGCGGGTGTGAAAGGTGTGCCGGAAGCCATCTCCAGTCCGAAATAACTGAAGAAGATGATGAATAGGATTACTACTACCCCGAAGGCTAGCCTTTGCAGGATGAATGCTATAAAACTGAGCAATGTTTTATGTTGAGCTAACCAGCCAATATTCTCACGAATAAGGAATGTAATTCTAGATAACGGATCCCCCTTTTTTTGAGGTTTCGGAACAACAGACATATTTCCTCTAGGTATTCTTTGCTCTTCGCTCTACATTGAATCTAGAAGCGAATATTTCAAAAGTTTGTTTATCAATGCTACCGCAGGTGAACCATTAGCTCTCATAGCCCATTATGAGCTCTCTCTACGATACAATTCCTTTTATGTACCAAAAACCTTACTATTTGACAATGATTGGGACTCGTAGGGTTGTTACTAGGTGAACGGGCTGCGAGTCGACCAATCCCTCATCTATCTACAGTGTGCATGTATAAGGATCGACTCTTACAATAACGGGTTGGAAATTATTAATAACAGCTGAAGCTGAAGGAACTGGTTCTGAAGTGTGAATAGGAGCAATTTGCGTAGAATTCGTCAGGGATTTTGCATGTTCAGTAAAGCCATATGTATATTTTGCATACGCTGCGATACTAGCGATCAAAAAATAATCAAATCTTGTGGGTTTTATACCTGAAGTCATATTCCCTCCCAGAATATGTATGCAGTTAATATTGTGTTTCTCGACCAAGAATCATGAGTGCCATGCTCAAAGTTTTACCCGTTTCTTCGAGGTTTTCCACCTTTATGGTCTGGTAGGTATCAGCTGGTATACGGGAAGTCTCTTCCCAGCCTTCCCAGAACATTCGCACGACTGGTGCTTCAACGCCTCCCTGTAAGAAAGGATTCCCGGTGTTATAGATGAGGTTCAAATCAATACCTTCATCTTTGCGTACCGCTTCGATCCCCATTTGTTGAGCCGCTTCTTCGAAAAGTTCGGCTAGTCGCAAGCTACCTCCAGCGGAGATTTCAATTCGGTCTCCTTGACCATTGCCAACACCTCGTAAATGAACGATTGCTTCAATATCAAAATTGGTGAATCCGATTTTTGCTTGTAGAAATGATTTCACATCTGGATCAAAAACATATTCTCCACCATCCAGTCCTTCGCCGCTGTATGCGATAAATAAAAATGATTTGTAGGGTTGATACTCGGTTTGTTGGAGGATCCGGATTGCCTCGAGCATTACAGCTGCCCCGCTGGCATTATCATTCGCATGTTGGTAAACACCCTCGGGCCCAACCGGTGGACTGTCATATTGAGCCATGACGACGATCAGATTACTTCCGAGACAATCTTGGCAGCCCTGCATACCTGATGTCCCGGGGATATATCCCAAGACATGTTTTACCTGAAAGCGTTCTTCTAAAGTGCCTTCAACTTTCATTTTAACGCCAATTTGTACCGGGATTTGGACAACCTCTTCCATCGATAATCCTTTTGTCATATTTCGAATGGACTTTACCGAATGTTCAGAGCCTTGTAGAATGCGATCTGCCATTTCTTCAGTTATCCAAATTGACGGTATGTCTCCGCCTCTCTCGTTTCCAGTAAATGTGAAATATGTGTTACTTCGTCCGGCGAATGTGTAACGCCTCTGCAGGTCGCTTGGATCATCAGTCACTACGATCAATCCATCAGCTGATATTCCGCTAAGTGTCCAAGCTTCCCGATCAGAAAATACCATCAGGATTTCACCTGAGAAGTCTGCTTTGAATAAATCTGGATAAGCTACGCGAAAACCAGTTGCTGTGGATCGTTCACCTAAGGCAAGAATCCGAATCGTTGTTTCAGCTTCCCCGAGCGACATATTCCGCCCTGGATAGGCGGCATAATCCTGTTGGAAAAGTGGTGTACTTGCACCGTCATTGATGTCGAAAATTGGGATCGAGTCTATGCGCTCAAAGGAATGATTCCTGGTCTGGAAATAACCGCTCGCTTCACCTGCAGATTGCAGTCCGAAGGTCTCGAATTGATTCGCGATGTAATATGCAGCCAAATCTGTGGTTTTGCTTCCCAAAGCGCGACCCTGGATCCGCTCATCTACCATGATCATGAGGTGTTTCATGGCATTTTCCCCGCTAAATTCCTCGGCGTGCTGCCGGTAAAACGGGATCGCGCCGCTGTTATCGGTGATGTAGTTGTAACCAAACACTGCCAGCAAGACCACGAGAACCGTATAGCGGTTAACGATCTTGTTGAGCAGCGGATTGCCTTGTTCTACCAGGCGGCGGATACCCTCACCTAGCAGGTTGAA
>JBFENN010000025.1:0-27755 GCA_041551115.1 Anaerolineales bacterium
CCCTTATTTATCCTTTTAGCCCTAGTAACTGCGCTAGGCGTAGGGCTGTGGCTCTCAGCACTAAATGTTTTGTATCGCGATATCGGCTATATCTTGCCTTTCCTGACGCAGCTCTGGTTATTCCTTACCCCGGTCGGGTATTCCATTTCAGTAGTTCCAGAACAGTGGCGTTTCCTGTACTCATTAAACCCAATGGTCGGAGTAGTGGAAGGTTTCCGCTGGGCATTGTTGGGGACGGGAAATGCCCCGGGACCAATGATTTTCGCATCCGCCGGCATATCCGTCTTTCTGCTCATCAGCGGTATGTACTACTTCCGGCGTATGGAGCGTAACTTTGCGGACATGGTGTAACGAGCAAAACAATGAGGCACAAACATACTAATCTGTCCCGACAACAGAGCCGCTTGCTGGTAATCTCTTATGACTAACACTGCAATTCTCGCAGAAAACATCGGTAAACAATACCGGATCGGTGTCCAAAGCAATAGCTATCGCACATTGCGCGACAGCCTGGTTGACATTGCCCAGTGGCCAATCCGAATCCTGCGGGACGGTATGGCGCGACCAGTGGAAAGAATATGGGCGCTTGAAAACGTCTCCTTCGAGGTCAAGAAGGGTGAAGTGCTGGGTGTAATTGGCCGCAATGGAGCCGGGAAAAGCACCCTGTTGAAGATCCTTTCCCGGGTAACTGAGCCTACTACTGGTTACGCCGAAATACATGGCCGAGTCGGATCATTGCTCGAGGTAGGAACCGGATTTCACCCAGAGCTGACCGGTAGGGAAAATATCGCGCTGAACGGGGCCATATTGGGGATGAGACGCAAGGATATCGATCGTAAATTTGACGAGATTGTGGATTTTTCAGGTGTGGAGAAGTTTATCGACACTCCGGTGAAACGTTATTCCAGTGGGATGTACCTACGATTGGCATTCGCGGTTGCCGCCCATCTTGAACCGGAAATCCTGGTAGTAGATGAAGTATTGGCGGTCGGCGATGCTGAGTTCCAACGGAAATGCCTAGGTAAAATGAGTGCCGTTGCCAGTGAAGGTCGAACTGTGCTGTTCGTCAGCCACAATATGTCCGCAATCCTGCGCCTGACCCAGGAAGCCATCGTTCTAGACAAAGGCCAGATGCTGCTGCGAGCTCCTTCTGCGCAGGCAGTCGATTATTATTTAACATCTGGTTTCGCACAGACTGGGGAACACGTATGGCAACCTGATGAGGTACCTGCCACAGCCAAACCCTTCAGACCAATCGCTTTACGAGTATGCAACCAGAATGGTAAGGTAGTTGATACTGCGCGCTCGACTGAACCAACATTGCTCGAGTTCGAGTACCAGCTCGAGCAGGAAATTATCGGGCTCCGGGTTGGAATTTATATCTTAACCACACAAGGCGAACTGATCTTCACATCGTTTGATACGGACGATCAAGCTGAATACGACCGCTACGCCACTCGGCCAGCCGGGAAATTTATCAGCCGCTGTGAAATTCCGGCCGATCTGCTCAATGAAGGCCGCTACATTTTAGGTGTCAATGCTAGCTCTTTCCGAGTTAAGCGGTACTTCCAAGACGAACATGCCCTAGCATTCACTGTCGACCCAACTGGAGCGCCGGGCATGCAGTGGCAGGAACCCCGCTTAGGTCCTATCCGCCCACGATTAAAATGGCAGATAGAGGAGTACAGCTGATGGCAGTATTGAGTAAAAAAGCCATCAAACATGTCCTTGGCGAACTTCCGTACACGGCTGAGCTTTACTGGCAAATTCGCCAAGATGGTCAACCGCTAAGCAAGAGCTTTTCACTTGACCGGACGGGTAAATGGCTACCGCACTGGAGAGAAGAGGCAGAATCTGCTTCACACCTTCATCCCCAAGGGAAGCAAGTGGTAATCTTCGCCACCCTGCGCTACTGGATTGAACATGCAGTGCTTATTGGATATGCATTGGCTGGACTTGGGCATCGTGTGACATTAGCTTACCTGCCTTATGCCAACTGGAGCAAAGAGATCAATCGTTTTGATCTACGCAGGCAAAATGCTTATAGTCGAAAGATACTTGGCTCATCAGGTCCTCTTCTTAAATGCGTATCTTGGCTTGAAGTCAATGACTCAAAACCTTTGACCCCATCACTGATTGATGCTATTGAAGAGATTTCAACTCGCGATGTACAGTACACACTACAGGTAGAGAATATTGATCGCGATAGCGAGCTATACAAACTGCGGACAGCGCGCAACTCTGCAGCTGCAGAGAAAGCATTCAGCTGGTTAACAAGCACACGCCCAGATGTACTCTTGACTCCCAACGGATCCATACTCGAAATGGGTGCAGTTTACCAGATCGCACGGTATTTAGGTATTCCTGCTGTAACGTACGAATTCGGTGAGCAACGTGGCAAAATCTGGCTGGCACAAAACAGTGAGGTAATGCACCAAGACACTGCCAAACTATGGGAAACTACGAACAGCGAACCATTAACAGAAATTGAATGGGACAAAATCCGAGACCTGTATACATCCCGCCAGCAAGCTGATCTGTGGGAGAATTTCTCCCGGCGGTGGCAAGATCAGCCCAGTCAAGGCTCTTCCAAGGTGCGCTCCCAGTTGGGTTTGGATGCACCAGGAGCGGCTGGTCGACCGATCGTGCTGTTGGCGGCGAATGTTATCGGGGATAGTCTTACTCTCGGTAGGCAGATATTTACCAACAGTATGACAGAATGGCTGCAGCGTACGGTCCGGTATTTTGCTAATCGTCCAGATCGACAGCTGATTATCCGGATCCATCCTGGGGAACGCTATACAAAAGGACCTTCTGTCAGCAATGTCCTGCATCAAGCGCTTCCGAAACTTCCTGCCCATATCCAGCTGGTATCTGCTGAAGATCCAATTAACACTTATGATTTGATCCAGATTGCTGACTTGGGGCTGGTATATACGACTACGGTTGGGCTGGAAATGGCGATGAGTGGAGTGCCAACACTTGTCATCGGTCACACTCACTATCGGGACCGGGGCTTTACCCTCGATCCTGATTCATGGGAAGATTATTTTGACAGCTTGGAACACGTGCTTAACAACCCCGTTGAAACACGATTGACCGAAACACAGGTTGAACAAGCCTGGAATTATGCCTACCGTTTTTTCTTTGAATACCCCCAGCCATTCCCTTGGCATCTCTTGCATTTCTGGGATGAGTTAGAGGAGTGGCCGCTTTGCAAAGCGCTATCTGAAGAAGGATTAGCCCAATTTGGCGATACTTTCAGCTATTTAGCAGGCGAGCCGGTAGATTGGAAACCAAGGTAAATGTGCGCGATGTCAACGCAGACTGAGATAAAACAGCAAGTACGAGAATTTTACGACCAGATTGGTTGGCAAGAAGTAAGCGCGGGGCTGTATCAAAACGCGCACTATGAAGACTTACGTCCTGTTGCCCGCGATTATATCCATAGCTGCCATTTGCGGATCGTTGAACATATTAACCACAAAGGAAAGTATCTGCTAGACGCGGGTTCCGGACCTATTCAATATCCGGAGTATCTAGAATACTCTAAAGGGTACCAGTATCGTGTTTGTGCTGACATCTCAGCCGTGGCGCTACAAGAAGCCCGGTCGCGTATTGGAAACCATGGTCTGTTCATCGTCGCTGACATAGCAAATCTCCCTTTTAAATCAAAAGTCTTTGCTGGCATCGTGTCCCTGCATACTATCCACCACCTGCCGGAAGATGAACACTTGCAAGCTTATCGCGAGCTTTATCGACTCTTGGCACCCGGCAGCTCGGCAGTTATTGTAAATGGATGGCCATCTTCAGCATTGATGCGTTTCTTCAATCCCATGATCCGCATCAGCAATCGCGTGAAACACTATTTCACTCGCTTATCAGGCCGGACTATACAGTCGATGGCGAACAAAACCCAACAAAAAAAGCCCCGAGAAAAGAAGGAAAAAGGGACTTTCACCAACCGGCATGATTACCAGTGGGTCCAGGAAACTGTCGGTGAGTATATGACACTAAAAATCTTGGTTTGGCGCAGCGTTAGCGTGCGCTTCACGCGCGCTTTGATCCACAGTTGGTTGGGTGGGCAATTCTGGTTGTGGATGCTATTTAATTTAGAAGAACGCTTCCCATACTTTTTTGGGAAAAACGGGCAGTACCCTTTGATTGTTATCCACAAAGGAACGCTTTCAGGATCTCATTAGAGGAAATTGGAGACTTTGATGGATTGGACAGAACAAGTAGTCATGGTAACTGGTGGTACTGGATCATTTGGCAAGCAGTTTATTGATGTGCTGCTGCGAGAATACCTGCCAGCTAAGGTGATCGTTTTTAGCCGCGATGAACTCAAACAGCATGAGATGAGAGTAAGTGGTTTCGACCACCCCGAACTGCGTTACTTCATCGGTGACGTGCGTGATGTTGCTAGACTACGGCGAGCCATGGATGGAGTTGATATCGTTATCCACGCAGCAGCACTAAAACAGGTGCCAGCATGCGAATACAACCCAATGGAAGCAATCAAGACGAATATATTGGGCAGCAGCAATGTCGTCGATGCCGCTCTCGATATGAGGGTAAAGAAGGTATTAGCGCTTAGCACAGATAAAGCGGTTACCCCGGTTAATTTATACGGAACAACAAAACTGGCTGCAGAAAAGCTCATCATCCAAAGCAATGCCTACGCAGCTGGCAAACCGACAAGGTTCAGCTGCGTGCGGTATGGCAATGTAGTCGGAAGTCGCGGCAGCGTGATCCCGATATTCTTGCAGCAACGCCAGAGCGGAAAACTAACTATTACCGATGAGCGCATGACCCGCTTTTGGTTAACCCTGGAACAAGGAGTGCGCTTCGTAATCCGCTGTACGGAGCAGATGCTGGGCGGAGAAGTGTTCGTGCCCAAAATCCCCAGCATGAAAATAGTTGACTTAGCTTCTGCTATAGCACCAGATGCTGAGCTAAATGTAATCGGTATTCGACCAGGCGAGAAACTACACGAAGTATTGATCCATGAAGACGAAGCACGAGCAACGGTCGAATTGGACGACATGTTTGTTGTTCAGCCAACAACAGAGTTATGGTTCGGTCATGAATGGCAAAATAACGGTCATAAACTACCAGACGGGTACCGCTATGCTAGCGATACGAACCCAGATTGGTTGAGCCTTGAAGAAATCTTACAGATCATTGCCCCTCTGGAGGGCACAGATTATTCGCTCAAGGCTGATTAACAATATAATTGGGCCTAGACTGAAAACGACTGACGCAAGTCGATGGAGTGGTGTTAAACCGGCATTATCTGCATAGATCTGCTCGTTCGACTGCCGTCAGGAAGTTTTCAATGCGAATACTTGTAACTGGGGCCAGTGGTTTGCTGGGTCTCAACCTGGCACTGGAAGCTGCCAAGGGTCACGAAGTCGTCGGTACGGTCAATTCGCATTTACTTCAATGTGAAGACTTCGAAGTAATCCAGACCGATTTACTGGCGCCAAATGCAGTCGAACACCTGCTGGATGATATCCAACCAGATTGGATCATCCACTGCGCTGCCCTGGCAAATGTCGATGCCTGCGAGGCTGATCCAGCCCTGGCACATGAAATGAATACTGTACTCCCGGGTAAACTGGCAAACCATGTCGCCAGGGGCGGAGCGCGCTTATTACATGTCTCAACTGATGCAGTATTTGATGGACAATTTGGGGGTTACCACGAGGATGATCTCCCTAACCCGCTCAGCACATACGCTAAAACGAAACTTGCGGGAGAAATTGCCGTGGCCAGGGCAAATCCAGAAGCACTAATCACACGCGTAAACCTTTTTGGGTGGAGCGTAAGTGGGAAACGTAGTCTGGCTGAATTCTTTTTCACAAATTTAGTTGCTGGAAACCGGGTTCAGGGTTTTACGGATGTTCATTTCTGTCCCCTGCTTGCGAACGACCTAGCAAACATCATGTTGACGATGCTGAAACAAGCGCTTGCCGGAATTTTTCATGTAGTCAGTCCAACCTGTTTGAGCAAATACAAGTTTGGTGTCACAATTGCAGATCAATTCGGACTAGACCGAGATTTAATCAAGCCGTCGTCCTTGAAAGAAGCTGGTTTACTCGCTCAGCGCTCCCCTAACTTGACTTTACGAACGGACAAATTGGGAGCTGCGTTGGGGAACTCTCTACCCGATGTATATTCCGGAATCGAACGACTTTACGAGCTTTCTAAGCAGGGTTATCCAGCGAGGATACGTGGTTTAACTATTTGAGACGACTCACAACCTTAGTCGTTTCGCAAATACTTAAACACTCCCACTGGATATGAGGAGAGAATGATGGAAATAAAAATCGGTGCACGCACAATTGGCGATAGGTTCCCAACCTATTTCATAGCCGATATCGCAGCAAATCACGATGGTGATCTGGAACGAGCGAAAAAGCTGATCCGCTTTGCCAAAGAAGCCGGAGCGGATGGTGCCAAATTCCAGAACTTCAGAGCACCTAATATCGTCTCAGATTACGGCTTCAGGAATATGGGTACCCAAGTTTCCCACCAAGCATCATGGCAGAAATCAGTTTATGAAGTCTACCAGGATGCATCAATCCCCTTTGAATGGACTCCCATTCTTAAAAATACCTGTGATGAAGTAGGTATAGATTATTTTTCTTCTCCATATGATTATGATGCCATCGATATGCTTGACCAGTATGTCCCCGCATATAAGGCTGGATCGGGATTAATGTCTTGGCCTGAAGCAATCCTCTGCATGGCAAGGAAAGGAAAACCGATCATGATTGCCACAGGAGCATCGGACATTGCCGATGTCTCCCGGGTAATGCGAGCTGTCATGGATGTTAATAAACAGGTCGTGCTTATGCAATGCAATACGAACTATACCGCCAGTGAGGATAACTATGATCACCTGCATTTAAATGTGATCAAGACCTATAAACAAATGTATCCCAGTGTGATCGTAGGTTTATCAGACCATACCCACAGCCCAGCGCCAATTGTCGGCGCTGTAACGCTCGGTGCCAGGGTTATCGAGCGGCATTTTACTGATGATAATAATCGCGAGGGGCCAGATCACAAATTTGCATTGAATCCGGCAGCTTGGTCAGACATGGTCCAACAAGTGCGGATTCTCGAGCGTACCTTTGGGTCAAGCGAGAAATTTGTGGCTGCAAACGAGCAGGATACGGTTATCGTACAACGACGTTGCTTGCGAGCTAGACGGGATATTCAAGCAGGGGAAATATTTGATCAAGATATGATCGACATCCTCCGACCGGCAACACCTGGAGGGATTGCACCATACCATATTGAGCAAGTTCTCGGTACACGCGCTCTGGTTGATATCTCTTTTGGCAAGGAATTACGCTGGACTGACCTGGGAGCATAGCACAACCTTGCATATACTGTACTTCAGCCGGGACTACACCCCACATGATCACCGTTTTTTATCTGCTCTCGCACAAACTGAAAACCAGATCAGTTACCTACGTTTAGAAAGAAATCCAACATCATATGAAGCTCGCCCACTCCCAGAAAAAATCAAACCAGTTGCTTGGCGTGGGGGGAAATCAATTGTCCATTGGCATGATGGTTTTGTCTTGCTGAAAGACCTTCGGCAGATCTTGCAAGAAATAAAACCCGATCTAGTACTCGCCGGACCGCTACAAAGGTCTGCCTTTCTCACTGCATTAACTGGATTTAAACCTCTAGTTAGTATGTCCTGGGGATATGACCTGATATTCGATGCCCAGCGCAGTATCTTTTGGAGTTGGGTGACACGCTACACACTGAGTAGAAGCGATGTCATGATCGGTGATTGTAAAACGATCCACAACATTGCGGCCGGATATGGGATGCCAGCAGAACGAATCGTCACATTCCCCTGGGGTATCGATCTGGAAAAATACACACCAGAACTGGTTTCAAACCAAGCAACCAAAACCGAAAAGGGCTTTACTCTGCTTTCAACCCGTGGTTGGGAACCTCTTTATGGCACAAAGATGGTCGCCGAAGCTTTCATCCAAGCAATATTCACACAACCGGACATCCGCTTAGTAATGTTGGGCAGCGGTTCGCAGGAAGCAGATATAAAACAACTTTTCCAGCAAGCCGGAGTAGATAATCAGGTGATTACTCCCGGAGTAATTAAACAGATTGATCTACCAGAGTATTACCGCGGAGCGGACTTATATGTTAGTGCTTCTCACAGCGACGGCAGTTCGATTTCGTTGCTCGAAGCAATGGCAAGCGGTATTCCAGTTCTGGTATCCGATATCCCAGGGAACGCGGAATGGGTGACAAATGGCGAGAACGGTTGGCTATTCCCTGATGGAGATGTTGATGCATTAGCTCAAATGATCATCCAAGCAGCTGATAAGCGTTCGGAGCTAACTCAGATGGGCGCCAGGGCACGCAGATTAGCAGAGGCGCGTGCAGATTGGAAAAAGAACTTCCCTAAGCTGCTTTCAGCCTTTGATCTTGCCAGACAAATGAACTAAGTTATCTTCTCTCGACAATTATGGAAAGAGTAGCCCAATCGGTCCGAACAATTGCCATCATCCAAGCCAGGATGGATTCGACCCGTCTTCCAGGGAAAGTATTAATAGATATCCAGGGCCGACCTATGTTGGAATGGGTTGTCACCCGAACCCAGCAGGCTTCAGCTGTAGACACAGTCATTGTTGCTACAACCCAGCATCCAAGTGATGATGCAGTTGCTGAGTTCTGTGATGAACATGGCTATCATTACTACCGTGGCGACACTCATGATGTCCTTGACCGCTATTACCAGGCAGCCAAATTGTTTCAGGGGGATGTGATTGTTCGTGTGACTGGCGATTGTCCAGTTATAGACGCTAGTGTGATTGATCAAACAGTCGCTGGATTCTGGGGAAGGGTAAATTGGCGAAATTCTACGGATCAGGGCCAAAGATTTCTGCCAGCATATGATTTCGCGACTAATCGCTTGCCACCACCATGGGGTCGGACTTTCCCCATTGGACTGGATACCGAAGTGTGCAGCTTCACCGTGCTCGAACAAGCCTGGCAGGAGGCGACATTACAACACCATCGCGAGCACGTAATGCCATTCTTTTACGATCAGCCGGAGAGATTCAGGATAAAGCTGATCAATCACAATGTCGATTATGGCAGTCTACGCTGGACAGTAGATACTCCGGAAGATCTGCGATTATTACGGGAAATTGTTGGTCACTTCAATGGACAGGAAAACTTCACTTGGCTTGATGTCCTAAAAGCCGTTGAACAGCACCCCGAATGGACCCAAATCAACGCAACAGTCTCAGCGAAGGATTATCGAGCTGTAGATCAACGCAGGACAGAAGGCTAAGGTTGATTCAATCAACATGTGAATCTCTGCATTTCCCTTGCACTTTGATAACTGAGACCTGAGAGATCTGACCATCGCTCAAACCAACGCCAATTTAATGAGTATTGACTCCCACAACTCTGTCAAGCCCTTCATATTGATCGCAATCTGGATATTGATAGCGGCTCTTTTTGCACTAACTTATACTCAATCACCGTTATACGAAGGCAACCAAAACACTAAATTCTTGCACGGCTTAGCTGCTGCTGGACTTGGCTACTTGGATCACGATTGGTTAGCCAATACAGTTGATCCTCTACCAGTATTCACATATTTAGTCACGCAAACGGTGCGCGTCTCTGAACGGCTCTTCTATACGTATTATGGATTGCTCTTTGGAGTCTATGTATTCAGTTTGTTTGGGATCAGTGCGCAGCTGTACAAACTGGATAAATCTTTGATCAAGAGTACATTATTCTTAGTGGGGGCATTCGCACTTCATTCCAGGTACTTGATCCGGTTCACCCAGAGAACGTTTGGCTTTGATTACGAAATCCTGCACAGCGGTGTAGCCGGGCAGTATCTGCTTGGGCTAGAATTCCAGAACAGTGTATTTGGCGTCTTTCTGCTGTTATCAATATACTTCTTCCTGAAAAAATACTATATTTGGTCAATCCTCGCTATGGCTATAGCAACTACACTTCATTCCGCCTATCTGTTTAGCGCTGCGCTGCTGACAATTTCTTATTCAATGATTATTTTTTGGGAAAATCTACATTCCCTCTCCAGTAACAACATAAGCAAGCCCAAGATACTTCTACAAGCTGCTATCAAACCTGTATCGTTAGGTCTGCTTATGCTTGTATTGGTGCTGCCGACCCTCTGGTACAACCAAACTGTGCTAGCCGCAACATCCCCTGAAACCTGGAAGCTTGCTCTTGACATCCTGGTAAACGAACGTATCCCGCATCACAGTTTGCCAGCGGTTTGGCTTGGACCCACCTCCTATTTACTTATTTTCATTATGATTATTGGGGTGCTCTTATCAGCAAAATCACGCCTGTTTCCTGTCATGCTTACGCTTTTTGCTGGTGGGCTACTGTTCACAATCATCCAGATTCTCTCCAATGATACCAGTTTAGCTGTCCTAGCCCCATGGCGAGTATCCGTCCTGCTGGTTCCACTATCTACCCACTTGATCATCGCAGCAACGGTATCCTGGATGATTGACCGATTACAAATTAAGGATTCTTCGCGGCTGACTCCTTGGATAACCACAGTTGCGGTATTTTGCATGATTCTGCTTGCCATCGGGGGCATGAGAATTCAGCGCAATTACGGCACAAGCTCCCGCATGCGGCAAGCCAATGCTATGATGGATTACGTAAAGAGCACGTTAGTGCCCGGAGATCTATACCTTATCCCACCTCTTGAAAACGAGTTAAACGATTTCCGCTTATACAGTGGCGCACCAATAGTAATTAACTGGAAATCACATCCCTATAAGGATATCGAACTGTTGGAATGGAATGAGCGGGTGCAATCGACGCAAAAATACTACGAGTTACATCAGCGTGCGGATGCATTGGCGTGTGAGCGGTTGAGTCAATTAGTACAAGAGTACCGGATAACCCATGTCGTTTTTAAAAACCGCAGCATTCAACCTGTTTGTCGCTTTATGGAAGAAGTCTACAGCCAAAAAAGCTATTCAATCTACTCCTTAACCCTGTAATGCCAGAAACGAAATCCAATTGCCAACTCTGCGGCAGCGGCCAAAACACGCTTTTCGATCGGCGAACCTTCCAAGAACGCACCGTAATCAACTGTTTATGCAGTAACTGCGGTTTGGTTTTCCAATCACCTAGAATGAGTGATCAAGAACTCCATGATTTTTATGCGCGCGGTTATCGGCAGATGTACCAAATTAGCGAGAGTCCAACTCAGAAGGACCTCGCTGTTCAACTGTCTCGGGCTAAGGCACTGGTTGATATCACGTCACAGCATCTGATAGAAGTAGACAATCATTTAGATATCGGCTGTTCAAGTGGATTGCTACTTGATACATTCCGCCAAAAATATGATAGCAACTCAATTGGAATTGAACCTGGGGAAGCCTACCGCGTTTTTGCACAGGAGCTCAATATCAAAGTCTATGCATCGCGTGAAGAGCTTGTATCCGGTCATACTGGTCGCTTTGATCTGATTAGCATGGCACATGTGCTGGAACATATCGCTGAGCCGGTTAATTATTTGCGAATGCTGCGGAGCGACCTGTTGACCCAGGATGGGGCTTTGCTGATCGAAGTACCGAATTTATACGCACATGATTGCTTTGAAGTCGCTCACATCGTTTCATTCAGCCCACACTCCTTGAAACAGATTCTAAAAAAAGCTGGTTTCGATATAATCGCACGCCATGTACACGGGCAACCGCGGTCGAATCTGCTGCCGTTATACATTACTGTGCTTGCCATCCAGAGCAACCAAACTGGTGAGATTATTACAGACCCTGAAAGGTGGGTTAGAAAAAAACGTCAACTAGGGATGCTACGAAGAAAAGTTCTCACAAAGTTGTTCCCTCACCAAGCTTGGTTACCCATCCCAGATAGATTACCAACAATGCAACGATAAACATGGCTTTGTTAACGATTTTTAGTGCCCCAAAACCTTTTTCCGACCCACAAATAAATATGATCCAGCGCAACGCAATCCAATCGTGGCTGCAACTGGGTAATGAGGTTGATGTGTTGCTGATTGGTAATGAAGCAGGGATGGATGAAGTCGCCGATGAGTTCAACATCCGACAGCTACCAAAAGTGGTCTGCAATGATTCTGGGACACCTCTGGTAAGCTCAATATTTGAGCAAGCTTACAAAACCAGCACTGCCCCTATCCTGGCTTATGTCAACGCCGACATCATATTGCTACCCAACTTCCTCAGGAGCGCTAAAATCGTCTCGGCGCAAGCCGAGCGATATCTTATTGTTGGTCAGCGCTGGGACCTAGAAGTCAACACCAATATGGACTTCACACTTGGATGGGAAGGACGTCTACAATCTGATCTTCATTCAAATGGGGTACAGCATTTACCGGCGGGGAGTGATTACTTTATTTATCCGCGCAATCTATTCCGCCAGCTACCGAATTTTGCAATTGGCCGTGCCGGCTGGGATAATTGGATGATTTTTTATGCCAAGGAGAATGCCTGGTGTGTAATTGACGCATCCCCGTCCATAACCGCAATTCACCAATCACACGATTACCGGCATCTCCCCGAAGGTAGACCCCATTACGAGTTGCCCGAATCAGTTCACAATGAAATACTCGCCGGTGGATCTGCCAATCTCTATATGATTTTAGATAGCGATAAAGAACTTCGCGATAGTAGAGTAACTACACCGAAGTGGACAGTCTTGCGCGCGTTAAGGCAGACCGAGATTAGTTTTACCCCTAGCAATGGAAAACGAAGCGGTTGGCGCTGGTCTGTGGCTCGACAAGCTCGCCGGATGCGCCGGAGACTGACCGGTTCTCTGTAAACCTTCTATCACCCTTACCTAATAGCTACTCATGGTCAATTCCTGATGCGTGTCGGACAAAATCCAGCAAAATCGATAAAGCACGTGGCACGATCTCAGAGGGTAACTGTAGCCGTAGTCACTTATATTCCTTTCTTACACGGTTTTTATACCCAAAGCCTAGAGGTTCTTAAAGCATGTTTGGACAGTCTTTGGCAAAACACACAAATAGCCTACGACTTGCTTATCTTCGATAACGCTAGCTGCGCAGATGTCCGGGCATACTTATCATCTGTTCACCAACAGGGGAAGATCCAATACCTGATTTTTTCAGAGAAGAACATCGGTAAAGGTGGCGCTTGGAATTTCATCTTCCAGGCAGCCCCTGGAGAGATCATTGCCTATGCTGACAGCGACATATCTTTTGCATCCGGATGGTTAACCGAGAGTCTAAAAATCCTGGATGCATTTCCGAAAACAGGAATGGTTACCGCTCGTCCAATGCGATCCCCTGAGAAATTTTATACTCACAGCCTGGAGTGGGCTCGCCAAGCAAATGATGTTACTTTAGAGAGCGGGACCTATATTGATTGGGAAGATTATCGCCAACATGTGCTCAGCATAGGTACAGACGAAACCGAAGCCCGGGAGTGGTATAAGTCACGAACAGATTGGCGTGTAACCAAGGACGGGGCCAGTGCATTGATCGGTGCAGCACACTTTCAGTTTTCGGCAAAGAAATCTATCCTACAGCAATTTGTACCGTTCAACATGAATCGTCCTATGGGGCAGGTGCGCTTGATCGATGAACAGCTGAACGAGGCTGGCTACTTGCGATTATGCACCACAGCTGCCTATGTTCAGCATATGGGCAACCGGACAACAGATAATAACCAACCTCCACTGCACTCATTCAACGGAAAAACTCAAAAGAAACTGTCCAATATTCCGGTTGTTAGAAAACCCTTATTGTGGATCTATGACCGGATATTTGAACTCTATAACCAATGAGCGCCATTTAGGAAGCTGATGAGAACAGGGAAAAACCCAGCAAAAACTGGATTACCCGCGTACACCCCCAAACACCTCGGAATTGCGCTCATCGTATATATTCCATTTACCGAGGGATATTTCAAACAATCGCTAGATATCCTCCAATACCAAATTGCATCAATTCGCGCAACAACGAATGATTACGATTTGATGATCTTTGATAACGGCAGCTGCACTGAAGCTGTAGAAATCATGCAGTCGTTCTACGAGGATAAATGGGTGGATTGGCTAGTTCTTTCACGGCACAATGTCGGCAAGGCTGGAGCGTGGAATTGGATATTTGCTGCACTCCCCAACCCGCTAATATGTTATGCCGATTCGGATGTACTATTCCGTCCCGGATGGGCTGAAGCCAGCTTTGAAATACTAGAAGCGTTTCCAAACGCAGGGATGGTGGCCGCGCAGCCTAACTTCTTTGATGTTATGGAGGGTAGTGGACAAGCCTACCACAAGTTGGAGAATAATCCACTTTTTGAATTCTATGATTATTGGCCGGAGAAGAGAATCACCGATGAATATTGTACAGGAATTGCAGCTCCCGAGCAGCTTGCCAAACGCTTTTACAACAACCCGTTGCCGGCTATCAAGCAGAAAGCCCTGGGTACCCGGGCTGTAATAGGTGCGTCCCACATGCAGTTCCTAATCCGCCAGCAAGTCGCCCGGCGGGTAGTGCCACTATCCGCAACAAAAGGCTTATTGCGGAAAGAAACCATGTCGCTGGACTTTAAAGTGGATGAACTTGGTTACATGCATCTCTCAACGACCGAGCCATACGTCTACCACATGGGTAACACCATCACCGACGATCTACGGGAGGAAGTGCAGAGAATATCTGGAGATGCAAACGCGGCCGTAGCTATGGCAGCTAGCAAGGAGGCTATCCATCTGACGAGCAAGAAGCGACGGTGGGCAACAATATTAGCCAAACATCCACAAATTAATCGCTGGCTGCAACGCATATACAACGCCCTCTTCCAGGTGTTGCACTCTGCAGACATGGATGCGTAGTAGAGCATGAAGCCTTTCCTCACGCGAATGATTATCTGCCCTCATTGTGGGAGCGATTTTGACACCAAAGTAGACCAGTTAACCTGCAGTACCTGCCAGCATACTGTCCCGCTAAGAGATGGTATACCGGTTTTTACACACCCGCCAGATATCCTGCAGCCTTCGCAAAAACTCAAACGCGGCCCAAATCTTGGCACGCCTTGGCGGCGGGCAAATTGGCGTTTCCTGGAATCTCAGCTCGCTCTCCTACCCATCAATGGGACTATCCTCGACGTTGGTGCCGGGCGGGGTGATTTCGAATCACTATTAGCAGGTCACGATTACCTTGCTCTTGATGTCTACCCATATCCGGAAACGGATATTGTGTGTGATCTATCATCAACAAATCCTTTCCGGCCTAGAAGTCTCGATGCCATCCTACTGATGAATGTGTTGGAACACGTTTTCGAAACACAATTGTTCATTACCTCGCTAGTCCATATCCTGAAACCCGGTGGGAAGCTTATCGTAGCAATACCATTTATGGTCAAAATGCACCAAGAACCGCTCGATTTCATCCGCTACACCCACTATGCGTTGGAGGAAATCGCAACACAGAACCAGTTAAAAATCAACTTGCTTGAAGGCTATTACGATCCGATATTCTTCTTGAATGAAGGTCTCGGTAATATAAAATATGCTTACCTACCAATTGCCCAAGGCAGCAAACGATTTATAGCTCGCACTTTGCTCTACAGCATGGAAAAGCTAACGGGTCAACTTGCTAAGCTAATTGGTCTGGGGGAAACATTGCCACCCGAACAGACACGCAGCCATGCGCCAACTGGATACCATACAGTGTTCCAGAAACCATAGGACAACCAGCACACTATGACATATTTGATGGCTAGGAAAAGAGTATTCCTTTGCGCTGATCATGGACTAGCGGTTTTTTATTTCATGCAATCAAAAATTGCAGAATATTTACTTGCTAATGATACCGATATTGTCGTTCTGACTGAAGATAATTCTAGGGAATTTATCGAAGAAAGATTCGGCAGACCGGGTTTGATTGTTGAAGGGCTCCGCCTCGACCAGGTCAGGCAGTACTTGCGCAAGACAGATCCATCAATCCAGTGGTGGCTGGACTTCTTACGCCGAGCTGGAGCAGCAGAAGAGACCAATCTTGCAGTCGTCGATAGTTATATCAAGCAAGTGAAAAGTGAAGCCCATTCCCGGCGACGAATGCTGTTTCCTCTGATGGAAAGTTTGGCACGGATCTTGCGAAAATCCCCCACCGTCCGACAACGTTTAATGGATATCCAGAGCAGATACACCCCACAGATTTACACCGATCTCTTTGAAAAATTCAACCCGGATCTAGTCATCGCTGCATCCCCGGGTTTCCGCTTAGATCGTTTTCTGCTCCGGGAGGCGCACGCTCATAATATCTCAACCGCTGCCGCCATCATCAGCTGGGATAGTTCAAGCAGTTATGGATTACCCGGGGCGAAGGTAGATTGGATCACCTGCTGGTCGGAGATTCAGAAAAAAGAATTGATGGGTGGGGCTGATTGGCCATCCGATCGCGTTAATGTTGCCGGTATGCCTCCCTACGACGGTTACGTGGACGGAAAGTGGGAAATTACACGTGAAGATTATTTCAGAGAGCACAGTCTTGACTTAACCCGCAAACTGATGTCGTACGCAAGTAGTTTTGTCAGCTGGTCACCAAATTATCAGAATATAGAAGCGTTGGCAGACTTAATCATTTCCGACCGGCTTATTGCCCCAACACAATTGTTAGTGCGGTTGCACCCGATCCATATGAGCGGACATTATGTCAATGAAGCTGCCCGTATCCGGGACCTAGCGCACCAGCATAAGCACATCCACGTGGTTGAACCCGTCCCGCTCGGCGATTTGGGTCATTATTCTGGCGAGGATATGATTGAGAAAACGGCCATGATGGCACATTCGGATATCTTCCTAACAGTATATTCAACTATGTGCGTTGAAGCTTCGTTCCAGAAGCGCCCGATTGTAAGTGTCTGCATCGATGCCCAGGAGGGCTATCCAGGCAAATTTTGGGTTCCAATGTCTCAAATTGGTATTTGGCCAACCCACTCCAGATTTAGGACATCCGGCGCGGGTCTAGTTGCGCTTAATCAAGTAGAGTTAGAACAGGCAATTAATTTCTATCTGCAGAACCCGGATGCCTCCTTGGCAGCACAAAAACAATTCCTGCTCCAAGAATGCACTTACACCGACGGTAGCGCTTCCCAACGAACGGCCGAATTTTTCCTCTCGCTAATCGAATAACTCTACACATTTTCCTATTCGCACAATATTCGGATCCGGATTTATGATCGAAAACAGATTAAAAATGGCAGCCCAAGCTTTGCTGAAAGGGAGTGCTCCCCCAATATCGCGTCGCAATATCCCACCAATATGCCAAGAAGAGGTTGAAGAAGCCAAATCCTTTTTCCCGCTAGATAAATTCTTCATTTTCGGCCATGCACGTTCGGGCACAACTTTATTAACCAGACTGATTCGCGTCCATCCTTTTGTCCACTGTAACTACCAGGGGCATTTCTTCACTCGAAGCCCTTTTCTAGAAGGGATGGTAGCCAGTGAGGAAATGGAGAAATGGCTTACGCGCCGCAGCAACAGATGGAACCTGGGCCGTGATCTCTCACCTGTTGTGCTACGAGCTGCCTGTGATTTCATCATGGAGCGAGATGCCCGTCGAGTGGGAAAACATTACTCGGGATGCGTAGTGGGTGATAAAAGTCCCAACAGCCTCTTCGATGGTGAGGCAGTCCTCAAGTTGGCCAAGATATATCCAGACGGGAGCCTAATATTCATCGTGCGCGATGGCCGCGATGCAGCGATTTCACACCGCTTCCAGGCCTTCATCGATCGACCGCAACATTTGGCAGGGGCAGATGCCCGGATCCGAGAACAATTCATGCGCGACCCAGAAGCATTCTTGCATGGTACAAAATCCATATTCACCGAAAAATCCCTAAGACACGCAGCTGAAGGATGGGTGAACAATGTCGTTGAAACCGATGATGCAGCCAAACATGAGTTTGGAAAACAATATCTCAGCCTGCGTTATGAAGCAATTCTCGCTTCTCCCCATGAAGAATTACGCCGCACCTGGAGATTCTTGGGGGTTGACCCAGCATTCAATGGAGTTTATCAGGTGCTAGAAGCAGAACTACAAAACAACCCCGATGCAGATTGGCAGCGTGAAAAAGCAGGCGAGGTTGCCGTAGCAATACAGAAAGGTCGCCTTGGAACATGGCGGGAAATATTTACACCTAGTGATAAGTTGGTCTTCAAAGAGATCGCTGGGAAAACTCTCGTGGAGTGGGGATACGAACATAATCTTGACTGGTAAAAAACGTTGGGAAACTCTCAGCCATAGTCCTAAAGGATATTTCAGCTTATTTGGTTAGCAAAACATGAAGTACATGATTGCAGGTTTCGGCTCAATCGGTAGGCGTCATTTTCGCAACTTATTAGCGCTTGGAGAGCAAGATATTCTTCTGTATAGAACGAACCAGAGTACACTCCCAGATGAGGAAATTGAGAAATATCTAGTAGAAACTGACCTGCGTAGCGCCCTGGATCACGATCCTGATGCAGTGATCATTTCCAATCCAACTGCTCATCACCTGGATGTTGCCATACCGGCTGCAAAAGCGGGTTGTCACATTCTCTTGGAAAAGCCTGTCTCAAATTCATTGGTGAGGCTGGATCAGTTGGTCAACGCCCAACAATTCGGTGGCGGAAGGATATTAATAGGTTTCCAGTTCAGGTTTCATCCAGGGTTAAGCAGGATACATACAATCCTTGCAGAGGGCAAACTCGGCCAGATATTATCTGTTCGGGTAAATTGGGGCGAATATTTACCTGATTGGCATCCATGGGAAGACTACCGCCAAGCATATAGTGCGCGCGCAGACTTAGGCGGTGGAGTCTTATTGACCTTATCCCATCCATTCGATTACCTACGTTGGCTTATTGGAGATGTTGAAGCTTTATGGGCATTTTCAGGAATACTTGGCGAGCTAGAACTGAGCGTCGAGGACACTGCCGAAGTTGGACTTCGTTTTAGAAATGGAGCACTTGGTAGTCTACACTTGGATTATAACCAGCGCCCAGCTCAACATTGCCTGGAAATTATCGGGACACGAGGATCGATTCGCTGGAATTATCGCCATAATGAAATACGCGTCTTTTATGCAGACGAACACCCACCTGGTTGGGAAACCAAGATATCTCCTTCAGAAAAAGAAAAGATCACCAACGACCGCAATGATATGTTCCTTAGCGAAATGCAACATTTTATTGATGTCATTCGCGGCAATGCCCAACCTCGCTGTACACTAGATGATGGTATCCAGGCGCTTCGTTTAGTCCTTGCAGCCCATGAATCATCCCAGGGAAAACGGCTTGTTTACCTTTAGCGAAGATGACCTAAATTAGCAGTCTGATAATATGAACAATCTAAGAGAACCATTGAAAGAAATTCTAGCAATTATCCCAGCCCGGGGTGGCTCAAAAGGCATTTCCCGCAAGAATGTGCTCCCATTAGCAGGCAAACCGCTCATTGTTCATAGTATTGAACAGGCACAGCAGTCTAAGTATATTTCACGGATAGTAGTATCCACAGATGATGCAGAGATTGCTGCTGCCGCAGAAAATGCTGGTGCAGATGTCATCTGGCGCCCACCTGAAATCAGCGGAGATGGTGCTTCTTCTGAATCTGCTCTAATCCATTCCCTACAGCATTTGGATGAAAATGAAGGTTACAGACCGGATATGCTGGTGTTTTTGCAGTGTACATCCCCATTAACCAGAACCATTGATATTGATGGCACGATCGAGTCAATGTTGGATAAGGGGGCTGATACTGCCTTAGCAGTGATTCCTTTCCATTACTTCCTGTGGGAATACAATCGGGATCAAGATGCGATCGGCATCAACCACAATAAACAAGTCAGAAAGCTCAGACAGGAGCAAGATGCCCAATACCTAGAAGCTGGAGCTGTGTATGTAATGAAGGTTGAAGAGTTCCTGGAAACAAAACACCGTTTCTTTGGTCGAACAGCTTTATATGTAATGCCCAGTGAACGTCGTCTTGAAATCGATGAACCAGCAGATTTCAAAATTGCTGAAGTCCTTCTGGAGGAACTTAACCGGCAAAGTAGAATTGACCGATTGCCGGAAACAATTGTAGCTTTAGTAATGGATTTTGATGGCGTTTTTACCGATAACAAAGTCCTTGTCTTTGAAAATGGGCAGGAGGCTGTATTTTGCGACCGGGGCGATGGTTGGGCATTGAGGCAGCTCAAGGAAGCGGGTTTGCAGTTGCTGATCCTATCCACAGAAACCAATCCAGTTGTGAAGGCTAGGGCTGACAAGTTAAATTTACCCTGCCTGCACGGTATCAGTCATAAGGGAACAGCTTTACAGGAATGGATTACTGATAATGGTTTCAATAACAGCGACGTTATATATATCGGTAACGGACTCAACGATTTGAACTGCATGGAAATAGCAGGTTGCGCAGTGGCAGTAGCAGATGCCCATCCACAAGTAAAAGCATTAGCAGATATCGTATTAGATCATGCAGGTGGTAATAGTGCATTGAGTGAATTGGGTGAGTTAATCTTAGAACGTAAGGGACTATCGCGAAGACATTAAAAACATCCACAAACAGGTCCATAGATAACCAGATTAAAAACGAAAGATAATTAATTATGCCAAAAACCATTGAAATCGGAGAAAAGCTTATAGGAGAGGGTCAGCCTATTTTTTTCATCGCAGAGATCGGAATCAATCACAACGGGGATCTATCAAACGCAAAACGTTTGATAGATGTAGCCGTTATGGCGGGATGTGATGCAGTCAAATTTCAGAAGCGGAATCCGGACAAAGCCGTTCCGGCTGAATACAAAAATGTAATTCGTGAAACACCTTGGGGATTAATATCATATCTCGAATACCGTTATAAAGTTGAGTTTGGTTACCAAGAGTATGTCGAGATCAATCGGTACTGCAAAGAAAAAGGCATTCTCTGGTTGGCTTCCTGCTGGGATGAAGACTCGATCGAGTTCATTGAACAGTTCAATCCACCTTGCTATAAGATTGCATCGGCTACCTTAACTGACAAAGCACTACTGGAAAAACTTAAGGCGACTAATCGCCCCATCATCCTTTCGACCGGTATGTCAACTATGGAAGAAATCGAAACTGCAGTTGCTCAGCTGGGAACAGAAAGGCTATTAATTGCCCACAGCACCAGTACTTACCCTTGCCCTCCCGAGCAGCTCAATCTGCGTATGATTCCAGCTCTACATAATAAGTTTGGGTGTCCGACTGGCTACTCAGGTCATGAAGTTGGGCTTCAAACCACATATGCCGCTGTAACGATTGGCGCGGCATTTATTGAACGTCACATTACATTAGACCGAGCAATGTGGGGCAGCGACCAGGCAGCCTCAGTAGAGCCGTGGGGCTTGATGCGTCTTATCAGAGATATTCGCGTCATAGAAATTGCGTTGGGTGATGGGCATAAGCATATCTACGCAAGCGAAATGGCAGCCCGAAAGAAACTTAGAAGAAATTAGTTGGGAACTTTAGTCATTCATACCAAAATGACCCAAGAATAAGGAGTATTGATAAAAAATGAGTAGTAACTCCATGGAAAAAATTACTAAACCATACGGTGGAAAACTTGTCAACCTGTTGATATCTGGCGAAGAACGACAGGAACTGCTGGAAAAATCGAACAGATTGCCATCTATTCAAATTACTGCCAGGTCGTTGTGTGATCTGGAGCTGATGGCGACCGGTGCATTTTCACCTATTGATCGGTTTATGGGAAAAGCTGATTATGAGCGCGTGTTAACGGAGATGCGTATGGTGGATGGGACACTTTTTCCAATCCCCATCACTTTACCCATTAGCGAAGAGGCACTTCCAAACTGGAGTGAGCAGATCACTCTGAGCGATTCCCACAACGATACCATCGCTGTCATGGAAATTGAAGAAGTCTACGAATATGATCCTCAGCGTGAGGCTCGCCTAACATTGGGCACAACGGACCCGCGTCACCCATTGATCTCGGAAATGGGCCAATGGGGGAAATATTACGTCTCGGGCAAGCTCAAGGTACTGAACTTACCGCGTTATTATGATTTCTCCGAGCTTAGACGAACGCCTGCAGAAGTTCGCACTGCGCTTAATGCAATGGGCTACGCGAATGTTGTTGCTTTTCAAACTCGTAATCCTATGCACCGAATACATGAAGAGTTAACTAAGCGTGCCGCCGAGGAAATCGACGGCAGTCTTTTGATTCATCCCGTGGTTGGGATGACTAAACCGGGCGATGTGGATCATTACACACGCGTGCGCGTTTACCGCGCATTGTACGATAACTATTATGACCCGAAAAGAACTGTGCTGAGCTTAACTCCCTTAGCCATGCGCATGGCAGGTCCTCGTGAAGCAGTATGGCACGCGATTATCCGCCGTAATTACGGTGCGAACCACTTTATCATCGGTCGTGACCACGCAGGGCCAGGGAACGACAGCCAGGGACGACCTTTCTATGGACCTTATGAAGCCCAAGCGATGCTCACACAATATGCCCAGGAGATCGGCGTTGAGCCAGTAGATTTCAAGGCATTAGTTTACCTGGCTGATGAGGGTCGGTACGAAGAAGCAGATAAAACTCCTGAAGGAGCGCGTATATTCTCTATCTCCGGCACCCAGGTGCGGGAAGATTATCTCGCAAAGGGTCAGACTCTTCCGGAATGGTTCACACGTTTAGAAACAGCTGAGATTTTGCAGCAAATGTACCCCCCCAGATATGAGCAGGGGTTCTGCATCTGGTTTACGGGATTAAGTGGATCGGGAAAATCAACAACTGCCGAGGTGTTAACTTCCTTACTGCTAGAACGGGGTAAACAGATTACAGTCTTGGATGGGGATGTTGTTCGTACTCACTTATCCAAGGGGTTGGGTTTCTCACCAGAAGACCGTGATACCAACATTTTACGAATCGGGTTCGTCGCCGGGGAGATTGCGCGCCACGGCGGTTCCGTGATATCTGCTGCAATAAGCCCATATCGCCGGACACGAAATGAGGTGCGTAAGATGGTAGGGACAGACCGTTTCATTGAGGTTTTTGTTGACACACCCATTGACGTATGTGAGGAACGAGATGTGAAGGGATTATATGCCCGAGCCCGACGTGGTCAGATCAAGGGTTTTACTGGAGTTGATGATCCATATGAAGAGCCAATTGATCCAGAGATCACACTCAATACGATTAATATAAGCCCGCTTGAAAACGCAAGGAAAATCATGACCTATCTCGAAGAAGGTGGCTTCATCAAGCCGGATGGTTATGGAAATAACAATCTAACCGAGGTAAAAGCCGGAGAAGAACAACCTGAGGCTCAGACTGAACAATAACTGACTCCTCGAACCAATTTGATCAACCTTGTCTAGTCATACCACAGGAATTTTATCCATATGCCACCTTTACCGACATTGTTCGACCTGAGCGCCCATGTCGCAGTAGTTACCGGCGGTGCGGGGCTGCTGGGCACAGAATTCTGCAACACACTGTATGAAGCTGGGGCATCAGTTGTTGTTGCTGATATTGATCTCGATAGAGCGCAGTCTGTTGCCGAGAGCATCACCCGAAATTTAACAACCCCAACCAAGGTGCCACCAGTTATAGCTATCCGGACAGACGTAACCGAAATATTGTCTGTGAAAGCCATGGTAGATGAGACAATCCGCCAGTTCGGTAGACTCGATATTCTAGTGAACAGCGCGGTTCTTGACCCTAAATTTGATCCTACACACGGCAATCATATCAATGCTTTCGAAGACTTTCCGTTAGATGCTTGGAATCAGGCATTAGAAGTAAACTTAACTGGCACATTTCTTTGCTCGCAAGCTGCAGTTGTACCCATGCTAAAGCAGGGAAAAGGTGTAATTATTAACCTCAGTTCAATTTATGGAATCACTGGACCCGATCAACGTCTGTACCAACAAGATGAACAACCACAACAATTTAAACCGATTTTCTACTCCGTCACAAAGACGGGAATGCTGGGTTTGACACGCTACTTGGCAACGTATTATGCAGGCAAGAACATACGCGTAAACGCTTTATCACCAGGAGGTGTCTATAACGGACACGACAAAGCTTTTGTGCAAGCCTACTCTACACGGACCGTCTTGGGACGTATGGCAGAAAAAAGTGATATGAATGGAGCCTTACTCTTTCTCGCCTCAAACGCCTCCAGCTACATGACCGGCGCAAACCTTGTCGTAGATGGCGGTTGGTCTGTCTGGTAAGCAATGGAGCCACTCTGCAACGCTATTAATGGGGATATTTGTTTGTTAGCCATACCGGAATCAACGCCAGCCCTCCTTTACGAGCACCAGCGACAGCTGCAAGTTCTCTTTGGTGGCTTTATCACGATGCCAGTGCATCTAACCTTACAGCGTTTCACAACAACCACACCGAACAGTCTCTCTCTGCTTAAACAGAATTTGCTACATATCCTCCAAGGGATATTGCCACTTCAAATCCACGCAAAGATGATCCATACCCAGTATTCTGAATTCAGACAATCCGAGATCATTAAGTGGGAAATTGAGGTTACTCAAAAGATGCGCGAATTCTCCGCGCGCTTGGAAAAAATACTTTCCTTTTCGGATTGTGTCTCACAATATCCTGCTGGGTGGACATCCAGCCTAGTAACAGCATTGGAGGAAATATCACCCAACGGAAACATGACTCTACCAAACTTAACAGGAACTCCTCGCCCACTATTCATTGCAGAAACCATACTGGTGACACGGATAAACAGTTATCGTGACTACTTAACACTTGAAGAATATTCTATTCGGACTGGGAAATGGAAGTCCTAGGTTTGATTCCAGCCCGGGGTGGTTCGAAGAGCATACCGCGCAAAAATATCCGCTCCTTTGCTGGCCATCCCCTCATTGCCTACAGCATTGCTGCTGGAAAATCGGCCACGACTGTTTCCCGTGTGGTTATTTCAACGGATGATGAGGATATCGCGTCGGTTGCCAGGTCTTATGGGGCTGAGACTCCATTCCTGCGCCCAAAAGATATTTCCCAAGACCACACTTCTGATCTTCCAGTGTTCCAACATGCGCTACAATGGCTAGCAGAACAAGAAGGCTACAAACCCGACGTGGTTGTACAGCTGCGACCTACTTCGCCCTTGCGACGAGTTGAACATATCGATCGAAGCTTATACTACCTGTTGGAACACCCTGAAGCCGATTCGGCTCGAACAGTCTGTGTCCCTTTCCAGAATCCATACAAGATGTGGCGCATTGAGGAAAGTGGTTTAATGAAACCACTAATCAGCTGCGATATTCAAGAGGCGTACAACCAACCTCGTCAAGCGCTTCCAGAAGTCTACTGGCAGACTGGCTATGTAGATGCAGTCTGGTCAGATACCATAATGCAGAAAAACTCGATGACAGGCGATCGGATACTTCCGGTTGTAATCGACCCAGAGGATTGGATTGACATCGATTCTCCAGATGACTGGCAGCGTGCCGAACGGCTTTTGATTACTGGCGAGATCAAAACTAAAGACCTTGGTTTTGTTATTAGATAGGTGAATTCTGATTTGATGCAAGTATTTCCGAGTCATACATACACAGACTTGTATCCTTTGGAGGCATAGATGCCTTTTATTAAAATTGGCAACCGGTTAATTGGTGATGGTCAACCTGCTTATGTGATTGCCGAGATAGGAGTAAATCACAATGGCATTCTCGATCTAGCAATTGAATTGATCGATGTCTCTGTTCATGCTGGTGCAGACGCCGTAAAATTTCAAAAGCGCTCTCTTGACAAGTTGTATTCAAAGAAATATCTAGAAAACGCCAATGCGGGTGAGAAGACCCTGAGATATTTGCTACCTATTCTGCAAAAAGTCGAACTGCCGGAGAGCTCCTATCAAAAAATCAACCAATACTGTCGCCAAAAGGGAATTACTTTACTTTGTTCAGCGTTTGATCGCGAAAGCGCAGATTTCCTAGAGACACTTGATATACCGGCGTACAAAGTTGCCTCAGCCGATTTGACCAATATCCCCTTGCTAAGCCACCTCACAAAAAAAAGCAGACCGCTGATATTATCAACCGGTATGTCCCGCATTGAAGAAGTAGAGTTTACAGTCAAATACTTGAAAACGAAATCTGTCGAATTTGCTTTACTGCATTGCAACAGCACTTACCCGGCGGCTTTCGAGGATATAAACTTACTATTCATGGAACGCTTAAAAAGATTCGATGTTCCCGTAGGCTACTCCGGGCATGAACGCGGAATCGCGATATCCACAGCTGCATCTGTATTAGGCGCAAGTATCATTGAACGACACATTACTCTTGATCGCACTATGGATGGGCCCGATCATGCAGCTAGCCTCGAACCACAGGGCTTTAGCAAAATGGTGAGAGATATCCGCCAAGTAGCTATGGCACTAGGAACTGGTGATGAGAAATTCATGTCGCGTGGAGAAATCCTAAATCGCGAAGTGCTTGGCAAAAGTTTGATTGCCACCCGTCAAATTCAACCGGGTGAAGAGATTAACCCAGATATGGTTACTGTAATGGGCCCCGCCTTAGGGATATCACCCCAGCACTATCACGATTTGATTGGTCGCGTAGCAGATAGGAAAATTGATGCATATGAACCTTTCCTTGAACGGGATCTCGGAATTCATTTTGATCTTGAAATAAGCCAGACCTTACCCATGGAATACGGCTTCACGGTCCGGTTTAGAGATTATGAAGATCTGCTTGAATACGAGCCAAAAATGCTCGAATATCACTTCACTGATCAAGATCTAGATGTTCCATATCCTGGGCAGAAACACGATCTCAAGCTAGTTGTCCACGCACCCGAATTCTGGGACCGCACACTTGTTGACCTCTGTTCCATGGATGAATACCAACGCACATCTTCCGTAAAATTAATACAAAAATCAATCAGTTTGACCCGCGAAATGGCTCCATTTTTTATTGGTACACCAAAGGTCGTTGTCCATCCGGGGGCAATGAGTCTTGATCACCCGATCAAAAAAAGAGATGTGCTGTATAAAAACTTGCACAAATCGGTAAATGAGTTAGATTTTGAAGGTGTTGAACTTCTTTTAGAAAACCTACCGCCACACCCTTGGTATTTCGGTGGTCAGTGGTTAACCAATGCTTTCATGGACGCGGTCGAGATTCGGGATTTCATTGTGTCTATGGGATTAAAAATGTGCTTTGACACTTCACACGCAAAACTCTACTGCACTTGGGCGCGTAAGGATTTTATTCAGCAGGCAGAAGTATTGCTGCCCTACATCGACCACCTGCACTTAGCTGATGCTGCTGGTTTAGACGGAGAAGGGTTACAAATCGGTGAAGGCACGATTAATTGGGTTGAATTTTTTAAAGTAATTGGCGATTACCATGGGACAATGATCCCAGAGATTTGGCGCGGACATCAACGGGGTGGTGAAGGTTTTCTGATCGCCATTCAGAGGCTTTCACAGGCTTACCATAAAGCGATGGAAACCAGCCCCGATCTCAAATACATTTAGGATATATCACCTCCACCTATTTCATCCTATCCAATAGTATATAATGCCGGTTCCTCCATCCAACAGAGAAAAAATTAAATCCCGTTATGCAACCTGGCAAAACCGCCAACGCATCGCTCGCTTAGCTGGTTTGGTAGCAAAACATGCGAATTCTACGCCCAATGCACCAACAGTTGTTATGTTCAACGCAACGGC
>JBFENN010000026.1:0-27651 GCA_041551115.1 Anaerolineales bacterium
CCACACTCCTTTCCTTCCGGTCATGCTGCCCGATGTATGTTGATTGCTGTCCTAATGGTTACATTAGGACCTGTCTGGCTGGGAGTATTGCTGCTGATATGGGCGCCATTGGTCTCTTTCGCGCGTGTCGCTATGGGTGTCCATTATCTCTCCGATATCCTAGTTGGGATGGTCATCGGGGCTCTGTTGGGGTGGGTAGTCGTAATTCTTGTGGCTCCAAACAGCAGCATATTCCTGCCTATATTATCCAGCCTGCTGTAGGTCTACCTTAAAGCCCTCAATTGCTTCAACCGGTGTTGGATCTACACCATAAACCATTGCCAGGTAGTAGGCGACATAATCACCCAAGTGAACTGCTGTCCACAATTGTTCGAGTGGTGTATCTCCCCTGGCCTCGATCGTGTCTGTTCCAATTCCTTCCAGCATAAATATCTGCCTTGTAAGATCACTGCGCAGCTGATTTCGTTGGTGGTTAGCTGAGGCTTTCAAGAACAGAACCATCATCTGCGGGTAGATGCTTGCCGGATTTAAAATGCCGGCGAGGGTATTATGATTTACCTCAGGCAGCTCTTCGAACTGTCCCCACGCCTTAGCAATTTCGCTAATTTGACCTTTCCAACGTCTTGCAACAGGTACCACCAGATCCGAACCAATCACAGCAACCCAACGGTTGACCATCTGTCCGGCTAAGCGCTTGGCTGGATTCTGTACATCCGGCACTTCAGCGGATAGGTTTGATTGCTGGGCTAACATAGCTTGAACTGCAAGATCAAGTTCTGTTTGCTGGTCAGGAATTAATCCCAGCTGTGAGAAAGCAGCCAGCAACAAGCCGAATGAATAGCCTATTGCCGCTCTAGGCTGCCCAGTGTGTTTAAAACGCCACAGCGCACTTCCATCACGTTCTGCCATGTTGGCAAGCTGCCCCCCAGTTGTGACTGCTAAAATGTGGCACTGATTTTCATGAGCGCGTTGATAAGCGGAAAGAGTTTCTTCTGTATTGCCGGAATGAGATGATGTGATTACCAATGTCCGGGGTCCGTTTGCCCAGGCTGGCAATTCATAATCGCGGTGTACTATTACAGGTATCGGGCATGTCTTCGTAATATATGCTGCCAGTAAATCAGCACCAATTGCAGATCCGCCCATACCAGCAACTAGAACATTTTGGAGCCCTTCCCAATGAGGGAGAGTTGTGCTTGTGCCAAGTTCCCAGGCATGAGAAAGTTGCTGTGGCAATTGATCGATCTGTGCAAGCATATTGCTTTGATCAAGTTTATGGAAACTCTCTGGATCATTAAGATTCATGTTGTTACTCCTCGTCCTTCTGTTGATATTCGATTATTAGATCGTATAATTTTCGCCTCGGCCAGCCTGATTTTATCGAGATTTCTTTGGCTGCAGTTGAGACCGGTTGTTTAATGCTCATCCGTGTTTCGATTTCCTTCTTCACTCCTTCGATGGTCCACGTTTCGATTAACGGTAGAAAACCTTCAATAACTAGGGTAAATTCACCCCGCGGTTTCCTGTTGCTGAAATGTTCAATCATTTCGCTTATCGTTCCGCGGCGTACTTCCTCGTGTAGCTTGGTGAGTTCCCGGGCAACTGCGATTTGTCTGTCGCCCAGTTCTGTTGAAAGAGTTGTTAACGTGGTGAGCAGCCGGTGAGGTGCTTCTAGAATGATGATCGTATAAGGTAACGCAGCAATTTCTATGATCTTCTGACGGCGATCGGAGTCTTTACGCGGGAGATATCCCAGATACAAAAATGCATCTACCGGCAGTCCGGAAACGATTAGGGCTGATAGGGGTGCGCTTGGACCAGGGATTGGGCTAATATCATGGCCTGCATCAATGGCTGACCGGACGAGTTCGTATCCAGGGTCATTCAGGAGGGGAGTCCCCGCATCACTTACCAGGGCAAGATTACCTTCCTGAAGTCTCGCGAGGATTTCTGGTAATTTGATTATTTTATTATGTTCGTAGTAGCTGCTCAGCGGTGTCTTTATCCCGTAATGGGCTAAAAGTTTGCCAGTACGACGGGTGTCTTCGGCCAGAATTAACGTTACTTGTTGCAGCGTTTTCACGGCACGCCCACTGATATCTTCGAGATTACCGATTGGAGTAGCAATTAGGTACAGGATGCTCACAGTTCTATATTCAAAATAGGGTATGCGATTTTGAGAGTTCCACAAATGTTGGTTACTAGGGTGATTCAGGTTAACAGATCATGATTATCTTAGTCAGGGGAAATCCAACTTGGATGGTGAATGAGTCTTTCATACTTGGCAAAACAATAGGGCGACATCACGTTTGTCTCAAGGAGATGACCAGGTCAAGATACTCAGGGTTAACTGGTTACTTTCCGTATCGAAAATAGTTATCTCAAAATATCCGGGTAAACCCTGACTGGTTTGGTAGCACCAATAATCACCTAGTTTTGCATTATCAAGAGGTAGCGCGGTCGAACCGAGTTGGGCTGTTGTGCAATCAGTGAAACTTGGAATTGACTCGCCGTACCATCCAATTTTTGCGTTGTTAATTGGATTGAGCGATAATTCCCCTTCGGCATTGCTTTCATACAATAGATCATTACTGGTGTCTTGATTTATGACAAGCGTATCTAGATCTAGCTCTTCCCGTGGGAATATGTTGGCAACTCCATTGGCTTGAATGATGGGGGGGGTCGCCGTAGGAGAAGGAGTGCTGGTTGGTGTCGGAGCAGTAGGTGACGGAGTAGGGGTTGCGACGACCTGTATCCGCACCCAAAATGCTGAATTCCCATTTGGACCAATACCAAAGAGCTCCTGATTTGCATTGCGCAGTTTCCAATTCCCTTGGTAGGTTCCTTGATCAAATGGCGCGGTCATATCCACTGCTAGATCAATTAACTGCCCGGGTGGTACCGATCGAATAAGGGGGACATTCGCCTTTGCACTCATCTGCTCGCCGGAAAAGAATGCCACAGCATAGGCAGTTGTCCAGGTACAGTTACCAGAATTCTTGATCCGCCAAATTTTGGTAAAAGTATTACCGGGTGCCATAACCGTATCATCAGGAATGGTGACATCGATTGGAATGCCAGCTATGCCAAGGTCGCAGGGAATATCGGCAGTCTTAATGGACTCAGTTGCAGTATTAATTGGAGTACCGGGTGAGCTGGTTTGGTTAGGATTAGGTGTAGTGGTTTTAACACCACTTTCGGTGGGTAGGAGCTGGGATATGGCCGGCTTTGTTTCCAGGGCGGCTGATGTAAGTTTGGCGTTTACAGTTTGATAGGCTTGGGTGACATTTTGGGTTGGGTTCTCTGCACCCCTATAACCAGGCATATTACAGCTGGTTAGCAAGATCAGCAAGTAGATAGATATCGTAAAAACCGTGTAGCGCAAATTAGTGAAGGACATGGCTTTGGATGACTTGCCTTGGGTTTGATACTTTCTGACAATTCCCATTTCCCCAATGTCTGAGGGGATGTTTGGAACATAACCAGGTATCGCAAGTATTACTTGTCAAATACTTTTCATGGGATTGATATACGCTGAAAGTTATACGTCAATCTATCAGGGATTCCCAATATTATCTGCTGGTAATACTTGCTTTAATCGTCGTGATAGTTTGCGCCTTGGCAGCAAGATGCGTCGTTTACACTGGATGCACTCCAACCCGATATCAGCGCCGAGGCGTGTAATTTTCCATTTATAGCTCCCACAAGGGTGAGCTTTTCGCAAGCGCACAACATCGTCCAGATGTAATTCTGGCAGCATACCTGGCATTATATCACGCAGGTAGTGAACCGCATGCGGGTGGTATAATCTGCACACTCCAGTCTTGAAAAGGAATTATTTGGTGAATTATTATGCTTGATTTAGCCCCTTCGATGTTTATCTCGCATATCGTTGTGCTTTTGATCGCCTTTCCAATTCATGAGTTCGCCCATGCCTGGACGGCGAATTTCTTTGGTGACGATACGCCTCGCTTAGCTGGACGCTTGACGCTCAACCCACTTGTTCATCTCGACGTTTTAGGGTCGATCCTCTTGGTTGTTGCCGGTTTCGGTTGGGCAAAGCCTGTACCAATCAATCCTTACGTGTTGTCACTAAGGTCTTCCTCAGCATACATGTTAGTTTCTTTAGCAGGACCTGCTTCAAATTTCTTCATGGCAGTATTGGCGGCAATCCCTTTCAAGATGGGATTTGTAACTGCCGCTGATGCCCAGCTTTCAATGATCACAGCAAGTGATCATCTTCTTCCGACAGTCGCACAAGTATTGTTAGTCTTTATTTATATCAATCTCCTCCTAATGCTGTTCAACCTGATTCCTCTATCTCCGTTGGATGGAGAGAAGATTGCTCGATATTTTCTCCCCACATCCTGGAGAAGCTTTATGGATCAAATCCGTCCATTCAGCCCAATAATTTTGCTTGCGTTAGTTTTTCTGGGGTTGATAAGCAACATTTTAACGCCAGTGTTGAGCTTGATGATGGGCATATTTATTGGATGATCCTTGGCAGAGTTTTCTACCGCACCCGGCAGTTTTGCCAAGCAATTTGCTCCGCACCACTGCCGGAAGATCTCGAATTAGCTAAGGCTACTTTGACCTCATCCCAATTTCAGTTATTTCAAACCATGCAGCCTAGTGAACAAGCGCACAGCCTGCAGGTCTTTAAAGAGTTATCATCTGATCTACGTAATGTTTATCTTCCCCATAAAGGAGATTTGTTAGTTGCGGCCCTTCTGCATGATATTGGGAAGATCAGGTGTCCATTACGTAATAGCGAGCGTGTCATAGTCGTCTTGGGACGCGCGTTTTTCCCTGACAAGGTCAAGCGTTGGGGGAAAGAAGAAAGAGAGATTGGTGAAGAAAGCAGTGATTTTGGGCGCTTACCTTGGTTAAAACGCCCCTTTATTGTCGCTGAACAACACCCCGATTGGGGCGCTTCACTAGCTGCAGAAGCTGGTGTTTCTTCACTAAGCGCAGAACTCATTCGCAATCACCAGAACTTTTCCGTTGAGAATCCAGTAACCATAGAAGAACAACTTTTACGCAGGTTGCAGAAAGCTGATGGCTTAAATTAGTTATTGAAAGAAGGGAGTGCTATGACTGTACAGATAACCATAATCGGCTTGGGTCAAATAGGTGCTTCTATCGGATTGGGTTTAGCTGAAAAAGGAGATATGTTTAAGCGAGTCGGTCATGATCGTGAACCAAAAATTTCCCGCGATGCATTAAAGATCGGAGCAATTGATCGCTTTTCAGTTAATCTTCCAGCGTCAGTCAGCGAAGCAGATATTGTGGTTCTAGCGCTGCCGATAGATCAAATCAAAGAAACCATGTCCATTATTGCAACTGATCTTCGTGAAGATGCCGTTGTGATGGATACGGGACCCGTAAAAGAAGTAGTCTCTGCTTGGGCAGCTGAACTGCTGCCCCACAATCGCCATTATGTCGGTTTGACACCGGTTTTGAATCCAAACTATTTGCTTGAACCGGATTCCGGTTTAGAAGTAGCCCATGCTGATCTATTTCGAGGCAGCCTCATAGGGGTAGTCACACCGCCAGGAACTGTATCCGAAGCAGTAAAACTAGCAGCAGACCTTATCCGTTTACTAGGGGCTAACCCTCTGTTTGTCGATCCGGTTGAAATTGACAGCTTGATGGCCGCTACACATATATTGCCCCAATTAATGGCTGCCGCTCTGTTGAACTCAACGATCGATCAACCTGGGTGGCGTGAGGCTCGCAAAGTAGCCGGACGAGCTTACGCCGAGGTTACTAGTCCAATCATCCAATTCAGCGACCCACAATCATTATCCTCTTCAGTCATATTGAACAAGGAGAACATCCTGCGGGTGCTGGACTCATTAATAGCCTCCTTGCAGGCGATCCGCAGCGATATTGGACAGGACAACGAGCGAGGATTGGATGCCCGGTTTATCCGGGCTCGCGAGGGACGTGAGATTTGGTGGGATCAGAGGTTGAACACCAATTGGGAGGAAGCTAGCTCTGCGAATGTTGATATGCCGACAGGATCCGAATTTTTTGGCCGCCTCTTGGGTATACGACGCAAACCTAAAACGAAATAACCGCTTGCCTGGGAACGAATTTTGATCTATTATTCAGGTAGTGGGTGATCATGATATAGACAACATAACAAGGAGGGTTCATTCTCCGCATTCAAGGAATTCGTTTTTCAGCGGGTAAATTTCAGCTACCATCGATATTCACCATATCCAAAGCAGAGCAGAGGTCATCATGACAAAGAAAATCCAATGGATTCAAGATGAACTGCAGAATCTAAAAGAATCCGGGTTGTACAACAATATACGCACGATCCAATCCCCGCAAGGGGCATGGTTGGAGGTTGATGGGAACCGCACGTTAAATTTCTGTTCTAATAATTATCTTGGCCTTGCCAATCACCCGAAATTGGTTGCCGCAGCTAAATCCGCAATAGAACGTTACGGTGTTGGGCCAGCTGCAGTACGTACCATTGCTGGCACGATGGCACTGCATACTGAACTAGAAGCTCGCCTAGCCGTATTTAAAGGGGTTAACTCCGCAATCACCTTTCAATCTGGCTTTAATGCAAATCTGGCAACAATCCCTGCTTTGGTGGGGAAGAGTGATGTGATTTTTTCTGATGAACTTAACCATGCTAGTATCATTGACGGCTGCCGGTTAGCAGGGGCAAAAATAATTCGCTATAAGCATTGTGATGCAAGTGATCTAAAAAGTGCCCTCCAAGAACATCGTAGCCAATACTCACGTGCTCTCATTGTGACGGATGGTGTTTTTAGTATGGATGGTGATGTAGCGCCCCTCGATGAAATTTATGCTGTCTCCAGTTCTTTCGATGCTATATTAATGGTTGACGATGCCCATGGTGAAGGTGTGCTAGGGCAGGGTGGGCGAGGGATAGTAGATCATTTTAGTTTGCACGGCAAGGTTGACGTTGAAGTAGGCACTCTATCCAAGGCGTTTGGTGTTGTCGGAGGTGTGGTTGCAGGGAACCCAATCGTAGTGGAATGGCTACAGCAGCGCGGGCGCCCGTTCCTATTTTCTTCTGCCATGACTGTACCAGATGTCGCAGCTTGTTTAAGTGCAGTTGATATCCTTGAAGAATCGACTGAGCTAGTCGATAAACTGTGGGAAAATACACATTATTACAAGCAAGAGATGCAAAACTTGGGTTTTGATATCGGTCAAAGCGTTACTCCAATTACACCGGTCATGCTTGGGGAGGCACCACTAGCACAGAATTTCAGCCGGGAATTGTTTTCTAATAACGTGTTTGCCATGGCCCTTGGTTTTCCAACTGTTCCCCGTGGTAAAGCACGCATTAGGGTAATGATTTCTGCAGCCCACACAACAGATGACCTGGATCGTGGCTTAGAGGCTTTTGGTCAAGTCGGTCGAGTGCTTGGCGTTTTAGGCTGATCGTTAAACAAAAACAACAGCTACAGTCTCATAATGTAGCTGTTGTTTTGATTGGATGTTATACCAGGAGGTGATTTTGGGTAATTACTCTGTTTCAGTGAATGGGTCGAAATTTGGATTTGTTCCTGCCCAGACGCAGCTAGCACGGTCATCCAAGTTGCAATCTACTGCGCGTGAGCAGCGGTGGGCGATGATACGTGGGGCTTGTTCTGGAAGCCATGTTGCCGGTAGTAGGACCTCGGCTTCCATGGCGATTTCCTCTCCTGCGTGCTCGCAGAAACGGATTTTCAACGTTTGCCATGTTCTCTCAGCCATATAGCCTCCTCTTTCATATCTGGCAACAGTATAAACCGAAAAGCTGCTCCGGGAAAGTGACGGGTGTCACTTTTTAATATGACAATATCCATCCAAAAAGGGATACATCTTCATATAAATTCGGTAAATAATACTTGGGGTAAATATATCACGATTGACAATTATTTATCCTCGCGTATAATGAAATACCTTAATTTGAGCGTCATAATGACTACTAAGGAGGTGCCACTAGCCAGAGTACACCGAATGTGTTGCCCCATCTGTTGAAGTGAACAGACCAGTAATTTTCTTAAGAATTGGAGGAAGAAGAATGTTTAGAAAAATGTTTTATCTCTTAGGGGCCATGATATTGATCTTCAGCATGCTACTGGCTGCTTGTGCTCCGGCGCCAGCCGAACCAGCACCCGAAGAACCGGCGGTAGAAGAACCAGCAGTAGAAGAACCTGCTGAAGAACCAGCAGTAGAAGAACCTGCTGAGGAGCCGATGGAGGCATTTGAGCCATTGGTAATTAGTGCGGAATGCGCAAATAACAAGGTCAAGGAGATTGCCGCTGTCGATGAAATGACGGTTAAATTCTCTATGTGCAAACCGACACCAACGTTCTTAGCAGCCGCGGCATTTATTCCTTTCGCGATCCAACCGAGAGAATGGATTGAGGCGAATGGTGGTAGCGGTGAGTTATTGGAGAAACCGATCGGGACAGCTCAGTACTATTTAGAGAGCTGGAATCGGGGTGATAGCGTTGTCTTTAAACGCTTCGATGATTATTGGGGCGATCCTGCCGCGACTGAGACATTGGTTTTCCGTTGGGCGACTGAGGGTGCAGCCCGTTTGCTTGAATTACAGGCTGGCACAGTGGATCATGCCGTCAAACTCAGCCCCGATGATTATGAGACAGCTCAGAACGATCCTAATCTGCAATTTCTACCGAAACCAGCACCGAATATCATGTACATCGGTATGACCAATACCTTTGAACCCTGGGGTGATGTAAATGTGCGTAAAGCTGTAGGACAGTGTCTGGATCGCCAGCGAATTGTGGATAACTTCTACCCGGTCGGTTCAGAGGTTGCTACACACTTCACTCCATGCTCAATACCGAATGGTTGTGTGGGTGATCCCTGGTATGATTTTGACCCTGAAGGAGCAAAAGCTTTACTGGCAGACGCCGGTTATCCGGATGGCTTCGATACCACGATCTTCTACCGGGATGTATTCCGTGATTACCTACCCGAACCAGGTTTGGTGGCTGTCGAACTGCAGACCCAGTTGAAGGAGAACTGCGGCATCAACGCCGAGGTACAAGTAATGGAATCGGGTGAGTTTATTGATGAATCCACCAGTGGGCGATTGGATGGCCTCTACATGCTGGGTTGGAGTGCTGACTATCTGCATGTGACCAACTTCCTGGATTACCACTTTGGTCGCTCTAACTCCCAATATGGGGAACCATATGCTGAGATCTATGAAATTCTCGAAGAAGCCTCACAGATTGCTGATGAGGCAACGGTAGAGAGCCTTTATATAGATGCGAACAATACGATCAAGGAGCTTGTCCCGATGGTGCCTGTTGCTCGTGGCGCACCGGCAGATGCTGCGTTAGCGGACGTGGAAAACGCGCACACCGCTGTGCTTGGTCCACCTAGATTGTGGAATGAAATTCCCGATGGACGTGACACTCTTGTCTACTTGAAGGCTGCCGAACCCATCAGCCTGTACTGCATGGACGAGACTGATGGCGAATCACTGGATGCCTGCACCATGGTGCTTGAAGGTCTCTACAAGTACGATGAGTTTGGCGCCGCCCAGCCCAGCCTGGCGACCTCCTGTGAAGTAAACGATGATGCGACAGAATGGATATGCTATCTGCGCGAGGGCGTAGTGTTCCATGATGGGTCGACCTTGGATGCAAACGATGTCGTTCGCTCCTGGGATGCGGGTATGAATGCTGCCAGTGAATACCATACGGGGAACACGGGCGCGTTCGATTATCCAGCCACCTTGTTTGATGCATTAATGAACCTCTCTGAGTAATTTGTTGTTGCCATTGAACAAGAACTAACAAACTGATGACGCGAGATGGTCCTTTCCCTCTGGGATAATATTCCGTCTCGCGTCATACTAATTTATGACTATTAAATGATCCAGTACACTTTTCGACGCATTTTACTATCCATTCCAGTGTTATTTGGTATTTTACTGGTCACGTTTGTCCTTGCCCGCTCAATTCCTGGGGACCCATGCAGGGCAATCTTAGGTGAAAAAGCAACTCAAGAAGTATGTGATCGTTTTATTCATGCGCATGGGCTTGATCGTCCCATACCAGTACAATTTGGCATCTATATGAGTAATATATTGAGTGGGGATTTTGGGGATTCGATCCGTTTTAGCCGGCCTGTGACAGTAATTCTCATTGAACGTTTACCATTAACAATCGAATTAAGTTTGATTGCCTTAACGATCGCCACACTCGTTGGGATCCCATTAGGTGTTATTTCAGCTACCCGTAGGAATTCTGCGGTTGATGTGACAACAATGGTTGGAGCGAACATTGGAGTCTCGATGCCAGTCTACTGGCTGGGGTTGATGTTGGCTTACCTATTTGCCTTGGTTTTAAAGGATACGCCATTCTGGCTGCCACCTTCTGGAAGATTGACAGCAGGCCTGGTTGCCATTCCTTTTTATGAAGTCTGGGGATTAGGAATCACGCCAGAATCTATTATTTATCCAATAGCTCAGTTCATATCCAACATGTATATTGTCAATTCATTGATCACGTTTGATTGGGTGGTGCTTGGTGATGCAGTCCAACATATGATTCTTCCCGCTGTTGCATTGAGCACTATTCCGCTAGCAATCATTGCACGCATGACGCGTTCGAGCATGTTGGAAGTGCTGCGGCAGGATTATGTCCGCACTGCGCGGGCGAAGGGGGTGGTTGAACGCACAGTTATCCGTAAACATGCTTTCCGGAACGCGCTGCTCCCGATTGTAACCATCATTGGTTTGCAACTGGGCACGTTGTTTGCAGGTGCAGTACTAACCGAGTCGATCTTCGGCTTGGCAGGTGTCGGGCGGATGTTGTTTGAGTCCATAACTGCGCGTGATTACCCCGTCGTGCAAGCATTTACTATAGTCATTGCCGTCATTTATGTTTTTGCTAACTTAATAGTGGATCTATCGTACGTGTTCATTGATCCCCGTGTAAAGTTGAATTGAGCTGTCTATGTCCTCAGTAGCTAAACTCCAAGGATCTACGACTGAGCAAGATTACCGTTCAAATAGTCTCTGGCGCCTAACCCTACGACGCATTTTACGGCAGCGCTCAGCGAAAATCGGCGGTTTCTTGCTTGGCTTCTTGATTTTAATAGCTATTTTTGCCCCAGTGATTGCACCTTATGATCCCGAAGATGTACTTATAGGCGATGAAGATGTGAAGAAACGCCAATCGCCTTGCATCCATTTGCTTGGCTGTCCTGAGGATCAACCCCAGCATTTGATGGGGATTGACGGAAATGTGCGGGATGAATTCAGCCGGGTGCTGTATGGTGCTCAATATTCCTTACTCATCGGATTTTCCACTGTTGGATTTGCAATTATTATTGGTACCGTGCTTGGGTTAATCTCTGGTTACTACAGTGGTTGGTCGGACAATCTCATCATGCGGACCATGGATGTGCTCCTAGCCTTCCCTTCGTTGCTGCTGGCTATTGCCATTGTCAGTGTTTTGGGCCCCGGTCTTCAGAATGCGCTTTTGGCAATTGCAATTGTCAGTATCCCGATATACGCACGGGTGGTCCGCGCCAGTGTACTGACCGTTAAAGAGCAAGACTTTGTTTCCGCCTCAAGAGCCATGGGAGCCAATGATCGTCGCATCATGTTTGTGCGCATCTTGCCGAATGCTATTCCACCTTTAGTTGTCCAAGGCACCTTGGGAATTGCATCCGCGATTCTGAGTGCTGCGGCGCTCTCGTTCCTTGGTCTGGGAGCCCAACCCCCGACGCCTGAATGGGGTACGATGCTGGGCTCGGAACGGAACCAGGTTTTTACCGCGCCACACTTGGTTTTCTATCCCGGTTTGGCGATTATGATCACCGTGCTGGCATTTAACTTGCTTGGTGATGGGTTGCGAGATGCGCTAGATCCGCGATTGTCACAAATCAACGAATAAACTTAATCAGATCTTATAGAACTCGCCCATCCATTTTTTTGCTGGAAATTTGGAGACATTTCTTTTTTGTCAGGGTAGCTGCCTTTGACATTCTTAGCGGCGCGGACTAAAATGAACCCTAGATAACCATTTCTTAACACTGCAGCTGATGTTACTCGACATCTACTGGTGAGGTAGCCGAAAAACCCTGTACGTGCCGGGGGTCCTTGGGAGGTTGAATGAGTGCCTGGCCTGGCAAATTCGTGATTGGCTTGACAGGTAATATTGCTACGGGTAAAAGCCTCGTGCGGCGGATGCTAGAGCACCTTGGCGCCTATGGTATAGACGCAGACGCACTCGGACATCGAGCAATGGCAAGGGGCGCGCCTGGCTACCAACCGGTAGTTGAAACTTTCGGACGCTGGATCCTCAATTCGGATGACCAAATTGATCGTGGTAGGCTGGCAAAAGTGGTTTTTTCGGATGTTGATGCGTTAGCTAGACTAGAAGCGATTATCCATCCGCTAGTAATTCAAGCGGTGGATCTAATGACAATGCGAACAAACCGTTCGGTAATCGCCCTTGAGGCGATCAAACTGATCGAATCCGGTTTGCATAATAAGTGTGACACGATCTGGGTAACCCATGCTCCACAAGAGATTCAGCTTGCCCGATTAATGCATCGCCGTCATATGGGTGAAATACAGGCTAATCAGCGGATTACTGCGCAACCTCCACCGGAACAAAAAATCGAATCTGCCGATATCATAATCAATAATCATGGCTCCTTTGAAGAAACCTGGCAACAGGTATTAGCTGCTTGGCAGCAACTATTCCCGACTTTCGATGCTGAAACTATATTAGCTGCGTCAACAACTGAAGGTGGTTTTACTGTCCAGCGAGCACGACCACGTCAGGCTGAGGAGATTGCAGCTTTTATTTCTAGGCTTAGCGAAGGATCCACAGTTATGAGCCGCGAAGATGTGCTGGATGCCTTTGGCGATAAAGCTTATATGCTGTTGCGCTCTGAAAAGGATCTAGTTGGGGTGCTGGGGTGGCAGGTAGAAAACCTGATTGCGCGCGTTGATGATATATATATCGAGCACACTGTTTCATACCAAGAGGCTATGGAAGCCGTGTTATGCGAGATCGAGCAGGCTTCTATCGAATTACAGTGTGAGATTATCTTATTGTTTGTAACGCCAAACATCGCCCGTGAGACCTATCTCTGGACCGATCTCGGTTACGAACTGCGGACAGTTTCAAGTCTTGGTATCCGCGCTTGGCAGGAAGCAGCAGTTGAATCGATGCCTCACAAATCAGCAATGTTATTTAAACAGATTCGCAGTGATCGCGTATTACGGCCCATGTAAACATTCGGTAGAATAGTGCATGAGTTATGATGGGTGGAGGGTAGAAAATCGCCGTATCGCTCCCTGCCGAATCATACCTTGCTCAACCTTAATCGGTTAAGTTCTATAATCATTGGTACAATTTGATTCACTAAATTTGAAAACATGCTAGCCTGGTTATTTCACAAAAATCGACTCATATCATACCGGAGTTGAAATTGTGCTTGATGCAGTCAATCAATTGGTAAGCAATCTCAGCTTTGTCTTCCAAAGATTAAATTGGGTAAATTTAATCGACTTGGTGTTGGTCGCGATGTTTTTTTTCGCTATCCTTATGCTCTTGAGAGACACCCAGGCGATGGCACTGTTGCGCGGTATTCTGATATTTTTTGTGTTAATCGCTTTATTAACCACGCTTGATGTGCTCCCAGCGTTCTCATGGTTAATAAGCGCCATAATGCCGGCGCTGTTGTTTTCTATTCCAGTGATTTTCGCCCCCGAAATTCGGCGTACCTTGGAGCGCTTAGGTAGAGCTGGGAGCTTAACCCAGATCAGCGGAACAACAGCGGCAGGGGGCTCAGATTCGATCAATGCAGTAATAAGCGCAGTCGCTCGTTTATCAAATCGGCATCATGGGGCTTTGATCATCATCCAGCGCAAGGATAATCTAGATGAGTATATAAACACTGGTGTAAGAATGAAAGCGCTGGTGTCGCCTGAACTGCTTCTGCAGATTTTTTACCCGAATACGCCTTTACATGATGGTGCTGTGGTTATCTCTGATGGAACGCTTTTGGCTGCCTCTTGCGTGATGCCGCTCTCTGCCAGCGGCGTGCTAACGCGCTCACCTGAGCGCCAAATGGGTCTTCGGCATCGAGCTGCTTTGGGAATTTCCGAAGTATCAGACGCGGTCGCGGTTGTTGTATCTGAGGAAACTGGTTCTATCTCGGTTGTTCATGGAGGGCGTATGATTCGCCGGTTGGATGTTGAAAGGTTAGAAAATATATTGCGAACATTTTTCCAACCTCACGATGAACGCCGTGGTCTATTAGGGATTATTGAGCGGCTTTCATTGTCCCGCCCCGAAACCAGACAAGGTGAACGGTAAATGCTTGGTTGGCTTGGAAAGAACCTATCGACCCTGATTTTGGCTTTTGTCATTGCTGGGATCGTTTGGATTTCAGCTGAAATCGCATCAGATCCGAACGAAGAAAACGTGTATCCACGGCAGATCCCAATTGAGATCATTGGGATGAAATCTGATATGGTCCAGATAGCTGATATCCCAGATGAGATTGCCTTAACCTTGACCGCACCGCGATCGGTATGGGTGTCATTAGCACAGGATCAAGAATCAATCCGTGCTTGGATTGATTTATCTGGTTTACCAAAAGGACCACATACTGTGCCAGTAAATGTTCAAGTTAGCCAATCACCAGTGCGGATAAATCGTGTTGATCCAGAGAGTGTCAAAGTGGAACTTGAGCCGTTCGTCATTCGCGAATTTCCGGTGGAATTAACGGTAACTGGTGATCCCGCAATCGGCTATCGTAAAGGCACCCCTGTCATTGAACCTTCGACAATAGGCATATCTGGTCCTGAATACTTGGTGGACCAGGTCGTTGAAGTGGCTGTCTTACTCGATATCTCTGGATCAAATGAAATGATAAAACGATCATTAGTTGTGCAACCGCGGTCTGATGACGGAAAGATTGTTACCGGCATAACAATTACTCCGCCATCAGTAACTATAACCCAGCCGGTAAACCTACTTGGTGGATATCGGAATGTTATTGTTAAAGTGTTAACGACTGGAGAAGTAGCTGATGGCTATTGGCTCACAAATGTCTCTGTTAACCCTCCTTCAGTTGTGGTTTTTTCGACCAATCCTACCTTGGTAAACGAACTGCCTGGGTTTGTTGAAACGAACCCGATTGATTTAACCGGTTTGAACGATGACGTAGATATCCGCGCCAACTTGAATTTACCAGAAGAAATCACCATGGTGGGAGAAGAATCGGTCCTGGTTCGATTGAGTATTGCTGCTCGTGAAGGTAATCTCCCCATTACCCTTCCGATTGAATCTATCGGCCTCATCCCAGAGTATGAAGCCGGATACTCTCCGGATACGGTAAACCTAATTCTCTCCGGACCATTACCGCTGCTTACTAACCTCACCCCATCCAGCATTCGTGTTATCGTCAATGTCTCTGGTCTAGAACCTGGCATCCACCAAGTAGTCCCAGAGGTTGATTTACTACCTAATGAAGTCAAAGTAGAAAGCCTTCAACCAGAAACAATTACCGTAACCATCACAGTTGCACCGACACCAACTCCCACACCAGAGACGGAAGGCACTGAGACTGCTGCTGATGGAACACCGACGACATTAAGCAACCCTGTACCAACTGCTACTCCAAGCTCATAACAAAAATAATGCCAAATCCAGTAGTCGTACTTGTTGGACGCCCCAATGTTGGAAAAAGCACATTGTTCAACCGGTTGGTTAACGAACGTTTAGCGGTAACAGATGAAATCCCAGGTACAACACGCGACCGGTTAGTTGCAGAAGCTGAATGGACGGAAGTTGTTTTTATGGTTGTTGATACCGGTGGTATCGATCCTACAGCTGCTGGTCCTGGTGGTTCAATTGAACCGTTATCAATTGGCTCCGCCGATTTTATTGAGCAAATCCGGACCCAAGCCGAAATAGCAATCAGTAGTGCCGATGCAGTATTATTCATTACTGATGCTGAAAGTGGGATTACACCCGCAGATCGGGAAGTTGCTCAAATACTGCGGAAGCATCAACGAAGTGTCGAGGGCAGCCTCTACCCACCAGTATTATTGGTTGTCAATAAAGCTGATAATCAATCTCGCCGGCTGGATGCGTTGCAATTCTTTGAATTGGGGATTGGGGAGCCCTACCCAATCTCAGCCCTGCATGGAACAGGTACAGGAGATATGCTTGACGCATTGGTGGCAAATATCAAAGATCAGGCTCAACCGAGCCAAGATGACGCCGTCAAAATAGCTATTCTAGGCAAACCTAATGTGGGAAAATCAAGCCTGCTAAATCAATTGGTAGGTGAGGAAAGAGCAATTGTTAGTCCCATTGCTGGCACAACTCGCGATGCGGTTGACACACACCTGGAGTATGAAGGAATTCCGATTACACTGGTTGATACGGCTGGAATCAGGCGCCGGGGGAAAATAAATTCGGGAGTAGAAAAATACAGCGTCCTGCGTTCGTTTCGAGCAATAGAGAGGACCGACGTTGGATTACTCTTGATCGATGCCGGTTCAGGGATAACGGCTCAAGATGCTCATATCGCGGGCTATATTCTGGATGCGTGGAAAAGTGTGGTCATTTTAGTGAATAAGTGGGATCTAGTACCGAAAGACACCTATACTATGGGGGATTTTACGACACATGTTCGTCAAGAGTTAAATTTTCTAGATTATGTTCCGGTACTTTTTATCTCGGCGACGACCGGACAAAGAGTTAATAAAGTTCTGCCCCTCGCACTGCGCGTCCAGGAAGAGCGTATATTTAAATTGCCGACTTCAAAATTAAACCGCCTACTCCAGGATGCCCAGATGATTCACCCTGCTCCATCGCATGCAGGACGTCAGTTGAAGATCTATTATGGTACCCAGGTGCGCAGTGACCCACCGACTTTCATGCTCTATGTAAATGATCCAAAATTAGCTCATTTTTCGTACCTCAGATTCTTAGAGAATCGGATCCGTGAACTCCATGACTTTGTTGGGACTCCGATCCGGATTGTCCTGCGTGCTCGTAGACAGAACCGTTAGGTCGGCTCTTTGCTGTGAAGCCCTAAAATAAAATTGGCTGCGAACCTACTTATGCTAGACCGTGAATTTGTAGATAAAAATGATGTACCGATGGATGAACCAGATCCGCAACAACAGCGCGAGAAATTGCGGCATGGTGTCATCGATATTATCGAAACCATTATTATTGCACTGGTGTTTTTTCTGGTAATCAATGCAATCTCGGCTAGAATCCGCGTCGATGGACGCAGTATGGAACCAACATTAAATTCGGGTCAATTTGTGTTGGTTAATAAACTGGCGTACAGGATTGGATCCCCGCATTACAGCGATATCATTGTGTTTCGCTACCCGCGCAACCCCGACCAGGAATACATCAAGCGGGTGATCGGATTACCGGGAGAATTGGTAGAGATAAAAGCTGGCAAGGTTTCAATCAACGAGCGGCTTATCGAAGAACCATACGTATTACACGAACCTAGCTATCAAGATCGAGTAAGAGTCCCAGTGAATGCTCTATATGTTCTTGGTGATAACCGTAATAACTCCTCCGATTCCCATACCTGGGGTGCTGTGCCTATAGAGTCGATCATCGGGAAAGCAATCCTGATCTATTGGCCGCCCCAAAATTGGGGAATCCTTCAGCATCAAATAAGCTCTTTGTGATTATCATAAGTCACAACTTTATTCCTTGGGATGATGTTATTTGTTGGTTTTGCGAAAAGTAGGTGGTTTTTGTGCTCAACAATGGAGAACTGCACAATAATTTTGTAGGTCTATATGGCAAGACAACTCACTGGTTATGAGTATAATTGGGCTAGACTAAGTTTGTGGAGTCCTTGCAATGTCAGAGAATGACTTTGGCGATAACGAGATACTAGTTGCATACTGCCCCGAATGCCAAACCGGGTTGATGAAGCTTAAGCATATAACCTATTTCACCTGGTTAAATGGTGAACTTGTTACCGCTCCAAATTTTCCTGCCTGGATCTGCGATATGTGCGGCCGTCGAGAGTATGATGCGCGGGCAGTCAAATGGTTAAATATTTTACTTAGCCCAGAGGCAGGTCGCAACAAACCGAGACGCCGCGATCAATCCCATGGTACAGGACCTCTCCATCCCTAACGCATTGGATTTTCAATCTCCAACTAATTTCCCTCACTAATGCGATAATTGGGTCAGTTAGATTTTTGTATACTCAGGCTCGTTATTCAAGGTGACTGTGGGCTAACTGCAGCACTGCGAGTGTTTTTGCATCGCGGATTTCACCCTGGGAAGCCATGCGATAAGCTTCGTCCACGGGTATTTTCTCGACAACAATTTGTTCGTCTTCGTCCTGGGGTAGAGGGTCAGGCGAAAGGTCGTGCGCAAAATAAACATACATATACTCGGTCGAATACCCTGGTGCCAAGTAGAATTCACCTAGAGGGAAAATGTTTTTTGCAGTCATCCCGGTTTCTTCTCGCAGCTCTCGAATTGCACACTCTTCTTGGTGTTCGTATTTGTCAATTACCCCAGCTGGGAGCTCCAATATCTCTTCTCCTGCTGCGTGTCGGTACTGGCGGATGAACAAAATATTGTCTTCTTCATCAAGAGGAAGTATCGTCACTGCGGCAGCATGGCTGACAATGTCGATATTCGCTTCACGGTTTCCGGGAATTTTGACTCGATCGACACGTACATCGAATACCTTGCCATGATAGATTGATTTTGAGCCTAGGATTTCATAAGACATGTTTGCACCTTGTACATGGTTAGTAATAGAAAAGGGAGTAGCTGGTTGGTTGACACAGCTACTCCAATATCAATAAGTGGATAACGCGAGTTGACTACGGTATCTGGAGCGATTGGCCGGGGGAAATTCGGTAGGGCGATTGCAGTCCATTGGCGGCTGCAATTGCATAGGGATCTGCATCGCCATACTTACATGCGATGGAGTATATGTTATCTCCAGATCGGACAGTGTATGTGTCTGGATGAGGCAGCAATGTTGTATTACCGGGGAAATTATTACCGGTTTGTGGAATTTTCAGCACCATACCTGCATAGTATGTCGAGTTAGTGGACAAGCCGCTTAATCGCAGCATTTCGTTGGGATTCACGTTAAATCTTCGGGCGATACAGTAAGGGTGTTCCCCAGTTTGCAATGTCCACGATGTTGGGATGCCAGGAGTAGCAGTTGGGAAGACGGCTGCAGGGGGGGCACTGGTTACAACGGCCGCGGCAACTGTAGCTTGAACTTCTTGGCTGAGAAGTGTTGCGGTGGGAACCTGTTCTTCTATGCTGCTTTCAGTGGGAGGAATTTCGGTGGGTACAGGTGTGCCACCTTGCATCGCCATCAATGTCTGAGTTGCCGCTTTCTCTAATTCGCTCATAACATCATCATTCGTTCCCGGTAGCGGAAATTCTCCTACAGTAGTAGGAGTAGCATTTTCGCTTGGCGATTCTGAAGCCGGTCGCACACAAGCTGCTACTATAAATGCCATCACGAGGGTAATCGCAATCATTAGGTACCGCTTGTTCTCCATCTTCCATTTCTCCTTAAACTTTCGATCCCCTATTTTAGACAGAACTTGTCGCAAAACGAAGAGGAATTTCTGGCTGGGTTTGAGTAACAATTTGCCATGATACTAGCATAATCCCGATATTGCGTCAAGCATATTGCATAATATTTTGGGATTATAGTCCTGTTTTTATATATTGGTTGCAGACTTGTGTCTGCCATGATTTATTGCTTGAGTAATGAAATATGTTGTCCTCTCTGTAGTGCAGGAATCCTGCCAATCTGTTAAGGATTGTTTGAACTATGATACGAGATATTACTGATGGTGATGTTTGTTGAGCTGCTCAGCGTAGGAGTCTATAGCATCTGCCAGAACAATAGGTCTCTGAAGCGGGATATCATGGATTGAGTTATCAAACCAGAGTACTTTAAGCTGGGCGATTTTTTCCTGGGCGAAGATGATACCTTGCTCTTTTGCCTCTAGAAACTTGCTCTCCCGCATTGAAAGTGGCTTAGTAGGACGTGCTGGGATCATCAGAACCGGGCAGCTAATACGATCATATTGGTCATGAAGTTTATATTCCCATATTTTGCGCACAATTTGCATATGGTGGTCGAAACTCAACCGTGGGAAGATCCTTTTTAGCTCATCGACCTTGAAATTTGCCAGGATAAGAGGGATTGTCCCAGCATCAGGAACCCATTTTGAGTCGGCTGATTGTAGCAGGTTGAGGAAGTTGTCAAGCTGCATCCCTGCAAGCTTAGGAGGGGTTAGCCATCTGCGTGTCGATTCCCAATTTGCATCTGGAACTTTGTTCAGCTGGACAATTCCGCCATCTACCAGAATAATAGCGCTTGGAGCATAGGGGCCGAATTGTGTGCGGGATGCATATTCAATGAGCAGCTGTGCTCCCCAGGAATGACCTACAAGCAGAGGTTTTTTGAGATCCAATGTTTGTATCAGGGCGCTTAGGTCTTGGTAGATTTGATCAAACGAATAACCGTTTTGCGGTATTTCGCTCAACCCGTGACCTCTTGTGTCTGCTGCGATAAGTCGGAAATTGGCGCCTACTAATTGATTTGCCATAGGTGTCCAGATACGAGCATTGGATGCGAGTCCATGCACCAGAAGAGCGGTCTTCTCAGCTGCTGCGTTCCAGATAAGATAATGGAAGCGTAATTGGTTTGCACATAGGTATGAGGAGACAGGTTCCAATAGTAAACTCCGCAAAGTTCACAACAGATTAGAAAAAGAAGTCTTTATTAAATTCACTAATCCTGGTTGTACCACAGAATGCAATTAGGTGAATAGCTTATCTGATTCATACGATTGGTTTCACACATTGTATGCCATCTGGCTCAACCCGCTGTTGCACTATTTGTTAGACCCTGTGGGATCATATTCTAATTCTTCAATGCTATAATGAAAATCAATTCCGCAACCCTTGGAGGCAAAAATGACCGCTGACGAGTTATTTCCATTTACCGACGAGCACGAGATGATCCGCCAAGCTGCCCGTGATTTCGCACAAAATGAAATCGCGCCAATTGCGGCTGAATTTGACGAAACTGGTGAATTCCCATCTGCTTCGATAAAGAAAATGGGAGAAATGGGCTTCATGGGTGTAGAAATCCCCGAAGAATTCGGGGGGGCTGGTATGGATACACTAGCCTATGTGATTGCCCTGGAAGAGATCTGTAAAGCTGATGCTGCTCACGGAACGATCATGTCGGTCAATAATTCGCTATTCTGTTATGGGATTCATCGTTTTGGAACTGCGATGCAGAAACAGAAGTACCTCAAGATGGTGGCTTCTGGGGCAGCAGTTGGTGCTTACTCACTAACAGAACCGATGTCAGGATCTGATGCGGGGAGGATGCGCACAAGGGCGGTACGTGATGGTGATGATTACGTGATCAATGGACGGAAATCCTGGGTAACAAGTGCACCGGTTGCAGATTTTATCGTCGTATTTGCAATTACAAATCCAGAAGCAAAACATAAGGGTATTACTGCTTTCATTATAGATACAGGCCGACCGGGTTTCGAGCGTGGGAAGAAGGAACCTAAGTTAGGTATCCGCGCCTCCGCAACAAGCGAAATTGTATTCGATGATTATCGCTGCCCCTCAGAAAACCGGATAGGAGAAGAGGGTGAAGGGTTTAAAATCGCCATGGCTGTCTTGGACGCTGGTCGCATCGGGATCGCATCTCAGGCTTTGGGGATTGCTGAAGCAGCTTATGACGCCAGTGTTGCCTACGCACGCGAGCGCGAAGCTTTTGGTAGGATGATCGGAGAATTTCAAGGCATCTCTTTTAAATTAGCTGATATGAAGACTCGTATTGAAGCCTCAAGGTTGCTGGTCTACAATGCAGCCCTAGCTAAAGAACGCTCAAAAAAAACCGGAGAGAGGTTTACTCTTCAGGCCTCGATGGCGAAATTGTTTGCTTCGGAGACTGCTATGTTTGTCGCCCATGCGGCTGTTCAAATCCACGGGGGGATCGGATACAGCAAAGAGTACCCCGTTGAGCGATACTTCCGGGATGCCAAGATCACAGAGATTTATGAAGGTACCAGCGAGATTCAACGCCTTGTCATCGCACGTATGGAGACAGGATTACGTTAATTCTGGGGGAAAGGAGTACCGCAATATTAGTTATGTTTATTTCCCGAAAAGATCGCCGCTGATCTTATTTGATTCATCCCCCACATCCTTCCCAGAAACATTTCTATGAGCGATACTTCTCCGATTGCCTGTCCTAACGAACCCGTTGTTGCTGTTCGTCGCAGTGGGGTTAATTTCCTAGCTACCCGACGCAGGTCTGTCTCTTTATCTCTGGAATATATCTTGTTTGGACTGGCGTTGTTGATTTATTTACTCACCCATTTGGTTGGTCTGGAAGATTTCCCGATATATTTCTTCACTGATGAAGCTGCCCAAACTGTGTTAGCAGCAGATTTTATTCGCGATGGACTGCACGGGAGTGAAGGGGAGCTTCTGCCAACCTACTTTAAGAATCATAGTTATTTCAATCTGAGCACCAGCGTATACCTTCAGATACTGCCATATTTGCTGTTCGGAAAATCGATATTTGTCACTCGCGCAACTTCCGCCGTCTTTTCTCTATTGGTTCCGATAGTTTTGAGCTTGATCCTGAAGAATATATTCTGCTCACCGCATTGGTGGAGTGCTGTGGTCCTGGTGTCTTTTACGCCAGCCTGGTTCCTGCATTCGCGGACAGCATTTGAGACAGTTGAATTTGTCTCCTTCTTTGCAGCTTTCCTGTATTCCTATCTGCTGTACCGATATCGATCATCCTGGTACCTTTACCCAACCGTGGTTCTTGCCGCACTTGCTTTTTACACTTACAGCCCGGGTCAAATCATCATTGTTGCTACGACGCTAATTCTTGCTATCTCTGATATTGGTTATCACTGGAGATATCGCCGCAAAACTTTGCTCGCTGGATTGCTGACCTTGCTTTTGGCTGTGCCATATCTGCATTTTCAAATAACACATCCGGTCGCGTCTGTAGACCATTTACACTTATTGAATTCATATCTGCTCCAACCATTACCATGGTTACATAAGGTTGCCAAGTTTATCAGCTTGTACACCTATAGCTTGAGTCCTGCATATTGGTTTTTCCCTAATGATCATGATCTACCCCGCCATTTGATGAAAGGCTACGGGCATATGCATGTACTCATGTTGCCATTGATCATCCTTGGGCTAAGTGTTGCGCTTAGAAACATTAGACAGTCAAAATACCGGGCTGTGTTGGTGGTGATGATCTCAGTGCCTTTTGGCAGTGCAATGGTTGGGGTCGGCATCACTCGCTTGTTGGGATTGATTGTCCCGCTATCCCTACTGACAGCAGTTGGACTTTCCTTTGTATTGACTTGGCTAGCGAACGAGCGACGGGGAGCAAGGTTCTACCATCGTTTCTTTAATGTTCGGCACATCTTCCGCTGGCCGCTTCCTGGTCCTGTTCTGAGTATCGCTGTATTCACGATCTTGTTGTTGGCAACAATTTCTCTTACCTATGATGCATTATCCGCTGGTCTTACCTGGTACGATGAGTATGGGATCGGTGGGATGCAATATGGATCAAAACAGGTTTTTAACGAAATTGAAGAGTTTCTGCAGGCTGCGCCCGAAACTCAGATCATCCTGTCACCGACTTGGGCAAATGGTACGGATGTTATTGCCCGTTTTTTTCTCCCTGATCCTTTGCAAATCCAATTGGGAAGCATCGATGGCCATCTATCCAAACGGCTGCCCTTGGATCGTCGTACTCTTTTCATTACTACCCCTGAGGAATATGATCGCTTATTGACGAGCGGCAAATTTACCTCCATACGGATTGAAAAGGAACTAACCTACCCCAACGGCAAGACCGGCTTTTATTTCCTAAGATTGCATTATGTTGATAATATCGATGAAATATTTGCCAGGGAGAAAGATCAACGTCGCGAATTGCGGGAAGATACGATTATTATCGGAGGTGAGCCAGCCAGGGTTATGCACTCCTATCTCGATATTGGTGAAATCCAGCAAGCTTTTGACAGCGATCCTTACACACTTATCCGTACACTGGAATCGAATCCCTTCATAATCGAGGTAGATTTATCTAGCTATCGCAACCTTACAGGTATCGCAGTTGAAGTCGGTAGTATTCGAGCAGAGGTGACCGTCATGGTAGGTTCAACAAAAGGTGGAGGTGAGGTTACTTACCGCCAGAATGTGATAGGGACCGTTGAACGGCCCCAAGTTGTGCTCGATTTTCCTGATTCCATCTTGACAAATTACCTGCGGCTGGAAGTTCGTGACCGCAACCAAAATGAAGACGCCCATGTGCACATTTGGGATGTACAATTATTCAACGGCAACTAGGGAGATGCGGAAATGAAAGCTGTCATTCTCAAACAACACGGTGGTCCAGAGGTTTTAGAATATAAGGATCACCCTACACCTGTACCTGGAGCGGGTCAGGTCTTGATTCGACTGCACGCCGCTGCATTGAATCGTATGGATCTGTGGGTGCGTCAGGGATGGCCGGGAATAAAACTCGAGTATCCGCATATACTTGGGGCGGATGGTGCTGGAGAGATCGCCGCATTAGGACCTGGCATCGTAGATTGGGAAGTCGGAGCGCGGGTAGTAATCAATTCCAATTGGAGTTGTGGTATCTGTGAGTTTTGTTTGGCGGGTTGGGATAACCGTTGTACGAGCTGGCACTTGTTGGGCGAGACGATTCGAGGCACATACGCTGAATATGTTGTTGTTCCAGCCGGGAATTTACTACTTATCCCAGATGGATTTGATACCTATGGTGCTGCCGCAGCTGCGCTTGTGTACCACACCGCCTGGCATTCCCTTATCACCCGGGCTCAACTGCGGCCTGCTGAGACCGTCTTAGTGATCGGTGCCTCTGGTGGTGTAAATACGGCCTGTATTCAGGTTGCAAAGTTTGCGGGTGCATTTGTCTATGTGATTGGCTCTAGCGCTGACAAATTGGCGCTAGCTGAATCCTTGGGAGCAGATGTCCTGATTAATCGTACTCTGGTAAGTAACTGGTCGACAGAGGTATATCAATTGACAGCTCAACGCGGCATAGACCTGGTGGTTGATAATGTTGGTACCACCTTCCCATTGAGCTTTCGCGCTGCTCGTAAAGGTGGTCGGATCGTAACAGTGGGGAATACGGGTGGACCTAAAGTTGAAATTGACAACCGTTATGTCTTTGGAAAACATCTAAGCTTGCTGGGTGCAACGATGGGGACTAGAGATGATTTCGCAACTGTGATGGGTTTAGTATTTTCCAAGAAGCTGCAGCCTGTACTAGACCGCACATATCCGTTGGAGGCTGCAGGTCAAGCCCAACAGCGATTAGAACAAAACAAGCAAATGGGCAAAATAACGTTATCCATAAACGATTGACTCGAGTACTATGCCAAATTATTTACCTAACCGGCCAGCGAGCGTAACGTATCTCGCATTTGCGATCCTAATGATTACAGGTTTTAATTTACTACGCTTTTGGAATGCCTTTGGTGATTATGAGTTTTTATCTAGCTTATTGCCGTTTTCACCGTTATACTTATTGTTGGGTGGCCTGTTTTGGGGATTGACCGGGCTGGTGCTGTTTTATGGTTTATGGCTAGGTAAGCGGTGGGCACCGATATTAACCTGCATTGCAGCCTTTGGTTACACACTATATTATTGGTTGGATCGCATCCTCCTTTCTTCTCAAGGAGTTGGTGTAAATTGGCTGTTTGTCTTGATAGTAAATATTATTCTCTTAGCGCTAATCGTATGGATTCTGAATCGGAGCTTAGCACGCCGCTACTTTGGAGATATTTATGTCTGATAGTTCAAAAATTCAGGAGTTACGCAACCTAAAGGCGCAAGGTCGTCTTGGTGGGGGACCAGAGCGCATAGAGACGCAGCATAAACGAGGACGCTTGACAGCCCGGGAACGAATTGACCTCCTGCTGGACAAAGGGTCTTTCCGAGAATTGGATCCGTTCGTAACTCACCGGACAGTTGATTTTGGGTTGGATGAGCAGATATACCTAGGCGATAGTGTTGTAACTGGATGGGGAACGATAAACGGCCGCTTGGTGTACGTCTTCTCGCAGGATTTCACCGTATTTGGGGGCAGCCTGGGTGAGGCCCATGCTGAAAAGATATGCAAGATCATGGATATGGCCATGAATAATGGTGCACCGGTGATCGGTATAAATGATTCTGGTGGTGCCCGCATTCAGGAAGGTGTTGTTTCTCTGGGGGGATACGCTGATATTTTCCTGCGTAACACACTTGCATCCGGCGTGGTTCCTCAGATCAGTGTCATAATGGGACCTTGTGCTGGGGGAGCGGTTTATTCCCCGGCATTGACCGACTTCATTATCATGGTGCGCAACTCTTCATACATGTTTGTAACCGGACCAGAGGTAGTTAAGACTGTAACCCATGAAGAGGTTACCTTTGAGGATTTGGGCGGAGCGAGCGTTCATTCAGAGATATCTGGTGTCTGTCATATGGCAGCCGATTCGGAAGCCGATGCTTTGTATATTATCCAGAAACTGCTTACCTACCTGCCCCAGAATAATATGGAGGACCCGCCATATGCACCGAATGGCGATGACCCGCTGCGCATGGAAGAAGCCCTAGATAGAATCATCCCTGATGACCCGGGTAAACCCTATGACATGAAGTCTATTATCCAATTAATCGTTGATGAAGGTCAATTTCTCGAGATCCACGACTCATATGCGCAGAATATTGTGGTTGGTTTCGCCCGGCTCGGGGGACACAGTATAGGAATCGTTGCTAACCAACCGGCAGTTCTGGCTGGTGTCCTGGATATTAATTCATCAGAGAAAGCGGCTCGTTTCGTTCGTTTTTGTGATTCATTCAATGTTCCCATCCTGACTATGGTAGATGTACCGGGATTTTTACCCGGAACGGGTCAAGAGCATGGCGGCATAATTCGTTCTGGTTCCAAGCTGTTGTATGCCTATTGCGAAGCGACCGTTCCCAAGCTGACAGTAGTCACCCGGAAGGCATATGGTGGTGCATATGACGTGATGAGCAGTAAGCACATCCGGGGCGACTTGAACTTAGCTTGGCCGAGTGCAGAGATTGCGGTGATGGGACCAGATGGTGCAGTGAATATCATCTTCCGTAAAGAACTCAAGGAGGCTGGTGATCCAGTTCAACGCAAGGCAGAGTTGGTAGCGGATTACCGCGATAAATTTGCTAACCCCTATATTGCCGCTTCACGCGGTTATATCGATGATGTAATTGAACCACGTGAGACTCGGCCGCGTCTGATTAACGCACTAGAGATGCTCACAAATAAGCGCGATACAAATCCACCGAAAAAACATGGCTGTATCCCGTTATAGATGCCTCTCATCAATGTGAGGTTTCCAAGAAGCAACATTTATGCGCATCAATGATCACGATCTGTATGTTGAACGCCATGGCTTGAAGGAAAATCCCACTGTCATCCTGCTGCACCATGGCTTGGGATCAGTTGCCTCCTGGCGAGCCCAGATGCCGGAGCTGTTGAAAGCCGGTTTCC